>NZ_JBDTJZ010000156.1:0-3316 GCF_039935595.1 Mucilaginibacter sp. | reverse complement strand
CGTTTTTGCTGTCTTTTTAATTTTCGCCCGGCCCGGCGCTCCTTGCGCATTTCTTTTTTAATTAAGCGGTTCTTTTTTTTCAGTTCCTTCTTGTCCATCAGCTCGGTAGTGGCACGCTCAACCCTGGCATTTAAACCCACACAAGGTTTTATACCCGCCAGTAATGTTTGCCAAATGGTTTTAAAAAACGGAAACTCCGCGGACCGTACATAACTTACGTTAACTGATCGCGGCACACCGCCCACGTTATCCGGGTTATCATGCTTTATAATAAATACATTGGCAAATAATGATTCGATAGTTTTGCGTTTAAGCACATCGTTCACGGTATCAGCTTTGAGTAGTTTTACTTTAAGGTTGTTATACAGCAAAGCCACATTACCCCCGACCCGCTTAACATCGCCTTTTATATCAAAGGTAAACTCCTTTAAAGTGCCTGAGGTGACTTTTACCATAGCCAGTGGCATAGTAGCCGGGTTAATAGCTTGCAGATCCATTGGTCCAACTTTACCTTTATAGCTGTAGGGTAGCGATTTATCGGTTAAATTAAAGGTAAAAAAAACACTTAATTTACCCCTATCCATAAAATTGGAGGTGATTTGTGCTGTGGCTATATTGTTTTTTTGCAGGGCGACTTTATTGGTGGTAACGTTTAGAAATTTACCGTGTATATTATTAAAAGTAATTGCACCCGCTTTATGCGATTTTGGGTTAAACTCGCCATATGTTACCTTGGTTCGGTTTACAAGCAGCGTATCAATTTTAATATCAAACGGTATTTTGTAAATAGCCATGTTAGGGAAGCTACTCGTCTTGTTTTTATGTTCGATGGGTTTGTTCGGGTTTGCAAAAATATCGAGGTTGCCACCATTGATCATAAAATTGGATGCGCGTAGCCGATGGTATTTATGATAAGCTAAAAAATCAAAATGATTAAGTTGTAATGAGTCTATACTTGCCCTAAAACGCTCTTTCCGGCTCTTTTTATAAAAATCGTTTTCAGGTTCTAACGCCAGGCCCTCTATATTTAATTGCGACTTATAGGTAGAGAGGGTTAATGAGTTAAAGGTATAAGTATATAAACCATCATTGGTTTTGCCTTTGTAATTATGCAGATTGGCAACAATATCCTTACAATATAAAAGCCTGGATGTGTCTTTTTGTGTGGCCGAATCAATAAGCAGGTCGTTGCCTTTTAAGTTCATTTCCTTTAATTCAGATACGGCGGGTTTAATGCCCGAACGGTCATCATACCTGAATTTAATATCATTTAATAAAATTTGCCCTACATGTACCAGGTGCAGGGTTTTATTGAGCTTTTGCCATAAAGTGCGGTTATCTGCAGGAATGGTATCAATAATAGGTTGATGACGTATATCAACATCAGGCGCACTAAATATGATCTGGTCAATATTAAGTATGTGCTTAAAGTATAACGCAAAAGGGTGTATATGCGATAAAACCAGGCGCTTTACATGCAGGCTCACCAAATTATCGGGCGCGCGGTGTTGCTTTTTGCGGCGGTTGTATACTGCCGTATCTGGTTTAAAATTAATATCATATAAAACTATTTTACCTTGTAATATATGCAACTTGGCGTCGGCAAAATCAACCGTATATAGGCTGTCGCTGCTGCTTGTAACGGCTATTTTTACTTTAGAAGCCAATATTGGCGACCAATATATATTTACCAGCAAAGCCAACAGTAATACTATAGCAACCACTATTGCTACGGTAATTAAAACAATTTTTTGCCAGGTATGCTTAATAAAATTTAAAGCCATTAGTTTTTTGTTTCCTGTTTGGTTTTTGTTTCAGCATCCTTTTTTGCCTGGCGCTTTTTTTGGCGTTCTTCTTTTCTAAGCTTTCGCTCTTCTTTAAATTTATTAAACTTATCAATAAGGTTACCAACTTTTGTTATAACTGTGTTAACTTTTCCTTCTGTTTTTTTATCAAAACCAACGCTTGGTTTCAGGCCATCAAGCAAGCCCATATATAAAAAGCTAAAAAATGATACCGTAGGTTCGCGTTTCAGCTCAATTGGCCCCGGCCTGAAGTTGCCTTTTTTATCAGGATTGTCATTTTCTATGATCAGTGCGTTGGCAATTTTTGATATCAACCCCTGGTTTTGTAGTCCGGGTTTACCATCAACTTTTTTAAGCAATTGCACATTAAGATTTTTATAATAAAATTCAAGCTTGCCCTTTCCGTTGTAATTGTTAGCGTTAACATTAAAAGTTAACCGTTCTACATCGGCAGACACCACATGCACCATAGCCAATGGTTTAACCAGTTTGTCTAACACCTTGCCGTCAAACTTTCCCAATGTGCCCGAGTAATTAAATGCGCCGTTTTTAGCTGTTAAGTTAAATTTAAAATTTACCTGTAAGGGGGCCACATCCATAAAGTGCGTATTTATACGTGCCACCATAAACTGATTTTTCTTTTTTATGGCATCATCATTAGTTACATTTAAAATATAGCCGTTGGTATTGCTAAAATTAATAACCCCTGTATAGCCGGATGTAGCATCCGTTTCCGCATACTGAATGTTGGTGTTTTTAATATTTAACCTATCCAATTTCATATCCAGTGCCACCTTCTGCAGTTCCTGATGTGGGTCCTTACCAATTTTACTGGTTTTTTTGCCCTTATAGTTGCTGTTGCTGTATATCTGTACATTGGCTTTGTTGATATTCATGGTGCTGGCATATAGTTTTTGATCGCGCAGAAAGCGTTGCAGGTCAATATCATTAATGCCTATCTGATTAAATTTTAAAGTGAATATATCCCCGCTTTTGCCTGTTTTCCGGTAAAAATCAGTGCGGTCATACCTGGGGGTTAGCGCAACCTTATCCAGTATAATTTTTCGTTCGGCGGTAGAGAAGTATACCTTGTTCAATTCTATATTATACAAACTATCAGGCGTTGCAATTTTATAATTATGCAGGGTAACCTCAATGCCTTTAGTATAATAAAATCGGTTGCTATCTAACGCCGAAAGCGAATCCACAACAATATTGGATATATTAATATCCAAATGCTTTAAAGCCGTTTGTTTGGTAACAGGGTTGCTTTTGTTAATATAGTTTACGCTAATATCTTTAAGAGATATAGAATCAATACGCAACCGCTTAAATACTTTTTTAATGATCTGGTAAGGAGTTTTTGGCTTGCCCACTTTTACCGTATCATTAAAATTTGAGTTGCAAAAATACATAAACTTTTAATATTGCGTGACAGATTGTCAGCAAATCAACAAAACAAGTATTTTAATGTTATAGTGTTACATTATGACGACAGAACCGGGTACCCC
>NZ_JBDTJZ010000155.1:0-3705 GCF_039935595.1 Mucilaginibacter sp. | reverse complement strand
CGGCAGCTTTTTTTACAGCCATTTCTGTTATAGTAATATGGGGTGTTACCGGGCCTATATTTGATTATTCAGATACCTGGCAACTTATTATTAATACAGGTACAACCATTATTACCTTTTTAATGGTTTTCCTGATACAGAAATCTCAAAATAAAGATTCAAAAGCTATACATTTAAAGTTAAATGAATTGGTGGCATCGCACCAGGGAGCAAGTAACCGTATGGTTAATTTAGAAGATCTGACTGAAGAAGATCTGGATAGGTTACATAAGTTTTATGTTAAATTATCAACCTTGGCAGAGAAGGAAGACGATTTGACCAGTACACACTCCATTGATGCTGCCGAAGAAAATCATAATACAAAGCTTAGCAGCTATAAGTTAAAACCACATTACAATACATCAAAGGCTAAAAATGATATCAGTAACCCAGGTAAATGACGGCCCCGACCTCGAAAAAGTATTCGCTATAAGGCGGCAGGTATTTGTAGTTGAACAAAATTGCCCGCCTGAACTGGAATGGGAGCACGAAGATGAATCCACACATTTTTTAGCAACGGTTAATGGCACACCCGCAGGTGCCGCCCGCTGGCGCAAAACTGATAAAGGGTATAAACTGGAACGATTTGCGGTATTAAAAGAGTTTAGAGAAAAAGGCGTTGGGCAGGAGTTAGTAAAAACGGTATTGAATAATCTGCCAGCTGATGCCAATCATATTTATCTGCATGCACAAATACAAGCTATGCCGTTGTATGAAAGAGCAGGCTTCGTTAAAACCGGACCGCAGTTTGAAGAAGCCGGGATACAGCATTTTAAGATGGTGAAAAAATAATTATCTCCTATGCGGGCGCGGCTATTTATTTACATTAACAATTGTTGCAGCGCATCTAAATCCAACATAGGCAGTACAACTTGTTACCGGGTAGTTTTCCCGGTAAGTTGTTCGTAGATTAACCGCAGGGCTATTCCAACTACCTCCCCGTATCGCTACTTTATTCCTATCTACCTGTGAGTAACGAGAAATTATCCTAAATCTGTCAAGTGCTGTTATTTTGCGGTTATTCAAAACTGCCCTCATTTTATAGTCATTAGCACGCCACGAGCCCTCGCAAAGCTCAAACACATTGCCGCACATATCATAAAGGCCCAAGCTATTGGGCGGATAACGACCTGTTGCCACAGCATGGCCGATATTGGATTGGCTATAATTAGCTTTCGAAATGTCGGCATCTGCATTTCCCCATGGAAACTCATAAGTTTTGTCTATTAAACCTTTGGCTGCACTCTCCCGTTCTGCTTCTGATGGCAGCCGTTTGCCTTTCCACTGGGCAAAGGCGTTAGCCGCATACCAGCAAACATATACAACCGGGTAAGTAGCTTTTGTTTTTGGGTATTTATCCCCTTTCCAATCTTTAAGGTAATTTCCATCGTGTAAACTATCTGGAATGTTTGATTTAGACCATTTCGGGTTTGCCTCAATAAATTTTTTGAAATCAGCATTTGTAACCTCGTATTTATCCATATAAAAAGGTGGTACTGTCATCCTGATCGCGGGGTATTCCTGCGAAAAAAATGCAAATGAGCCATTAAATCTATCTATATCACTTTTTAATCGTGCACTGTCCAGGCCCATAAGGAAAGTACTTCCTTTAACCATTACCATATCTTTGAAATCGTAATTTAAAAGAGGTTTGTTGCTGGCAGATATGCATGCAAGTCCTAAAAAAAATAGCAATACAAATTTATTTCTCATGATTAAATAATAGTCTAAAATAACAATTAAGATCAGAAAAGGTAAACGAGCATATTAATTATTCTAACCGAATAATCCATCGCTTCCTGTAATTTATTAAATTAAGCCCATGCAGGGCATCGCGCGGTGGCACTTGGTAAGTTTTATGTGGTTATGGGGCATTACAGTGTAATTTAATCAATCTTCGATGTCTGCTTATCCTTTTTGTGTAACTCTTCCCTTTCAAATTTGCGCATTATAAGCCTGCTGCCGCCATTGTTTTTTAAATAGCTTGCCACCCAGTTAATCAATACTATAAGCTTGTTACGGCCGCCTAAAAGCGATATGAGGTGTACAAACATCCATACCAGCCATGCAAAAAATCCCTGGAACCGTATTTTGCCCAAATCGGCTACCGCCTTATTACGGCCAATAGTGGCTAATGATCCCTTATCGTTATATTTAAACGGTTCGGTTGGTTGGCCGGTAATAATATGCATAATATTTTTACCCACTTGTTTACCCTGTTGTATAGCTACCTGCGCTACCCCGGGATGACCCTTAGGGGTTTCTTCAGTAATCATAGCCGCTACATCCCCAATGGCAAATATATTTTCTGTTCCTTTAACACGGCTTATAGGGTCAACGCTTAAGCGGTTGCCGCGCTCAATACTCTCTTTTTCTAAGCCGTCGGGTACAACCCCCATTACCCCGGCACTCCATATTACATTTTTGGTGCGGATGGTTCTGCCATCCTCAAATTTTATCTCATTTCCATCATAGCTTTCCACCTTCACGTTAAGCAATACCTTAACGCCCATCTTGATTAAAAAATCTTTAGCCGCTTTTGATGCGCTGTCAGAAAACGGGCCCAGTACTTTAGGTAAAAAATCTACCAGGTAAACCTTCATTTCTTCTTTCTTCAGTTCAGGATAGTCTTTTGTAAGAATGTGGTTACGCAATTCGGCTAATGCGCCGGCCAACTCAACCCCCGTAGGACCCGCGCCAACCAGCACGAATGTCAATAAAGGTTCTCTGTCTTCCTTAACGGGTGTACGCACCGCTTCTTCCAGGTTTTGCAGTATAAGGTACCTCAAATTAAGTGCCTCGGGTATTGATTTCATTGGCATGGCAAATTTTTCAATATCCTTATTACCGAAGAAGTTGGTGGTTGACCCGGTTGCTATAACCAGGTAGTCATAAGCTATCTCGCCAATGCTTGTAGTAACACTGTTTTTATCGGGATTTATTTTGAATACTTCGGCCACACGAAAACGAAAGTTTTTTTGGTCGGCAAAGTTTTTACGTAACGAAAAAGCAATCGACTCGGCCTCCAAACTGCCGGTAGCCACCTGGTACAACAAAGGCTGAAATGTATTGTAATTATGCTTATCCAGCATTAAAACATCCACAGGTTTATCTTCCAACTGTTTGGCAACCTGCAGCCCGCCAAAACCGCCGCCTATAATTACTACTACCGGGTATTTTGTGTTATGAGTTGCTGACATGAATGTAGAATGAAGTATAACAGTATACAAGCAAAAAAAGCTCCAAAAATGACTATGATTTATGGGATTTTTATGATTTAAGGATTACTGGCTTCTGGTATAGATATTTTAAGATGATTTTACTTTTTTGCAAGCCGCATTATCGGGATGCTTAGTATTGTATATACGCTTAAATGTCATGCTTTTACTGCCAAAATTTATGAGCAGGCCTATTGGAAGATTATAAGCTTCTAAATAATTGATAAGTTGGGCCAAATGAGAATCGTCAAGTAGAGCAATAGCCTTTATTTCAACCATTATTTTATCCTCAACGTAAAAATCTACTCTTCTTCTGCCAATTTAAACTTCTTCATAAAAAATGGTCATTTCTATTTCCCGACCAAATGTTAAGCCTTGTTTTTGCATCTCAATTGCCAATGCTCTTTGATATATAACTTCTTGAAAACCGCTCCCAAGTACTGTATGT
>NZ_JBDTJZ010000154.1:0-10536 GCF_039935595.1 Mucilaginibacter sp. | reverse complement strand
GTCGCCACAGCGCCACACCACCCGTGTCCCAATCATCCGCCATGCGGATGATATTAAAATTGGTAGCCGCATCTGTAAAATAAACGGTATGCAAAAGGCTGTCAAGATCATAATAGATATAATGCAGGTTTGCCGATACCGGGTCGAAAATGATTTTGCTTTTATTTTCATTGGCCGTACTTATTACGGTTTGATAACCCACCTGCTTACCAATACTGTTTTCGGGCCAGTCAACCCCGCCGCCTGCAATGGTTAATATTACTTTTTCGCTGGGTATACGGCTGCAAACTTTATCCAGCAGTTCCTCTACCCAATGCTGGTTTGATATATCGCCGGCGTTACTTTGTTCGGTATGCTGGTCAATAGCCATAACAAACAAATAATCGTTATATTTCTGTAAAAGCTCAAGATTGTATTGGTCATCATCGGGCATAACATTTTGGGTAACCAGGTAGCCTAACGGATGAAGGGTAGCATAAAGTTCGCGCTCAAAAGTTATATAATCAGCCGCGTTGCGGTTATTAATATCGTCAAAATCCAGGTTAATACCTTTAAAGCCATAACGCTTTAAATTAGCAACAAGGCTATTTATAAAAATAGTGCGCAGCTTTTTACTTTTTATAATACGATAAACGTTTTTAGTATCAAAATAGCCGCTAACATTGTCAACATTAACATAATTGGACACTGATACTATAACCGGTTTTTTATATTTTTTATTAAGATGGATGAGGCCGGTATCTATTTTATTCATAATAGTATCGGCACCCGGCTTAATAAAAAAGCCTTCTGATACGATCATGTCCAGTTTATTGATATGATCGGCAAGTGAGTTGAAGGCCTGGCTTTCCCACGCTTTGTAAAAGCCCGCGTTTATACGGTTCTTATTATTGGGGTGTTTTAACTGGTGCAGGCGTTTTGACTTGGCTAACGCTACAATTTTGCTTTTTTGAACTTTATAATCTTTGTATTTGGTCGACCGTTTTAAACGATCCAACTCTTCTTTTGACAGTTTTTTAGGCGAGGGATTTAGATTGGGTAAGCTTGGGTACTGCCGAGAAGTAATTGTTATTACAGCCCCGATAACGCTTATAACAAGCAATAAAATTAATGCGCGGCTTAGCCATTTAAACCTGTTCCACCTGTTGGGTGTGTCAGCCTGAAAAACCTGCTTATTGGGCATTAAGTGGTAATTTTAAGTAATTAGGGTACAGGTAAAAATTGGAAAATTATTTGAATGATTTATCAGGTTCAACAGCCGAAAAATCAACCCCGCATTTACAGTTACCACCACAGCTTTTTTTAGTAAACAAATTTTTGTAAACCATACGACAAACGTAAAAAACCGCTGTGCCGAATAATAGGAGAACTATGATAAATTGAAAATTCATGGTCACAAATTTAATACAATTAATTTATATACGTGTATATATCATTTATGGTATAAAGCTTTTAAAAAATTACTTTGACATGGCGTATTTATCTCAGCGCCACGTTTTAAAAGCGGAAAAAGCTTTCAATTGCCGTAAATTAACCTTACCTTTGCGCCAAATTTTAAGGGCATTTCATGCAAAAAATAAGAAATATTGCGATCATCGCACACGTTGACCACGGCAAAACTACTTTGGTTGATAAAATATTACACAGCTGCGCTATTTTTAGGGATAACGAGCAAACCGGCGAGTTGATACTGGATAATAACGACCTTGAGCGCGAGCGTGGTATTACCATCGTTTCAAAAAACGTTTCGGTAATGTATAAGGATGTTAAGATCAATATTATTGACACCCCTGGTCACGCCGATTTTGGTGGCGAGGTTGAGCGCGTATTAAAAATGGCCGATGGCGTTTTATTGCTTTGCGATGCTTTTGAAGGCGCTATGCCTCAAACCCGCTTTGTTACGCAAAAAGCATTGGCTTTAGGGTTAAAGCCTATTGTTGTTGTTAACAAGGTAGATAAAGAAAACTGCCGTCCCGAAGAGGTTTACGAGCAAATATTTGAGTTGTTTTTTAACTTAGAAGCTACTGAAGACCAATTGGATTTCCCGGTTATATACGGGTCGTCAAAACAAGGGTGGATGAGTACCGATTATAAAAAACCAACTACGGATATTTTCCCGTTGATGGACGCTATATTAGCAAACATACAGCCACCGCCAATTAGCGAGGGTACCTTACAAATGCAGATCACATCGTTAGATTATTCTTCATTTGTGGGTCGTATAGCTATTGGCCGTGTTGCCCGTGGCGTTATTAAAGAAAACATGCCGGTATCATTGGTAAAACGTGATGGTACCATCCAAAAATCAAGAATAAAAGAACTATATACTTTTGAGGGTTTAGGTAAAGTTAAAGCTACCTCGGTAGAAGCGGGCGATATTTGTGCCGTAGTAGGTATTGATGGTTTTGACATTGGCGATACCATTGCCGATTTTGAAAAACCTGAACAACTGGAGGTAATTCATATTGATGAGCCTACCATGAATATGTTGTTCACCATTAACACTTCGCCGTTTTTTGGTAAAGAAGGTAAATTTGTGACCTCGCGCCACCTGCGCGACCGTTTGTACAAAGAGATGGAGAAAAACCTGGCGCTTAAGGTTATTGAAACCGAGTCGCCCGATTCATATTTAGTGTATGGCCGTGGTATTCTGCACTTATCTGTATTGATTGAAACCATGCGTCGCGAAGGTTATGAGTTACAGGTAGGCCAGCCACAGGTAATTGTTAAAGAAATTGACGGCGTTAAGTGTGAGCCGGTTGAAACTTTAATAGTTGATGTACCCGGTGATGTTGCAGGTAAAGTTATTGAACTGGTTACTCAGCGCAAAGGCGACTTATTAGTTATGGAGCCAAAAGGCGATTTGCAACACTTAGAGTTTGATATACCTGCACGTGGTATTATTGGGTTACGTAACAACGTACTAACCGCTACCGGTGGCGAGGCTATTATGGCTCACCGTTTTAAAGCATATGAGCCATGGAAGGGCGTAATACCAGGCCGTTTAAATGGTGTATTGGTATCAATGGATACCGGTAAAACTACCGCCTTTGCTATTGATAAATTGCAGGATCGTGGTCGTTTCCATATTGATCCGGGAGTTGATGTTTATGAAGGACAGGTTTTAGGCGAGCACATACGTGATAACGATTTGGTTATTAACTTAACTAAAGGCAAGCAGTTAACCAATATGCGTGCATCAGGTAGCGATACCAACGTGCGTATTGCACCTGCTATTAAATTCTCGTTAGAGGAATCAATGGAGTATATACAGGCCGACGAATACATTGAGGTTACCCCGCTAAGTATCCGTATGCGTAAAATATACCTTAACGAAAACGAGCGCAGAATTAACGCTAAAAAATTCCAGGCGCAATAACTGAGCGGTTTAAAAATATAAAGCGTCCCGAACAATTCGGGGCGCTTTTTTTATGCCATACAACACCGTAATTAATTACCGATAAAAACATTTAAATTAGCCCCATGAATGGTAATGACCGACTAACCCCCACCATATTTCACACCCGCTATGTACACCTTAAACAGTTAAGGGATGCTACTATAAAAGATATTAAACAACTTACCGCCACTGATAAAAATTTATTATTGGTTGATTTTGGTTGCGGCGATATGCCATACCGCTCGGTTATTGAACCTATGGTAGGCAAGTATCTGGGTGTTGACCTGGAAATGAACCCCAAAGCCGAGCATCATATAGATTTTGACAGCAAAACTACACTGCCCGATAATTACGCAGATATTATTTTATCAAACCAGGTATTGGAGCATGTGGATTCGCCGGGAGGATATTTACAGGAAGCCCTGCGTATACTAAAACCGGGTGGAACTATCATATTAACTACGCACGGTTACTGGTTTTACCACCCAACACCAAATGATTACTGGCGCTGGACCAGTGCCGGACTTAGAAAAACCGTGGAGGCTGAAGGTTTTAAAATTATCTCGTTTCATGGCATTATGGGTTTGGCAGCAAGCGGCATACAATTGTTTCAGGATGCTATTTGCAATAAGCTGCCGCAATTTTTAAAACCGCCCGTGGCAGTTATAATGCAGTGTCTTATCCTGCTATTTGATAAATGGAACTCGCAGCCGCAGCGCGACAGAGATGCCTCGTTATATGTGGTGCTGGCACAAAAACCCCTTGAATAAGTGGTATGAAGCCATTTAACCTCTGTATTATAAAGCCCAATAAAGACGCTTTTTCTGAAACTTTTATTCAGGAGCATATCAATCGTTTGCCCGGAAATAAGAAGGTTTTATATGGAGGAAGTTTCCCCGTATATGATGATGAGGGTAATTATCTCATTAAATCAAAAATTGGCTTATTAAGCTATTTGATACAAAAGCGGGTCTTCAAAAAAAAGGATATAGCGGTACGGACCAATGCGTTGGTAAATTATCTGAAAGCAAAAAATATTGATGTGGTACTGGCCGAATATGGTATGGTTGGCGCAATGGTTACTGATGCCTGTAAGTTGGCGAATGTACCATTGATAATACATTATCACGGCGCGGATGTACACCATCATAATACAGTGAACGAATATCTACCCTGGTATAAAACGTCATTCGCTTACGCAAGCGCATTGGTGGCGGTGTCAGGCGATATGGTTGAGGCACTTAGGCAATTAGGAGCGCCGGCTGATAAACTAATATTAAATCCATACGGCGTTGATACTACCAAGTTTACCCAGACCAACGTAGCAGCATCCGCGAGAAATTTTTTATCGGTGGGGCGGTTTGTCGAAAAGAAATCGCCATCATCAGTAATAAAAGGTTTTAAAGTTGTTGCCGATAAATTTGGCGATGCTCGTTTATGGATGGTAGGCACCGGGCCGTTGTCGGAACAAACCAAACAATTGGCCGCTGAATTAAATTTGAATGATAAAGTTACCTTTACAGGTGTTTTATCGGCAGTACAAATACAGGAATTAATGCACCAAAGCCGCTGCTTTGTACAGCACTCGGTAACCGCTGCGGACGGCGATATGGAAGGTACGCCCAACACTATTTTAGAGGCGGGCGCGTGCGGCCTGGCTATTGTTAGTACCATGCATGCCGGTATTAAAGAAGCCGTAATAAATGGCGAAACAGGGTATTTGGTGCCCGAGCACGATGTGGCCGGTATGGCAAATTATATGATGAAATTGGCAGGTGACGTGCAGTTAGCGGCAGATATTGGTAATAAAGAAGCGGCGCATATCCGCAAAAACTATGATATAAATAACAGGATAAATAATTTAGCAGTTATACTACAGCAAGCAATAAACAATAAGTAAAAATGTTACGAAAAGCTATACGAACAGTTATTAATAAATTTGGTTACGACTTGGTGAAACCCGATCCGCGGTTGGTAGTTAAAGGCCTGCCTGCTGATTTTGATAACGATGTTGTAGATACATATCGAAAGGTACAGCCTTATACTATGACCACGCCCGAGCGTATTGCATCGTTATGTAATGCTGTAAAATATTTGGTTGATAATAAAATTGACGGAGATTTTGTAGAGTGTGGAGTATGGCGCGGTGGCAGTACTATGGCTGCCATTGATACGTTGTTAAAAGCCGACGATAAGAGCCGAGAAATATATTTATACGACACCTTTGAAGGTATGTCTGAACCAACTGAGGCCGATAAAGTATTTACCGGAACAGATGCCGGTATATTGCTTGACCAAAGTGATAAAAATGACCCCACATCAGTTTGGTGCTACTCGGCATTAGAGGAGGTGCAGAAAAACGTGGGCAGCCTGAACTACCCGGCAGCTAAAGTACACTTTGTAAAAGGTAAAGTAGAGGATAGCATCCCGCAAACTTTGCCGGGTAAAATTGCACTGTTAAGACTGGATACTGATTGGTACGAATCAACCGCGCACGAGTTAAAGCATTTGTACCCGTTATTGGTACCGGGCGGTGTTATCATTATTGATGACTATGGCCATTGGGAAGGCGCACGCAAAGCGGTTGACGAATATATTGCCGCCCAAAAATTACCGTTATTGCTTAACCGTATTGACTATACGGGGCGCATCGGCATAAAATATTAATAGCCAAATGGGAATAGTAAAAAAACAGGTTTACAAAAACACTATCGTATCCTACGCGGGTATGGTAATAGCTTATGTAAACACGGTTTTACTGTTCCCGCTTATTAAAACAACCACAGCAGAATACGGATTTTATAACTTGATCATCAGTATATCTGTATTGTACTCCCTTATAGCCTCAATGGGGGTGCCAAGCATATTAGCCAAGTATTTTCCTTTTTACCGTACTGATGACCGTAGGCATAATGGTTTTATTCATTGGTCGGTTGGCTTGTCATTACTAGGGTTTGCCGGTGCTACTTTATTATATGTTGTATTTAAATCCACCATATTATCGGCCTATACTGTTAAAAAATCGCCCTTGCTTGCCCAATATTATTATTACATGATACCGCTTTCGTTTTTTGTGATAGCATTTAATTATCTGGAGATGACGGGTAGGGTAGTGTATCAAACCATTTATTCAAATATTCTTCAAAACGTAGTGCTGCGATTGCTTACCAGCATTTTTTTGCTGATGATAGCCGTTAAATGGATAAACTTTCAGGACTTTATTTTTCTGTATATTGGCAGCAATGGCTTGATTTCGCTTTTATTGTTGATAAGTATTATTGCTACGGGCCATTTCTCGCATCGCATAACTGATTATAAATTTACAGCCATTAAGAAACGTGAGATCGTCAACTTTGGGGCGTTCACTCTAATATCAAGTGCGGTATATGTACTATTGCAAAAAGTAGATACTTTAATGTTAAGCTCCATGGCGGGCGATAGCATACAGGGTGTTTATAGCTGGTACTTTAACATAGCCATAGCAATTAGTGTACCTGCACAGGCGCTAAGCCGGACCACCTACGCTATTGTGGCCGACGCCTGGAAATCAAAAGAGATGCACAGGATATCCGAGGTTTATAATAAAACTTCCATAGTACAAATGGTATTTGGCGCATTGTTGTTTGTAGGTATCATTGTGAACCGCGAAAACCTGTATGCCATAGCCCATAATAAGGAATATGTTAGCCCCGAATACTTTAACATTTTTATGGTGATAGGGCTGGGATTTTTGATAGATATAACCGGCGGGCTAAACATTTATATTATCTCCACATCGCATAAATACCGGCTTATTACCTGGTTTGTGTTGGCAGCCAGTATATTTTGCATAGGATTGAATTATATTTTGATACCTAAATACGCCGGGTTGGGCGCGGCAATATCATACCTGCTAACCATAACCGGGTTAAACTTTGCAACCTGGTTGTATATCAAATACCGCTTTAATATGCAGCCGTTTAACTATAAGCATTTACTGGTAATAGGTATTGCCATAGTTAGTTTTTTAGCCGGACATTATTTAATGCGGATGCCAAGTTTGTTATTGGATATTGTTGTAAGGAGCGGTATTACAGCTGGCTGTTACGGCTTATTGGCCTATGTTTTTAAAATTTCACTTGACATTAATGAAAAGGTTAATAGTACAACAAAAAAAATTATTTATTTTTTCCAATAAATACAAAGCATTATTTTGTGTGTATGAGTAAATACCTGAGAGTCTTATTATGCTTTATATCATTACCTCTTTTTGGTATTTGTCAAACCCCATCCGTACCTCAATGGGTTGCAGATATTGGCGGACCTAACGCTTCGGTAGCAGTATCTCTTAATACTACTGATAGCCAAAACAATATTTATGTAACAGGAATTTTTAGCGGCACGGTGGATTTTGACCCATCCCCTACAGGTGTAAAAAACATAACTTCTGTTGGCGGAAGTATTGATGTATTTGTTGCCAAATACACCACAAATGGTACGTTAGTTTGGGCGGTATCAATAGGCGCAGCCGGTACAGATCAGCCCAATTGTATTGCGATTGATAATGCCGGTAATTTGGCTATATCAGGTCAATATGATTCTCCTGTATTAGATGCTGATCCGGGCCCGGGTGTTTCAAATTTGACCAATGCAGGTGCATTGGATATGTTCCTTCTAAATCTGGATAATAATGGTAATTTTTTATGGGCCAAATCAATAGGTAGTACTGGTGTAGATTACGGAAACAATGTAACCGTTGATAATAGCGGCAACCGTATACTCGGTGGACAGTTTCAGTCAACTATAAAAGTTAGCGGCACATCGATCACAGCAAACGGATCTGTTGATGGTTTGATAGCTAAATATGATGCCACGGGAAATTTATTGTGGACGATTCATCTTGGCCAAACTGCCGATAACGGCGTTAGGGGAGTATTGGCAGATACCAATGGAAATATAATTGTTGCCGGGGCATTTAATGGCACCATTAACTTTAACCCGTTGGGAACGGCATATAACTTAACAGCTAATACAGACTCTTATTATATTGCAAAATACTCTCCTGCCGGGCAATTAATTTGGCTGCAACCCATAACCGGATCAATAGTTGGATACACTACTAATTTAGGTATTGACCCTTCTAATAATAATATATATGTTGATGGACGTTTTAGTTCCCGTTTAACCTTCTCTACCGGAACAATAAACCCGGTTGGTACTCAAGACATATTTTTGGCCCGGTATGCTACGGATGGAACTATACAATGGGTAAAGGATATTGGAGGTTCGGGCGCTTCAGTTTTTAATAATGGTATAGCCGCAAAAAATGGAGAAATTTATATATCGGGATTTTTTAACGGGACTGCTGATTTTGACCCTTCGGCCGCTGTTTCCCCAATAAGTTACCACGGTCAACGCGATTTGTTTTTAGCTAAATATACCGATACGGGTAACTACCAATGGGCCATTGCTGTTGGAAATAGTAATTGTAATAACACCTTAGGTAGGTCTGTTAATATTGATAATGATGGTAATATCGTATTGGGTGGTGCTTTCTGTTCAACAGCTAACTTTGATGTATCAAATTGCACAACTTACCCCGTCACCGCACAAAGTACTATAAGAGATGGATTTCTGGCTAAATATGTGCCTACTTTATCAGGACTATCAAATAATATTATAACAGCACCGGTTGTTTCAACATTTTGTATAAATGGCGATCCATCTCTTTTAAACGGTACCACACCAACAGGTAGTAATAGTATATATACCTATCAATGGCAAATATCTGCTGATAATATAACTTTCAGTAACATAATCGGCGCTACAAGTAAAGATTATGATCCCCCGGTTATCAATAATACTTCTTATTATCGCCGTATAGCACGATCGGGTACTTGTTTGGATGTAACAAGTAATGTTGTTACCATCACCATAAATGCAGCAATAACTAATAATGTGATTACTGCACCTACAAATAATAATTTATGCTCTGGCGCTGATCCGGATATAATAAATGGTACCAGCCCTGCCGGTAATGTTGCATATACTTATCAATGGCAAAGCTCAACAGACAATATTGTTTTTACAGACATAGCAGGGGCAACGGCAAAAGATTATGACCCGCCGGTGCTTAATGTTACTATTTATTATCGCCGTGATGTATTTTTAGGAGGTTGTAGCCAAACCAGCAATGTAATAACTATAACTATAAATGCTCAAACAAGCATTACCAATAACACCATCACCGCACCCATCCCTGCCGGTTTTTGCGCCAATGTAAATCCAGGCACAATTGTAGGGAGTACGCCAAGCGGGGGTACAGGCACCTATGCCTACCAATGGCAAACCTCAACTGATAATACCAACTTTACCGATATAGCCGGGGCAACGGCAAAAGATTTTAATCCGCCATTGTCAACGCTTAATTTATATTATCAACGTGTAGTAACATCTGGCAATTGTGCAACACCGCAAACAAGTAATACTGTACTTATCATTGCAAATTCCAGTTCAAGTTTAATCACAAGCGGCGCAATAATCACATTTTGTGTAACCGGAGATCCTGACCCGATAATAGGTAATTTACCAACAGGGGGCAACGGTACTTATACTTATCAATGGCAATCCTCAACTGATAATATAACTTTTGCAGATATACCCGGCGCAACAGCAATAGATTATGACCCGACGATTATCACCACTACCACCTATTACAGGCGCACTGCATTTTCAGGCGGCTGCTCTGAGTTGAGCAATGTGGTTATTATCAGCATATCCCCACAGTCAATCCTTACTAATAACACCATTACCCCACCAACAGTAAGTGATTTTTGTACCAGTGGCGATGCCGCAGCTATAACAGGCACTATAGCAACCGGTAGCAACGCTATCGTTTATCAATGGCAAAAATCAACAGACAATGTATCTTTCGCAGATATACCCGGTGCAACGCTATCTGATTATGACCCAGCTGTACTTACAGCTACAACTTATTATCGTCGTATAGTACAAGGCGGTGCATGTGCCGTGCCATCCACCAGTAATGTGGTAGTAATAAATGTGAGCAGTCCGCCTGTTGCCAGTGCCGGCAATAATGTATCAATTTGTCTTAACAGCAGTACGGTATTAAATGCCACGGGGGGCACAACTTACCA
>NZ_JBDTJZ010000153.1:0-24275 GCF_039935595.1 Mucilaginibacter sp. | reverse complement strand
GCATGTGATGGAATATCCTAACCATCAGGGTATGGCGGCAACTGTTAAAGCGTTAAATAACTTATATAAAACTGAGCCTGCGTTATACCAAAAGCAGTTTGATTCATCAGGTTTTGAGTGGATAGACGGCGGCAATGCCGATGATTCTATAGTAGTGTATGCACGCAAAGGTTATGATGCTGCTGATGATGTGGTGGTAGTATTAAACATGACCCCCGTTACACGCCATGATTACCGTGTAGGCGTAACTGCAGGCGGCGGCTGGAAAGAAATATTTAACTCGGACGCCAAGGAGTTTTGGGGTAGTGGCGTTACCAACTACGGTAACTTAAATGCCGAATACATTGGCTGGCACGGTAGGGATAATTCTATCAAGATAACTATACCGCCATTAGGAGCAGCGGTGTTTAAACGTATATAGTAAGCTAAAAGCAGAAAGCGTAAAGTCCAAGAGCTTTTACCTTTCTGCTTTCACCTTTTAGCTTAATTGGCCCAAACCTTATTCTCTTCTCGGATCCTTACGGTAAGCATTGCAACATTGAGCATGCTAAATATTATTGCCGTGTAGTATAAATTAAATACAAGCGGGATGATAGCAATTTCGCATACCACCTCGCCGTAATTAGGGTGTTTGAATATTTTGTATGGCCCTTTTTTTACAGGGTACACGCCCGGTACACGATATATTTTGGTGTTCCAGAATTTGCCTAAGGATGATAGCGCCCAAAATTTGAACGACAGTACCAGGAGGAACAAGATTAAGAACACCATGCTAAATTCATTATGGCCGCCCCAAATGTATTCAACTATGATAGCTATTATAAATAACGTGTGCATAGCCACCATAAATGGGTAATGGCTTTGCCCGTATTGTACAGCACCCTTACTAAGCAGCCATTTTTCATTCCGGCTGGATATGTAGAGCTCTGATAAGCGTTGCAGTATCAGAAAGGAAATGAAGAGGGTAAAGTACATAGGTTATTTGTTCAATTTCAACAACACCATCTCGCTTGAAAAACCCGGGCCCATGGCCATCATCAAGCCGTAACCGTTTTCAAAACCTTCGGTCATAAAGCGCTCCAGTACGTATAAAACCGTAGCGCTTGACATATTGCCGTAAGCATTCATCACCGTGCGGGTATTGTGCAAAAAGTCGCCCTCGACACCTAAGGCATCCGTATAAGCATCCAATACCTTTTTACCGCCGGGGTGGAAAATGAAATTTTTAATATCGCTTAGTTGTAAATGATGTTTAGTCAAAAATTCGTCAATATCTTCCCTTACATGTTCATTTATAAATGTGGGGATATCTTTTGAAAACAATACTTTAAACCCAGTATCCTTAAAATTCCAGCCCATAACTTCAAGCGAATCATAATATAATTTACTGCTTGACGCGATATAGGTTACAGGCTGATCTTTACCATGATTATCCCCTTTAACTATGCAAGCCGCTATCCCGTCAGAAAATAAGCTTGAGCCTATAAAATTGCTTTTGCTGTAGTCGCTTTTTATCAGTGTTAATGAGCATAATTCAACCGCCACTAATAAAACAATAGCATCCGGGTTTGCCTTTGCTGCTGTATTTGCTTTAGCCATGCCTGATACGCCGCCGCCACAACCTAAACCCCACACTGGGGTGCGGTTTATATTAGGGTTTAACCGCATTTTATTAATGATCAGGGCATCCATGCTGGGTGTAGCCAGCCCGGTAGTTGAAACGAAGAATATATCAGTAATGTCCTCTTTTTCAATACCGGCTTTTGCAATACATTCTTCGGCGGCTTGTACCGAATAAGTTAAAGCTATATCCAGGTAAGCATCATTCCGCTCCTCAAAAGTATTAGGCTCGGCATAGTAGGATAGGGGCTTGCAAAAATTGCGTGTAATGATCTCTGTATTATCAAAAGCGAATATCAACCTGTCGGTTTGCGGAAAATTGGCCGAGAATAAATCGTGCGCCTGCTGTTTTACGGCCTGCTGATCTGTTTTAAAAGGCAGATCTACCTTTGATGTTGCTGCTATAAATGGCATATATAGTACTTACGTTATTTTTTGGTTGTTAGTTGCTAAGGAACGATAATACTATAAGGTGGAAAAGGTATAATTGTTTAAAAGTGTAAGGTAATAAATTAATATTCTAATTATTATGTTCTGCAATCATAGATGGCCCAAAAAGAAAAAAGACAGCCCCTAAAGACTGCCTTTTTAAACAACCACTCTCCAAATTATCTTTTTGCCGCTGCGGTAACTCTATAGCTTTCTGGTGGACCCAGGTAGCTTGGTTTAACACCGCCACGGTCAAGCACTATTTTTTCCAGTACTACAGAAGGGTCAACCATCCAGTATTTAATGATATGTTTACCCGATTTGCTGATGTAGTGATCTGAACTTAAAACCTTGATCAGGTTGGCCGAGTTGCCCTCCATTACCGCGTTGGCTCTTTGCGGGTTAGTGATCAGCGGGTCGATATTCACCTTTACCGGTGCTTCATTATCAATTGATATGGCATACCACAAACCTTTTTCGTGCGTAAAGTCTATGGACGGCGCCGTATAAACCAATAGTTTTACTTTACCGGTATCGGCCACGTTCACTTCATATTCCAGGTGCGGACTGTGGCCGCCCGGGTTGTCAATTCGGGGATGAGTTATAGGTGTACCTTCAATGCCTGATAAGGTGCGGCCGTAATCAGGAAGAATATTCCATTTTACGTTGCTGCCATTTACCAATTTGCTATAATGTATAGCTTCCATTGAGGCATAACCATTACTTTCTACAAAGCCTGCTGTTGGCATAGGTTTGCTATTGTTTACTACAGCCTGTACAACAACAGTGCTGCCATTTGGGCCTGTTATAGTAATAGGTACCTGTTTAATACCTTTTGGCGCGGTGGTCCAGTCTACATTAACCCAAACGCGTTGTTGTTTATCAATAGTGCCGCTGGCAGGAGTTACTTGTACCCATGGTTCACTTGATTTGGCCGTATAAGTAAATGATTGCTGGCCGCGGTTAAATACTTCAAAGTAGTGGCCAACTTTTGGATATTTGGTCAGTTCGGGTAATATCGCTTCTTTAGTAGCCTTTGGCCAGTAATCAGCAGATCCTTCAATAGAAACGCCCATTTCTGAACCCATGGCAGGAGTTACCTTTACAAATGCAGGGAGTTTGTTGCCTCCCCTTATATCCCAACTGGTATAGCCAATATGTGGCTGGTCCATCATGTGGCTCCATTTGCCATTGGCTAACGTATCATTAAAATATTTGCCTATACGTGCATCTTCTGCAAATAGTTTATCAGCTTTTGCGGCTTCGTCATCAGCAGCTGTACGGCCCTGATTACCATATAATTTTTGTTTGGCCGATGCCAGATACATCTCATTAAATACCGCGCTGGCCATAACCGGGTGCAATACTAACTGGTAAAATGCATCATGATAAGCTGCTGGTATTTTTTTGCTTAAAGCTATGGTTTGGACTTTAAGTTTGTTGTAATCTCTAACTACTGTTTCAAACTCCTGGTAATCGGTTAAGCTGTAAGGTGTGCTGGTACGTATGGTAGTAGGGTCAACCATTTCGGGTTTGCGCCTGCCATTGTATTTGCCATATTGCGCTATTATCTGCGCAATTTCTGTGGCGTGTTCCGGGCCAAACTGTTTAGCAGCCCAATTCCTGGTATATTCCTGTAAGCTGTTTGCCGGATGTTTTGCAGGGTTCCATGCATAATCTAAAAAGAAGCTGATCGGGAACTCGTAAGGCTTCAAGTCGCCCACATTAACTATCCATTCTTTGCGCACACCATATTCATAAGCCAGGTGCATTTGTTCCCATATATGTGGCAGCGGGTTGGTATTTACCCATTGGTAGTTACGCGGGCCGCCATGATAGTCAAAGTGGTAATATATACCCGCGCCGCCCTTGCCGAGTTTGCCTAATTCAGGCAGTCTGCGCACGTTACCCCAGTTATCGTCACAATATAAAAGTGTAACATCATCAGGCGCGCGCATACCTGCGTCATAATAATCCTGTACTTCTTTATACAATGCCCAAACCTGTGGTGTTTTGCTGGCATCCTGGTGTTTTACATCAGCTATGATTTCGCGCTGTGTTTTGATGATGTTTTCTAACAAGGTAATATTTGCCGCTGCACCACCTGTTGCCATAGGCGAATCGCCATCCCCGCGCATACCTACAGTGGTCAACGCCTCCTTGTCACCTTCTCTTTCTACACTTTTTCGCCAAAAATCTTTCAAAAGGTCGGGATGTGTAGCAAAATTCCATGCTGCTGATTGTTCTTGCCTGCTCAAGTTAGGGTTAAAACGTCCCCATTCCTGCTGGGCGCGGTATAAAGGCTCGTGGTGTGATGTACCCATCACTATCCCCATTTTATCGGCTAATACTGAGTTGTCAGGGTCATCGTCATTAAAGGCATTGCTCCACATGGCCGGCCATAAAAAATTGGCTTTTAATCTAAGCAGCAATTCAAACATATGTTCATATAAATAATGGTTAACGCCCTTGTCCATTATTTTACCATTTAGTAATGATGGGTTTTTATTTAAACCATCAAATTTGGCCTTAGCCCACCCGGTAAAACCCGGCGACTCGTCATTAATAAATATACCACGATAATGTACTGCAGGCTCACCATCAGTATGGTGGGTGGTAAATACATATAAGTTGCTTTTATGTATTATTGGCACATCGGCCCAGTAGTACCAGGGCGATACCCCAATTTCTGACGAAAGATCATAAATACCATAAATGGTTCCTCGTTTATCACTACCGGCTATTACAAAAGCCGTTTCCACACCGGGTATTGGGTTTTTAACCACTTGCGAAATATACATTTCGTTTTTACCAGCTAAACCGGTAAGGTTTATCTTTTTATTTTTTACCAGGTTATCAATTAGCGGGCTTTTACCTAAAGTGCCAACAATTACAACCTGTTTGCCTTTTACATTTCCTGTTGACAGTAGAGGCTCGGCATTGGTAACTGCTTTGATGTCTGTTTGCAAGTTTTTTGCAGCCATCATTACACCCTCATAATCAGCATCGCTTATAAATATGGGGGCTGATTTGCCCGCAGCCGACAAAGTGAGCGCGCCGGGCACCTTTTTTGTATAAACATAAGGCACATCACCTGCATACGCACTGTTAACCGCCAGCATTAAAGCCATAATTAACAATGAAACACCAGCGAAAACCGGTTTGGTGGGTGGCTTAGCATTGATAAAGCCGAGCCTATTTATACTTATTTTCATGATTTTATATTTAATTGGTCTTTAGTATCTCTTTAAAAAATAACATGCCATCGTATACTTTGGTTGATTCTCTATCAAACGATAAAGGGTATCTAAGTTAGGTTGTGTTATATAATAATGAAAGTAAATAAATTGGTTATTACCAGCATTCAGGTATTGCCAAAATCTTTAAGACAATCTTCGATGCAGATTAATTATTGTAATCGATTGCAAATATATATTAAATAGACGCGCGCTTGCAATAAAGGGGCTTGTTAACAATTATTTTACAATTGTATTTTTGACGGTTTTTTTTTAGTAAAAAAGCAACTAAATCAGATATTTTTTGAAAAAAATGTTTTTAGTTTATTTTAATTAAAGTGAACTAATATTTATCTCTTTTTTAATAAATCCGCAATTTCTTTATTAAAAACTTAATTAATACTGATTTATTTGTAATCGATTGCTGTAATCGATTGCTATGTTTTGGTAATCGATTACAGCAATCGATTGCAAATTTGATTTTTCTTTATACTTTTATCCATTATAACCCAATTATATAGCATTCTATAACAATTTAGTTTTTAAAAAAATAGCGCATTATAATCTGTCAGTCAGGCAATCATTGTAAGTGCAGAATTATAAACCGAACTCAGTTAATGTTACATGTCCTTTTTTTAACAATTAAAACCACATTATTAAGTATGGGAAAAACAGATGTTTAAATCGTAAAAGCGCAAGGTGGGCTACTTGCCAAATTTTTGCAGCTCAAAAACCGGTGTTTATGAAGCATTAAGTAAGTACCGCTAAATACATTTAAATAACACTTTAAATAAATTTTTTAAACATGCAAAAACTAATATCAATCAATTAATTAAATTATGGAAAAACTTAGACTTATCAAATGCTGGAAGACTATGCTTTTACTACTAAGTATGAGTATGATTTCAGGAACTATTTTTGCCCAGAACATTACCCTGCGGGGGCATGTTACTGATCAAAAAGGTGAAGCTTTAATTGGTGCCACAGTTAGGGTAGCCGGAACTACCGATGGCGGTACTACTACCGACATTAGTGGTAATTTCGTATTGCGCACAGGTGCCAACACCACATCGCTAAACGTATCATACGTTGGTTATCTTTCCCTCAACGTGCCTGTTAAAGCCGGTACAACTAATTTAGGTAATATAGTATTAGCTAACGACGCTAATAGCCTGAATGAAGTAGTTGTAGTAGGTTACGGTACTTTAAAACGCCAGGACGTAACCGGTACTGTTGTCACTGTAGATGCCAAATCATTACAGGAAGTTCCGGCTACCAACGTGTTTAACCAATTACAAGGTAAAGTTGCCGGTTTAGATGTAACTTACAACACTAACGGTACGCCTTCTATTACCATTCGCGGTAACCGTACTATTAGTAACCCCGGTGCTGACGGCCCGCTGATTGTATTAGATGGCTCGCCTTATGGACAGGACATCAGCACCATTAACCCTAACGACATTAAAAGCGTTGACGTTTTAAAAGGTGCTTCTGCTACCGCAATTTACGGTTCACGCGGTTCTGGCGGTGTGCTTTTAATTACCACAAATCGTGGCCGTATTGGCCAAACGGTAACTGCGTACGATGCTTACTATGGTATTAATACGCTGGAAGGTGCACAACATATGTTGAACGGCACACAATATAACCAGTTAAAATATGATGGTATTGAAGGCGGCTATCTGCAAGCTGGTGCCCAATCACCTCAAGCGGCCTATCCTTTAACTACTATAGAACAACAAGCTTTGGCAGCAGGTATCAGTACTAATTATGTAAAACTGCTGGATCATAACGCCTATACATTAGACCAAAACCTAAGGGTATCAAGCGGTACGGAAAAAACGCAATTTAGCGTGGGTATGGGTTACCGTATTAATACCGATCTGGAGAGTTCAGCTTTGAACACCAAACGTGTTAGGTTAAATGCAAGTATCGATCATAAGATCAATAACTATGTTAAATTTGGTATCAATATCGACGAGAATTTAACCATGACCAACGGTGGTTATGGCGGCCAATTTGGTACCGCACAATGGTTAAGCCCGCTTTCTTATCCTTATAATCCTGATGGTAGCGTTAATCCTTTACCAATAGCCGGCACATTAGACGGCAGCACACGTAGCCCGTTATTTGCACGTACCATGCCGGATGTATTTTATAATTACAACCGTGGTGTGGTAAGCAATAATATTTTGTATGCTCAAATCGATCCGATAAAACACCTGTCTTATCGCTATTCGGTGAACTACCAGATGGGACAATCAGTAGCTAATCAGTACAATGGTATAAATGGCGTGGATTTATTAATTCTTTCTAAAACATCTGCAAGCACTAACAATAGCTCTTCATATCGCCTTTATCAGCAACATATGCTTACCTATGATAACACCTTTGCACAAAAACATCATCTTAACTTTGTTGCGGTGTTTGAAACCACTAAGAACCATTCAGACAATACCAGCGTTAGCGCTACCAATATCCCAGAAGATGTCAACAAAAACTCTAACCTGGGCCTGGGTGTGTGGAATAACACTGGCGGTGGATTTAATGAATCTGGCTTGATCTCTTACGTTGGTCGTTTAAATTATGTCTTCAATAATAGATATGACCTTACCGGTACAATGCGTTATGATGGTAACTCTCCCTTAGCCGCCGGACACCAATGGACATCTTATCCGTCTATTGGTTTGGGCTGGTTAATCAGTGATGAGTCCTTTATGCAAAAGTATAGCAATATTGTTAACCACCTGAAACTTCGTGCAGGTTTTGGTCAAACCTCTTCAACCGCTACCGCTGGTTCATACAATACTTTAGGCCAGCTTAACTCATCTAAATTCCAATATGGTGGTGGTTCTGCCGGTGATGCATCAGGCGTAAGTGTAACCAGGCTGGTAAACAATAATTTAACATGGCAACGCACGGCTGAATATAACTTAGCTTTAGACTTTGCTTTGTTTAAAAGCCGTTTATCAGGTACTATAGAGGTGTATCAGCAAAAAACTACCGGTATTATCCTTAATAATAACTTACCCGCAACTTTAGGCGCCACTAGCCAACCAACTAACCTGGGTGCTTCTTCAGACAGAGGTTTGGAAATTACCTTAAGCAGCATTAATGTACAAAACAAAAGCGGATTTTCATGGAATACCGATTTTAACATCGGTTTCAACCGTGAACGCATCGATGCTTTGCCAAACGGTGGATTGGTAAATATCGGCAACGGTCAATTTGTAGGCCAGCCATTAAGTATAATTTACGATATTCGTAAAATTGGCATCTGGCAATTATCTGATGCGACACAAACTAATTCAACCGTTATTAACCCTCAAACCAATCAGCCATACCTAATTTCAGGTCCGGTTAAGGGTCAAACTTCGCCGCTGCAATACCCTGGCCAGGTTAGGGTACAGGATGTTAATGGCGACGGAAAGATCGACGCAAATGATAACCAGTTCATTGGTCACTTTAATCCTAACTATACTTTTGGGTTAACCAACCGTTTTACTTATAAAAACTTTGAACTGAGTATTGTTATCCAGGCAAGAATGGGCTTTACAACAGCAGTACCTTATGTTGCATCGTCAAACTCTGGCACCAGCGGATGGCAGTATCTTAACTTAGGCCGTCACAATCAGCCGTATATCCCTTACTGGACACCGGCTACTCCAAACAACCAATTCCCGGAGCCTAACGACTTGCAACAATCACCATTCCAGTCAAGCATACAATACTTTGACGGCTCATTTATCCGTGCAAAAAGTATTAATTTAGGCTATAATATACCAAGCAACCTTTTAAAACATATAGGCATTTCATCATTAAGGGTTTATGCTAACGTAACCAATCCGTTCTTTATTTACGCGCCAGTTAGAAATCATGGTTTCTACGTACCGGATGCCGAATCAGTTAGCGGTGTAGGCGGACAGATCGTAGGTCCAAGTACAAGCGGAAATATAGCAGGTGCAGGTACAGCTTATGGCCTGGTTGCGGGTGAACAAACACGCGATTTTATTTTCGGTATTAACGCAAGGTTTTAACGATATAATATATATATAGATATGAAAATTTTAAACAAAACAAGTATCGCCATTGTAACGGCGGTGGTACTAACTTCAACCTTTAGCTGTAAGAAGCTTTTGGTTGAAAAACCGCAAGCACAGCTATACCCTGATTACTTTAGTACAGCCGGTGGTATACAGGCCGGTGTTACCGGTGTATATAATGACTTGAGGACTTTCTATTCAGGCGAACCAGTTTTCTGGTACGAAGGTACTGACGAACACCTTATCGGTTCTCAACAATCTTCGGGCCAACCGGTAGCGTTGGATAGCTATAACGGTTTGAATTCATCAAACAGCATTGGCTTTGGTAGCTTTAGCAACGGTACCGCCACATTGTGGTCTGATATTAACACTTTGAATGGTGTAATTCAATATGCCACTGCAAGCACATCTCTTGATGCTCCTACAAAAGGCGCATTGATTGGACAGGCTAAGTTTTTACGAGGCTTTATTTATTTCTTTTTAGTGCAAACTTACGGCGGTGTTACTGCAACTCAACCAAGCGGTATCCCATTGCACACCACTTTCCTTACTGAGGCTAGTACATCAGATGCACCCGCCAAATTGACGGATATCTATAGCCAGATCATACAGGATTTTACAGACGCGGCTGCAGGATTGCCTAATACTATTGTTGCAGGTAACCCATTTGCCAGTGGTGCAAGTGGTAAAACAGCTACTGCTGCCGTTGCCCAGGCTTACTTGGCTAAAGCTTATCTAACCCGCGGTTACACTGAAGCTGGAACACCTGCTGATTTTACCCAGGCGGCTACCATTACGCAAAATTTAATTACCAACAAGTCCACTTATGGCCTAGACCTTTGGCAGGATTATAATGATGCCATGAAAGAAGCCAACGACTATGGCAAAGAAAACATGTTTGGCATTGATTATGGAATAGGAGCGGCTGACGTAGCTTATAACGGTTATAGCCAAGGGCCCAGTGGTGGTTATGGTTTAAATGCATTACTGGTACTTCAGCGCTGGAATTACATTAGTAATGCCGGTATTGACAATGTGGCGGGTGTTGACCAGGTGCCGCAAAAAATAGGAGGTCCTTCACCGATGCAGCGCGACGTATATAACGGACGCCCTTATGGACGTTTGGTGCCAAACCCGGCCTACATACAAAAGGTGTTTAACGATCCGAACCAAATCCGTGATACCCGCTTTGACGCTACTTTCCAAACTTTCTGGATAAATAACAATAATGTAAGGGCAGGAAAGACCAGTACAGGTGGTTCAAAACCGAAATTAACATCAACCTCCAACTTCTCACAATCAGTTTATAATATTCCACTTGATGGCGATACGGCTATTTTAATGCCTAATGCTGCTCAAAGCGCGGCCACAACTATGGCACGCCGGGATGCGTTTGGCGGTTTAATTGTAACCCAGTCACAATGGAGTAATGCAATAGCCCCAACTGTTAAAAAGTTTGACGAATTGCTGCGTACTAATATGAATGACTTCTCTGGTCGTCCTATCATCCTGATGCGTTTTTCAGAAGTTTACCTGATGAATGCAGAAGCTAATTATATGGCCAATAACCCCGCTGCCGCTGTAACATCACTAAACGTATTGCGTACCCGGGCCGCATACCGTACACCTGCCGATGGTAACCAGATTCCTGCGGGTCAGTTTAGGGTAACAACTGCCAACCAGGCAGCTATGAACGCTGCAAACGCTGCTGCCAATCAGTTAACTCCAGCTGAAATTGCGTTACTTAGTGTACCTAATAACACTACTTCGATTACCCCGGATATCTGCGGTATGGATGTAATATTAGACGAGTACACCAGGGAGAATTATGGTGAGCCCCGTCGTTGGTATGATTTGGTTAGAACACAACAATTAGTTCGCCGTGTAAAATTGTATAATTCTCATGCAGCGAACAATATACAACCTTACCATATGCGCAGGGCTATTCCGCAGTCATTGATAGATGCCGTGTTAACAGGTCCTAAATATCCTCAAAACAATGGCTATTAATACCAATTAAGTTTAATTTGAATATGTGAAAAACGCCCCGATTTATCGGGGTGTTTTTTTTGCCCTAAATTTTGGTACAATAAAAAAGGCCCGTGTTAAGGGGCCTGTATAATTTATATTAAAATATTGGTTATTAAAATAAAGTCTTTTTAATTCCCATTTCTAACCCACGCAATTCTGCAAGCCCTTTCATACGGCCGGTAACAGAATAGCCCGGATAGGTATTGTAATTATAATCATCTAATATTTTATGACCATGATCAGGGCGAATAGGTATGGCAATATCATCGCGTCCGGCGTCCAGCCTTTTCTTTTGCTCCAATATTACAGCTTTCATAACTGCATACATATCAGTAGTGCCTTCTAAATGGTTATCTTCATAAAAGCTTCCGTCAGCCTCGCGTCTTACATTGCGTAAGTGTAAAAAGTGTACGTGCTGGCCTAAACGGTTCATAATACCCGGCAGGTCGTTATCGCCACGGGCACCTAAAGAGCCGGTGCAATAGGTAAGGCCATTGCTGGGTGATGGCGCTGAATCAACAATAAATTTCAGATCTTCCTCGGTTGATACCACTCGCGGCAACCCTAAAATTGCAAATGGCGGATCGTCAGGGTGTATACACATTTTAACGCCCAATTTCTCGGCGTCGGGTATAATGGCCTGTAAAAAGTATGCCAGATTAGCTTTTAATGCTTTGGCATCAATGTTTTCGTATTTTTTAAGATGCTCTTTAAATTCGGGTATGGTAAATACCTCATCAGTACCGGGCAAGCCTGCCATAATGGTATTTATCAGCAATTCTTTTTCTTCGCTGCTAAGGCTATCTAAATAGGCTTTAGCGGCTTTTTGCTGGGCTGGAGTAAACTCATTAAAAGCTTCCGGTCGTTCTAAAATATACAGATCAAAAGCGTGCAGGGCAGGGGCATGGTATCTTAATGCCGAAGCATTGTTTGGCAAACGGAAATCCAGGTTGGTACGCGTCCAATCCAACACCGGCATAAAATTGTAGCAAACGGTTTTAATATCTGCGGCAGCTAAATTTTTTAAGGTTTGTATGTAATTGGCAATGGCCTCATCACGACCAGGACCGTCAGTTTTAATACTTTCGTGTATATTAACACTTTCTACAACCGACCATGTAAGCCCGGCTGCTTCTATAATATCCTTGCGTTTTTTTATCTCTTCGGGGCTCCAAACTGCGCCCGACGGAATATGATGCAAGGCGTTTACAATACCGGTTGCCCCAGTTTGCCTGATTGCCGACAAGGTAACCGCGTCTGACGGGCCGAACCAGCGAAATGTTTGTTCTAAATTACTGATCATTATAATGTTTGGTATATGTGTTATTTGATTTTAACAAGCATGCAATTTACTATAAATGCTGCTAACTGGATTGAAAATCATGCAAAGGTATAAACAAAAAACGAAACACTGTAATCGATTGCAATAATATTAGCGAAAGAGCTTAGAGCAAAAAAAGCGCCCCGGTTTACCGGGACGCTTTTATAATAGCAATAGTAAAAATTAATAGAATACAGTGTACAATGCCGCTAAAATACCTATAATGATAAGCGCACCAACAGCAAATCCGTTAGTGGTTTTAAACATAGAGGTGTCAACTTCAAGGCCTTTCATTTTCTTGCCGCGGGCTGCATCTATTAAACTGATGATGACCATTGAGATCATACAAATTACAAACGTAATACCCATACGGTCTAAGAAAGGTATTTCCCATAAACCACTCTCCGTATTTTTAAAAGAGAAACCTATGCTTGACAATGACTCCAAATTGGAAAACTTTGGCAGGAACTTAAAGAACACCGAGAAGACAAAACCGCCCACGGTTGCAAAAAGAGCCGCATTTGATGAAGCTTTTTTCCAGAAGAAACCAAGGAGGAACATGGCCAATATACCTGGCGATACAAAGCCTGTATATTCCTGTATAAATTGGAAACCGCCTTTTTTATCGATACCTAAAAACGGTGAAATTACCACACCCAGTATCATGGCTACCACAACAGTTATCTTGCCAACATTTACCAGATTTTTCTCGGTAGCTGCTGGGTTAATTTTCTTCTTGTAAATATCAAGCGTAAAAATAGTTGCAATACTATTTGCTTTACCTGCTAACGAAGCTACAACGGCAGCTGTTAAAGCGGCAAATGCTAAACCTTTAATACCGTTAGGCAATAGGTTCAATAATACAGGATAGGCGTTATCGTGATTTTCAGCAATATTTGCTGCACTGGCATGATCAAATACTTGCTCTTTAAACAACACGTAAGCAGCTATACCCGGCAATACTACTATAACAGGCATTAAAAGTTTTAAGAAAGCCGCGAACAAAATACCACCACGGGCAGTTTTAAGGTCGGCACCTAAAGCGCGTTGGGTAATGTATTGGTTACAGCCCCAATAGTTTAAATTAACTATCCACATACCGCCTAATAATACGGTTAAGCCCGGTAAATCGCCATAGCTTGGATTACTCCTTGGCAATATCATCTTGAAGTGGTCATGGTATTTGTTATACATGATTGATAAACCACTGGCTATGCCCTGTTGCCCGAAATGTTCGGCTACCAGGTTAACGGCAATATAGGTGGTCACCAATCCGCCTAATATCAAAAAAAACACCTGTATAACATCTGTAAAACCAATTACCTTCATACCGCCAAGCGTTATGATAACGGCAAATACAGCCAATAAACCCAGACATAAACTGAAGTTAATACCTGATATACCATGAACGGCAATTGCGCCTAAATATAGTATTGAAGTTAAATTTACAATTACATACAGCAATAACCAAAATATAGCCATAATCATAGCTACCGTGCTGTTATACCGTTGATGCAGAAACTGCGGCATGGTAAATATCTTATTTTTAAGATATACCGGTATAAAAAATACGGCAACTATAACAAGTGTTATGGCAGCCATCCACTCATAAGTAGATATGGCCAGACCCATGGTAAAACCATTACCACTCATAGCCACCATTTGCTCTGCAGATATGTTTGATGCAATAAGCGATGCGCCAATGGCCCACCAGGTAAGTGATCCCTCGGCTAAAAAGTAATCCTTTGATGAGGATACACCGACAATTTTTTTACGGCGATATACCCATAGGCCGTATGACGCAACAATTACAAAGTATATTAAAAATATAATGTAATCGCCGATAGATAATTCTTTCATATATTTAGGTTTATTAGTTGGTTAAGCAATTATAAACTATATATAGCGGTTTATCAAGTTTTCTAAATATTCTTGTTTTCCACTAATAGTTTTTGGTTCTCCGCTCTCAATAGCATAAGCCCTAAGATCTTCTAAAGACAATTTGCCTTCTTCAAATTCTTTTCCTTTACCGCTGTCAAAAGACGCATAACGCTCGGTACGTATCTTTTTGTATTCTGATTTTTGCAAAATATTATCGGCAGTTATTAAAGCCCTTGCAAAAATATCCATACCACCAACATGCGCGTAAAATAAATCAGCAGGATCTGTTGAGTTACGGCGTATTTTAGCATCAAAGTTAACACCACCACCTTTTAAACCACCTGCCTGCAGAATGATCAACATAGCTTCGGTAATTTCATTGATGTCATTAGGGAACTGGTCAGTATCCCATCCGTTTTGGTAATCGCCGCGGTTAGCATCAATTGAGCCTAACATACCACAATCAGCAGCAGTTTGTAGCTCGTGCGTAAAGGTATGGCCGGCTAATGTAGCGTGGTTAACCTCTAAGTTTAATTTAAAGTCATTTAACAGATCATGTTTTTGCAGGAAGCCGTAAACGGTAGCCGCATCATAATCATACTGGTGTTTGGTTGGCTCGCAAGGTTTTGGCTCGATAAAGAAATTACCTTTAAAGCCTTGTGCACGTGCATAATCTTTAGCTGCGTGTAAAAACTTAGCAAAGTGCTCCTGTTCGCGTTTCATATCCGTATTTAACAGGGTCATGTAACCTTCGCGGCCACCCCAGAATACGTAGTTTTCGCCACCTAAAGCAATGGTAGCATCTAAAGCTGCTTTAACTTGTGCAGCACCGTGTGCCAATACATGAAAATCAGGATTTGTTGAAGCACCGTTCATGTAGCGTACATGAGAAAATAAATTTGCAGTACCCCAAAGTAGTTTTACACCGCTTGCTGCTTGTTTTTGCTTAGCATATTCAACCAACGCCTGTAAGCGCCTGTCGTTTTCTTTAATGTCGTTAGTGTAGTCAACTACGTCAACATCATGAAAACAATAGTATGGTAAGTTTAATTTGGTTAAAAACTCAAACGCAGCATCCATTTTATCTTTAGCACGCTCAACCGCATCACTTTTTTTATCCCATGGAAAAATGTGGGTGGGGCCACCAAACGGATCAGCACCGCTACCTACAAACGAATGCCAGTAAGCACCGGCAAACTTAAAATGTTCCTTCATGGTTTTACCCGCCACTACTTTACTCTCATCATACCAGCGAAAAGCTAACGGATTATCTGACCCCTGACCTTCATATTTGATCTGGCCAATCCCCTTAAAAAATTCTGTTTCGCCTGTTACTATACTTGCCATAATAGTTGTTTTATTGAATTTATTTATTTTTTATTTATTGATATTAGTTTTTAGTTTGTTGCTAATAGCTGCCGCTCCAAAAGGCATTTCCATTCCTGATAAATAGGCTCTACATCATCGCCATTAGGCTCAATTAATTGTATGGCGTGCATGTTTTTAAACGCGTCAGACGGGGAAGCATATATTTTTGAGCCAATACCCGCACCCAAAGCAGCGCCGACGCTGCCATCATTTTGATATAACTCAACAGGTATGCCGGTCATGTTTACAAATGATTGTGCAAACAGGTCGCTTAAAAACAAATTAGCCCTGCCCGCACGTATTACGGTAGGATTCATCTTGTTTTCGCGCATTATATCCAGTCCGTAACGGAACGCGCAGGCAATACCTTCCTGCACGGCACGGTATATGTGCGAACGGCTATGCAAGTTCAAATCAATATTTTGCATGTGTACACCAACCAGCTTATTGTTAAGCATGCGTTCGGCGCCGTTGCCAAAAGGCAAAATGCGCAGGCCATCGCTACCAAGCGGTACTTGTTTGGCCTCGTCGTTCATTTGTACATAACTTTCGCCGGCACCAAACAGGTTTTTTGTCCAGCGGTAAAGGCTGCCTGTACCATTTATACATAGCAGCACACCCATGCTTTTTTGCTGCTCGGTATAATTAACGTGGGCAAATGTATTTACACGCGATTGCGGATCGTAGGTCAGCTGGTCGCTAACGCCATATATTACGCCCGATGTTCCTGCGGTAGCAGCAACTTCGCCCGCGTTTAATACATTTAACGAAAGTGCGTTGTTAGGCTGGTCGCCGGCTTTGTAGGATACCGGAATACCCGGCGATAACCCCAGTTTGTTAGCCATCGATGCCAGTAAATGGCCATGATCTGCAAATACCGGCCTAATTTCAGGGAACATAGCTTTATTAAAGCCGTAATAGTTTAAAATGTCTTTTGATATCTCGTTGTTTACAAAATCAAAAAACACCCCTTCTGATAAGGAAGATATCGAGGTGGTAATATCGCCGGTTAGCTTCATGCCGATATAATCGCCCGGAAGCATTACCTTATATATTTGTTCGTAAATTTTTGGTTCGTTTGCTTTTACCCATGCCAGTTTTGATGCGGTAAAATTGCCCGGCGAGTTTAGCAAGTGCGATAAACATTTTTGGTGGCCTATGGCATCAAAAGCTTTAGCGCCAATTTCAACGGCGCGGCTATCGCACCAAATAATGCTGTCGCGCAGTAGTTTTTGGTTTTTGTCAACCAAAACAAGGCCATGCATTTGGTAGGCAATACCTATGGCGGCAATGTCGCCGGGGTTATAAGTACCTTTGCTATGGCATAAAACTATGGCTTGTTGTATATGTTCCCACCACATTTCGGGCGATTGCTCGGCCCAACCCAACTGTAATGAGGTAATGGGTGATTCTGTATCCGGATATTGCGCTAAGGCAAGGGTTTTCTGGGTATTTGCATCAACAATGGCCACTTTTATAGATGAAGTACCTATGTCAATACCTAATAATAACATGCTATTTGGTTAATAAGTTGCATAAATTGGTTAGTAATCAGTCGGCAATTTTAAAGCAACGAATTTAATTTTTTTTTTACAAAAGCAATCGATTGTCGAAATTTATTTTTTTGCATCTTTATGCCGTTAATGAAAACCAAAAAGCGCACAACCATTTATGACATTGCCGAGAAGCTAAATATTACGGCTTCGTCGGTGTCGCGCGCGCTAAACAACCGCAATTATGTTAATGAGGCTACCAAACAGCTTATACTAAAAACGGCTGCCGAGTTAAACTATAAACGTAACATACTGGCCTCGAACCTGCGCATGGGTAAAACCAAAACCATAGGGGTAGTAGTGCCGCGCATAAACCAGAACTTTTTTTCGAATGTAATTGTGGGTTTGGAGGATGCCACTTATCAGCAGGGCTATAATTTGATCATTTGCCAGTCTAACGAATCGCATGAAAAAGAGATACAGTGTATAAATACGCTGATCAATCAACATGTGGATTGTATTGTAATATCTGTATCCGTTGATAGTAATGATTACAGCCATCTGCAAAATGTGATAGACCATGGCATACAATTGATACAGTTTGACCGTATTATTGACGAACTGGAAACCCTAAAAGTTATTAATGATAACGAACAAGCTTCTATGGAAGCGGTATCGCACTTAATAGAGCAGGGATATAAACGCATTGCCTTGTTGGAAGGTCCGCAAGGTTTAGCAATTTTTAGCCAGCGAAAGGCAGGGTATTTAAAGGCGCTTAAAAAGTACCATATTGCTCAGGAAAGCGAACTGATCATTGAAAATGCCTGGACCAAAGAGCTGGGTGCCCAGGCAACACGCAAACTGCTTAGCCTGCCCAACCCGCCCGATGCCATATTTGCTTCGACATCTGATTTTTCTGCACTTGGTGTATTGGAGGTTGCTAACGCGATGAATATTAAGGTGCCAACGCAACTGGGGATATGTGGCTATGCCAATGAGCCTTTTACCGAACTAACCACACCATCAATTACAACTATCGACCAGTTTAGCGTGTACATGGGTAAAACCATTGCCAATCTGTATTTTCAGGAAAACGAGAATAAAGAGGTTGTGATAACTCCCAAAACCATCAGTATAATGCCTAAACTGATTGTTAGGTCATCAACTATAAAAAAAGGATAGTTTTTCCTCGAAATAACGCGTGGTGTTACTTTGCCAATTCGTAATCTCCGGTCAAATCTGTTGTCGCGGTTGCTATCAAAGTTTGAGGCGAGCTTCTCATTACGGTCATACTTCCGGTTGATTCATTCATAATTATAACACCTCCTCCCGGGGTAGTAGTTATAACAGTACCTTTTTCGTTTGCCCCCAAGCCATATATGCGTATAGTGTAATTTAATTTATTTGATGTTGTTTTTATGTATTTTAAAGGTATGGCTAATTCATAAGTAAGTGCTTTGCTGTTATCAAACTGTGCTTTTGCCTTAATACCGTATTCATTGTATACAGATATGTTTTCATCAGCCAGTCCTTCAAAACCGCTTATGTCAAACTCTTTTACTTTTTCTAACGCTAAATTCATCACTGATATTAAAGAGTCTGTACCAAAAGCGCTTTGACTATTCAACACGCTTAAAAGAATGTTTTTATCACTTTTAGCAAATATGGGCAATGATATTGATGTGTTTTTTTTATTACCCGCCCCATTATTGATAACGAAACTGAAAGTATTATTTAATATTTTTTTCATAATAACCTTATCCGTGGCTTTTATAATTAAGTACAAATTTTTATCATCATTTGCTATAGTGTAATAAATATTGGTGCTTTTATTATAGGCCTGTAGCTGATCGTTCCACTCGCTTGCTTTGCCATCTATTTTAACATTGGCGGGCACACGCAGGCTTGTTGTTTGTAGGTTAGGTAGTTTTTGCGCATTAGATGCAACTGTAATTAGTAAGCTTGTTAACAATAGTAATAATTTAGCTTGATATTTAGTTTGAACAGTCATAATAGATTTAGGTTATATGTAAATCTACGATTTTTTCGTAATTATACAAATAACATAAAAAAAGGATAAGCATTTGCTTATCCTTTTTACTTACCGCCATTAAAAAAATTAATTCAACTCCAGCGTAACAGCCGATTTTGACGGCATATTAACCACCAGTCTGCTGCCATCTTTATGAGCATCAACAAATGCTTTTAGCTGTAAGGTATTTGGTTTTGCAAAAGTGTTGATATCAGTAACATTGGCTGATGTAAGTATCTGGCCGTTTACAGTGTTCCATTTAATATCTTTCATATCAATAGTAATGGCTATGTTTTTATGCGAATCCAGGTTAACCAATGATACGTGTATCTTGCCTTTGGCATCCTGCGACGCAGAAGCATTAACTGCCGGTATTTTATCGCCATTCATGGCAAAATCAGGCGAGTTTAATTTGATAGGCAAATATTTGGCATCCTGGTGCACTTTATACATATCAAAAATATGATAGGTAGGGGTAAGCAACATTTTTTCTTTATCAGTTAGTATTAATGATTGCAATACGTTTACAGTTTGTGCCAGGTTGGCCATTTTAACGCGGTCGCAATGGTTATTAAATATGTTTAGGGTTGTGGCGGCTACCAGCGCATCGCGCAGGCTGTTTTGCTGGTATAAGAAACCCGGATTGGTGCCCGGCTCAACATCTGTCCAAACGCCCCATTCATCAACCACCAGGCCCACTTTTTTAGCTGGGTCATATTTGTCCATAATTGCCGAATGTTTGGTTATCAGCTCGTCCATATGCAGGCAACTTTTTACGGTGTTAAAGTAATCCTGGTCGGTAAAGTTGGTTGCAGAACCTTTTTTACTCCAATTGCCGGTAGGCAGAGTGTAGTAGTGTAAAGATATACCCCATATCATTTTGGCGGGTATGTTTTTCATGATAACGTCCGTCCAGTTATAATCGTCGACGTTTGGTCCGCAGGCAATTTTTCTAAGCGGCGCGTTATGGTAGTCTTTAGCAAACGACGCGTATTTGCGAAACTCATTAGCATAATATTCGGGCGTCATGTTACCACCACAGCCATAAGGCTCATTGCCTACACCCCAAAAGCTAACCTTGTAAGGATCAGGGTGGCCATATTTTTTACGCAGGGCGGTTACCGGGCTTTCGCCGTCAAAATTCAGGTACTCTACCCATTTCGACATTTCGTCAACCGTGCCGCTGCCTACGTTGGCCGTAATATAAGGCTCGGTGCCTAATAGTTTACAAAGTTCCAAAAATTCGTTGGTGCCAAAGCTGTTATCTTCTACCACGCCGCCCCAGTTGGTATTAACCATAAGCGGGCGCTGCAAACTCGGACCTATGCCATCGCGCCAGTGGTATTCGTCGGCAAAGCAGCCGCCGGGCCAGCGCAGGTTGGGTATCTTTATTTTTTTAAGTGCCTCAACAATATCCAAACGTATGCGGCCCTGTTTTTTAACGGTCAGGTTTTTATCAACCCAAAAGCCACCGTAAATGCCGTGGCCCAAATGCTCGGCAAACTGGCCGTAAATATGTTTGCTAATGGTTTGTTTACTATCATTGCTGATAGCCAAACTCGCGGTGCTTTGCCCATACCCGAATAAGGTTGATGCGGCAAACAACAATAAAAGGTACTTTTTCAATACAGTAATATTTAAATGAATGTAAAATAGGCGGTTTATAATATGGCCTAAGTTATAAATGATTTTATAGAATGCAAACAGCGAGATAATGGTAAATTATTTAGTAAGGGTATACTCACCCCAAAAATCAGTTGCTAAAGAATAGGAAGGGCTGTATGACTGTATATTACTTATATCAAAGCTTGTAATGTTCCCTTTATTATCATATGAGATTTTAACACCAGGTATATCTTGTGCAGATAATTGATCCAATTTTATATTATAATAAAATCTGGCAGGAGTATTTACGTCAAGTCCTAATAACTTTAAATCAACAGCTAATTCATAGGTATAAACCATTTTATTGTTAAAAGCGCTTGCGGCCTTTATTCCATCAGCATTATAAACCGAAATAAGGGAATCTATATCTTTCAAGCCGGCAACTTTAATCAGTTTTGATTTTTCCTCAAGTCGTTTATTATTAATGTTCATAAATGAGTCTGCCTCGGTTATTGATCTGGCGTTCCCTTTTATAATTTCATGCTTTTCTTTAAAGTTGATAAAGGGCCTGTCGTTACGCTTCATAACAGGATAGCCTATAGCTATGCTTTTTATGTCGTCTTTTTTACCTGTTGCATTTATAGTTACTATAGTTTGGCCCCAAAGCATTTTTTTAATAATGTACTCGTCTGTTGCCTGTATTACCAGGTATAATTTGTCTTTATCGTTAGCCAATGAATAATATACATCAGTAGCCTTATTATACGCTTGAAATTTTTTCCATTCGGTAGCTTTCCCGTCAACCTTTATATCGGCAGGCGCGCGCAGACTTGTTGTTTGAACATTTGGCAGCTTTTGCGCATTAGCCGAGATAGCCAGTATAACAAATAGAAAGAATAGGACTAAATGTGATGGTTTCATAATTGGTAAGGTAAATATATAAACTAATTGCGTAGTCTTTTATTGTGCTGCTATTGACAGGGTAACTATTTATCAGTTACTTTAAACTACTTATAACTTATACTATATGACATACGAATCAAAAAAAGACTGGGTGCTACCCGCTGCGATGGGCGTATTGCTAATAATAACAATTTTGCCTGTTAGTGACGGAAAGTGGGGCGTGGTCCTGCTAATAGCACCTGTACTTGCCTGGTTTTTATGGATGTGGTTTGACACTTACTATATTATAAAAGACGGCGAGTTGTTTTACAAAAGCTCTTTTATGAAAGGCTCGGTACCAATAAGCACCATGCACCAAATTATAAGGCACAACAAGGGTTTGCACTCTTGCTCATTAAAGCCCGCATTATCAATAAAAGGGCTGATTATAAAATATAACCGCTGGGATGATATGTTTGTATCACCCGAAAACGCTGAGCAATTTATTGCCGAATTGCAGGCTATAAATCCTGCTATTACCGTTGTGGGCTAAATTTTTAATTATTTGTACGTCCCTTTCATTACATCCTTCTATTTTTGCGGCAAATACTATAAAATGGCAAACAATTTAAAGCTACAGGTTTATCATGGTGTGGAAGCAACAGTAAACGCCTATATGTTTTCGGACGATAAAAGCATCATCTTGGTCGACAGTCTTCGCAACAGCGGGGAGGCCACGCAGTTGGCTGACATGATCAAACAAGAAGGCAAGCCACTAACCCATTTGCTGATTACCCACGGGCACCCCGACCACTATACCGGCATGAACGTGATCAGGAACCAGTTTCCGGATGTACAGATCGTGGTTACTACAGAAGCTATTAAGAATGATATTGCGGGTTTCTCGGCCTGGATGGAAAGCGTGGGATGGCTGGAAAAGGAACCCGCCCTGAAACCCAAAACAGCAACCAACCCTAATGGGTTTGATTATGAAGCCAACATTAAAGTTTTAAATGCCAATACCCTTGTCTTGCAGCAAGGTGCCATATTAGAATTAAACAGCGATTACGCCGCTACCGAATGTGAGCATTTAACCACTATTTACAGTAAGGACCTTAATGCCTTTTTTGCTAACGATTTTATTTATAACGGGGTACACCCGTGGCTGGCTATTGACAGACAGAATATTACTAACTGGAAAAACCAACTGCTGGCATTTAACAACACCTACAAGCATAGCGATATTACGGTATATCCCGGCCACGGTAAACCTGCTGATGCTTCGGTATTTGAGGCCATGCTGAAATACATTAACGATTTTGAGCAAACCGTTGCCCTGGCTACCAGCAGGGAAAGGGCCATGCAAAAAATGCAGGAACTATACCCCAACCATACCCAGGCCGACTTTTTATTGATGTACTCGGTAAACGCGTTTGTGGCGGAGTAAATTAAAAAGCGTATCCCAACGAAAAGGTCATTACCCTGTTTTTGGTCATGGGGGTAGGGTTGGTGCCCTGGTTTGCTATAATATTGGTAAATCCATTGCTGAAACCATAACTCAGCAACAGGCCATTTTTTATGGCAACGCCTATTAACATACCTACGCCCAGATCAATGCGCTTAAAAGTGCCGCTGCCACCAACTTCACGTTTGATTTCGGTAAAAACGGGGGCTCCATTGTTAACTGAAGTATTTCTTTGGCCAACTGCTGTGAAAAGGTAGCCCATATAAGGCCCGCCTCCAACGAATATTTTGGTGTTTTTTATCTTAATGTTATAAAGAATATTTATAGGTAGCTCCAAATACTGGTAAGTTTGTTTGCCATCTTCATGCAAAGGCTGAACACCGCTGGGTGGGGGACCGGGTATTTGCGTGTCAGTAGTAACCTTATACCCTTTTATTATATAAAGCAATGCGGGTTGTATAGACCATTTATTAGTCAACGCATAATCCTTAAAAATACCCACATGAAAACCCGGCCTAAATATACCCACGGTACCGTCAGGAAGCGGCCCGCCATCTATAAAGGCTTCATTAAAACCACCTTTTATACCAAAGCGAACCGATTGCGCTAAAAGCAATTTTCCGGTAAATAATAAAGCAATAATTAAAATTAGTTTTCTCATAAATCACTATTAATCAGTGCTTTTAAATTGTAAAACGTTAGGATTTATTAAGATACGAAATAAATTTATAAACCAAACTTTTAACAACATCTTTTTTGAGCCGGAACTTCAAGTTATATATAAAAAAACGGCCCCTTCATTTTAAATGAACGAGCCGTTTTTAAGTAGCTGTATTGTGCTATACATATTGAAAAGGCGTGCCGCTGGC
>NZ_JBDTJZ010000152.1:0-21343 GCF_039935595.1 Mucilaginibacter sp. | reverse complement strand
ATAATCACATTTTTTTAATTAAAAAGGTATGGGTACACAGTAGCCTAACGGGAGGGTGGAGGGGGGTGTTTCAACGCGCGCCGTTGACTCACCCCGACATCGCTACGTCGCTCGTCGACCCTCTCTTCGCCTTTGGCGGAAAGAGGGTTGGGGATTGTGAAAGCCCCTCTCTAGCATAGAGAGGGTGGTCGAGCGAAGCAAAGACCGGGTGAGTTGATAACCGCGCTCCGTCGACTCACCCCCCGGCATCACTGCGTTTGCCGACCCTCTCTGCCGCTTGCGGCAAAGAGGGAAATTGAAAATAAAAAATCCCTTCTCTATCATATACCGGAACTAACAATAGTAGAAAAAAGTTAAAATCGTTTAACATCGTTTAACATATTTTGAGCATTATTTTTTATAAATATTTGTTAATCAATGCATTAAGAAAAAAATGCGCGAAAAAGTGTTAAACATAATTTAAAACCCATGTAATGTTCTGTAAATGAGTTATTTAGATTATAATATCTTCTCTTTTATAAATTGAAGTCCCAAAAACTATCTGAATGAGTTAAACCATGGATGGAAACTACCTGCAAAGTTTTAAAACTTCATATTTCTGCCAATTGTAATAATATTTATTGCTTAAATTTAACAGCCCACTCACTTAATCAACTATTCACCACTCACCATTGACCACTATGTACGAAAACATCCCATTAATAAACGACCAACCTATCCATAATTTTGAGTTGATTGTGGACGGTCACCGCGCTTTTATTGATTACCAGCAACGCGGCGATAAGTATTTTTTGATACATACCGAAGTGCCGGTTGACCTGGAAGGCCACGGTGTTGCCATGACACTGGTTGAAAAAACGTTGACTTATATTGAAACCAATAACGGCAAAATAGTACCTTATTGTGCTTATATCAAGGCGTTTTTAAAGCGGCACCCGGAATGGGAACGGTTGGTGGCGTAATTAAATAGGTGCTCGGTTTAGCGAGAGAAGAACAGGGCGAACACCTTCTTGCAAACTAAATTAATATCGTTTTTTGAGTATTAAGCCAAATTTGGTAGTGTCGGCTATTGCCATTTTGGGATAAATGTCATCGGCTGTGTTAGGTATGCCGTCTAATCCTGATGAAAACAAGTGATATTTGTTGCCCTGTTTTTTATAGTTGAAACCATGGTTATCATCTCTTGGTAGAATAGGATCAAATTTAGAATGTATTTCACCCTTATCATATAATTGTGCTAAACTATCCGGATAACTACCATGCTTTATTTTGTAAAATTCGACCTTTTGCATCAATGTGTTAAGGTCTGATTTCGTGAATGGTATAAATTCTTTTCGCTCATCTGCAGTATTTGATTGGTAAATTAATGTTCCATATATAACGACAGTGAGCGCTACACCACCAATACCCATTAGTATAAGTTTTATGTTTTTGCGATACTTAAAAAAACCATTAAAAATTAAGACTATTCCCACAAACGCACCTATCAGCGGGATCAGACATAAGTATCCCATCCAATAAGGTGGTTTATTTTCAATAGATATAATAAGATCTCTTAAATTTTTTTCATTCTCTGAAAATCTATATTTATCAACTACACTCAAAAATTCAGTTGTCTCTTCAGTTGATAAATATTTCCTGGGAATAAAGAACCGCTGTTTATTGGCTAAGGAGAAATATATAGCGTTTTTAGTTAAATCAACACCTTGAACAGAACTCCAGGGTAATGTTTTAATAATGCCGGAACTATTGTATTGAACTTGTAAGCCATCGTCAGTAGTTGTTAATACTTTATGATCATTATAACTTGTGTCAGTATGCTTTGATTGCCTAAGTACATATAACATCCTTAAAAAAGCAATAGCCAAAAGCAAACACCATAAAATTGGAAATGCAAGCAACCCAATCATCCCTTTCCACCAAATCTGATCTTTGCCCAAAGCCGACATAGCTATAAACACACAAATAATAGCTACAAGACCGGCCCGTTTTTTTAGTCTTTGTAAACTGTAAAAAGAAAGAAAATGAAAATAATCTTTTTTTGTGGTTTGAAACTCAATTTGCATATTAAGGTATTGGTATCGTAAAGATACTTTTTACTTCATCAAATCCGCAATCCCCCCAGGCAGTCGCTCGGCTCAGGCCGGGTGACCATTACATAACGGCATCTTGCCGCTATAGGCGGTGCAGGCCCAATAATATCCATCACCCGGCAAAGCCAAGCGATGGCGGAATATTTTAAGATACTTTCTTTATTTTTCTGAAAACTAATGCGTTACAGGAACTATGTTACGCTACATTACACGTAGAACTATGAAGTTGAAAAGCACTAATTTTTATCAACAAATATGTAAACCCACTATTTTTATAATAAATTGATTATCAATGAATTAATTATTTTTTTATTTAATTATGTAAACCTATGTAAACCATTTTACCAAAAAAAGTTCTCTCAAAATTCTTTCAGGATATTATTAGGGACAGATAAGTGAGATGCCGAAATAAATTCGGCATGACTCCGGGGAATTAATTACTTCATCAAATCCACAATCCCCTCCACATATTGGGGGTTGGCACCGCGCTGGCTGGTTACAAAAGCGCCTACGGCGCAGGCACGTTCCAGTATTTGGGGTATGGGTAGTTTATTAAGCAGGCCCAGAGTAAAGGTTGCTAAAAAAGCGTCGCCCGCGCCTACGGTATCAACCACATTGGCGGCGTAGCCGGGATGCTCATAAAATTCGTGGTCGTGCCATACCATTGCACCGTGTTCGCCGCGGGTTACACAGATGGTTTTTACATGATATTTTTTGCGGAACTCAATTATTTTATCCTTCAGGTCGCCTTTTGTGCGGTGCAAAAGCAAATCGGCTTCCTCTTCATTCATTTTAACCACATCAGCGGCAGCCGCCAAAGTTTCGATAGTTGACAGGGTATAGTGTGGTGGCCTTAAGTTAACGTCAAATACTTTAAGCGCTGTGGTTTCATTCAGCAGGTTAAGCAGGGTATCCCGGCTGGTGGCGTCGCGGCAAACCAGACTGCCAAAAACAATAGCGTCGGCATCCTTAGCATTTTTGGTAAGCGGTTTTTTTAATTTAATATTATCCCATGATACAGGGTAGGGTATAGTATAAGTGGCCTGTTGGTTTTGGTCCAGATGTACGGTAACCTCGCAGGTAGGGCGTTTTTCATCAACTTGTATCAGGTCGCTGTAAAGGCCCGCACTCTTTAAAAACTTAATGAGTTTATTGCCCTGGGTATCATCGCCCACGCGACTGGCAAAGCTGGCATTAGCCCCCTGCTGCGCCAGGTGGAACGCCACATTCATGGTAGCCCCGCCGGGTTTTTGACCGTCATCAAAAGTATCCCATAAAATCTCGCCAAAGCATAATATATCCATGTGCGTAAAACTAAGCGTTTTTGGGTTAGGTAACAGGCAAAATTAATAAGACATTTTAATTAAAATTATTAGCGGGAAACACAGGTGTATTAAACGCAAAAAAACCCCGGCGCTTATAACAACCGGGCTTTTGTTTTTTATAGATAGAGATAGGGTAGATTTTGGCTGCGGTTACCCATTAGCAAAACGAGCAACCTTGCAATGGCTTACCGAAAAGCCAATATTATTTAGGCATTAATACCGCGTTTACCACATGTATTACGCCGTTGCTTTGAAATACGTCGGCAATGGTTATCCATGATTTTCCGCCTTTTTCGTCAACCAGGTATAATTTTTTACCATCTTGTTTAACCCATAGCGCACCGCCTTGTACGGTTTTTAATTCGGTACTGCCTTTACCTTCTTTAATTTTAGCCATCAAATCTGCAGCGCTTAATTTTCCTGCTACTACGTGGTAAGTTAAAATTTTAGTAAGTGTTGCTTTGTTTTCTGGTTTTACCAGGGTTGCAACAGTACCGGCAGGTAGTTTGTCAAAAGCTTCGTTGGTGGGTGCAAATACAGTAAATGGTCCGGCTGATTCTAAAGTTTCAACTAACCCTGCTGCTTTAACGGCGGCTACTAAGGTGGTATGGTCTTTTGAGTTCACCGCATTTTCAACAATGTTTTTGGTTGGATACATGGCAGCGCCACCAACCATTTTAGTTTGAGCATAAGTGTTAGGCGCAAATGCAATAGCTGCTAAAGCAAACGCCGCGATCATGATTTTTTTCATTTTGTTTTTTTGATTGATGTTATTTGAAGGAAGATACGTGGGCTTTTAATGAGCAGTTTTAATTTTCTGATAGCCTGAGGTTTTAAGGAGTTTTAAACCGTTGGGCACTTAAATACGTATCGCGCAGTAGTATTACTGTTCAAAAAACAGCCCGGCGGCTATGTTGTCGGCATATAGTTTACCGGCTTGGGTAAGGTAAATTATATTTTCTTTTTGCACGATCCAGCCTTTATCAAAATATTCTTCGGCGGCAATAAATAATGGGGTTGATGCCGCGGCGGCTATGCTGTTAAGTCGGTTAATATCAAGTCCCCACATGGTACGCAGCGAGGTCATTATGTATTCGTTCAGCCGGTCAGCTTCACTTAAAATTTCGGTTTCGGCGGGCAGGTTATTTTTGATAATGGCTTGTATATACTTAGCATTATTAGCCACGTTCCATTGCCTTGTTTCGCCGTTGTAGGAGTGTGCCGACGGACCAATCCCCAGGTATTTTACGCCCTTCCAGTAATTGGAGTTATGTTTGGAGTAATGGCCGGGTTTGCAAAAGTTTGATATTTCATAATGCTCAAACCCGTTGGCTTGCATCGCATCCATCAGCAGGTTAAATTGTTCGGCGCTTTGCTGTTCGTTCATGGCAGGTTGCTTTTTTTTGCCGATGAACGACGCCAGCGCGGTACCCGGTTCAACAGTCATGCTGTATGACGATACATGTGGAATGTCTAACTCAAAAAGCTTATTCAAATTGTGTTTCCACTTTTGGTCGGTTAATAAAGGGTATCCGTATATCAGGTCGGCCGTTAGGTTTTCAAAGCCCATGTCCTGCGCGCGTTTTACAGCGGCCTCGGCCTCATTTGAGTGGTGAGCGCGGTTCATCCAGGCCAAATCCTCATCAAAAAATGATTGCACGCCTATACTAAAACGGTTAACAGGAGTTTGCAACAACCCCTGTAGCTTGGTTTTATCCATATCATCAGGATTAGCCTCCAGGGTTATTTCGGCGTTTGAGGCTACGGTATGTAACCCGGTTATGGTATCTATCAGTAAGTTGATCTCGCCCGGCTCTAATAGCGATGGCGTGCCGCCGCCAAAATAAATGGTTTCAATAGTTTCGCCGGCAAGATAATTTTTTTGCAGCTGTAGTTCCTTTACCAGTGCCTGGAGCAGATCATCTTTATACTGCAACGAGGTGCTGAAATGAAAATCGCAATAATGGCAGGCCTGTTTGCAAAAAGGGATGTGAAGATAGATGCCTGCCATGGCGCAAAAGTAACAGTAATATAATTAACCTGCCAATGCTGTAATTAAACGCATTTTATTCAATAAATTTGCGGCAGCATGCTTCTCAAAAAATTACGTTTTATTGGCTTTTGCTGTTTGTTAATGTTATGCAGCTACCGGGGTTATGCTCAGGGCGATAGTTTAAACAGGTATAATTTATTGCCGGGTATGCCGCAGCAAAATCAGTTATCCGTTCTCGATTCGGTGGTGCTGGCAACAAAGGCGCATGAGCAGTTTTTGAAGGACTCGGTAGCCCTGTTGCATATAAAATACCCTGATGCGGCCATGAACCAGCGATACCTGTCTAAATTAGCCGATAGTATATTGTACAAGGGCTACCAGTTTTTAGATATCCCCGGCAAACCAAAAACAACCGTACGTAACGGGCACAGCCGCCAAACCCGCGACCAATGGGTGGTATTCACCATTATATGCCTGTTGCTTTATACGGCCCTGTTAAACATCACCCTAAACAAGGATGTTAAAACCGTGGTGCAATCATTTTACAGCAAACGTGTGCTTGTGCAGGCCGGTAAGGAAGAAGGGTATATAAACTTTTGGGCTTTTGCCGGGCTTTTTTTATTGTTTGGCTTAACATTTGGGCTTATCATATACCAGCTGGCAGTTTATAATAATACATTTTACAGTATTGCAGGGTTTAGGTTGTTCATCACCTTATCGCTTATTATACTGGTGTTGTTTGCGGTTAAGTTTTTAATATTAAAATTTTTAGGGTTTATTTTTGATATAAACAGAGTGATAGGCGAGTACATTTCTATACTTTATTTAACGTATTTTAATATAGCTTTTGTGTTTTTACCGCTGGCCGTTTGCTTTTGTCTGTTAGATGCCAGATTCATCCCCTATCTGCTGGTGCTGGGCCTGATTTTAATAGTAATTATTTTTACCTGGTTATACCTGCGCAGCAGCGTGAATATTATTTCGAATATTCGATTTCACAAGTTTTATTTAATTGTGTATCTTTGTGCCCTCGAAATTTGTCCTGTTTTAATTTTAATTAAGGCACTTGATATATGAGAATTATAGTTTTTTAGAAAATAGAATTTTGGAAGATAGAAAGAAAAAGGTTAAAAGCATTCTGGTTACTTTACCAAAGCCCGAAAATGATAAAAACCCTTATGCCGAATTAGCTAAAAAGCATAACCTGAAAATTGATTTCAGATCATTTATTCATGTAGAGGGTGTGCCTGCTAAAGACTTTCGTAAAGACAAGATAAACCTGGCCGATTTTAGTGCTGTAATTTTTACCAGTCGTAACTCTGCCGACCATTTTTTCAGGATATGTGAAGAAATGCGGTTTGATGTGTCTGTAGACATGAAATATTTTTGCCTTTCAGAAACTATTGCCCTTTATCTGCAAAAATATATCCAGTACCGTAAACGTAAAATATTTTTTGGTAAGCAAAGTGCCGCCGACCTGGCCGAAGTGCTAAAAAAACACTCGGGCGAGAAATTTCTTTACCCATGCTCGGATGTGGCGGCAGAAGAAACACAAAAGTTTTTGCTGGAAAACGGCTATGACTTTACACCGGCTGTATTGTTTCGCACCGTATGCAGCGATCTCTCTGACCTGGCCGAGGTATTTTATGATATCATAGCCTTTTTTAGCCCATCAAGCATACAATCTCTTTATAAAAACTTCCCCGACTTTAAGCAGAATAATACCCGTATAGCCGCTTTTGGTGCCACTACACATAAGGCGGTATTGGAGGCCGGCCTTATATTGGATATACCTGCGCCTACGCCTGCAGCGCCGTCAATGACCATGGCTATTGAGCAATATATTAAACAAGCCAATAAATAATTATATCTTTACTATATAAATCTGTAACTATAAACGCATTTTTGCCGTAATAATGGCAATAAATGTAATGCCGCATTATGTTCAATAAAAAAACATTTTTTGTGGTAAGAGGCAAATTTTATATATTCGGGGCATTAGTTATAGTTATATAACCAATTATTTTTTTGAATTGTTTAAAATGAAACAAATATACTTTTTAGTACTAACGGTATTGGTTGGCGGATTGTTGAGCAGTTGCAGCAAAAGAGGCGACAGGGGCGAAGTTATAGGGGTGTCGGCACGTTCATTCAGGGCCGAAGTGCCTTACGGCATGGTATATATCCCAAGCGGCACTTTTTTAATGGGTCAAACAGATCAGGATATCACCTTCGCGCAAATTTCGCAAACTAAGCAGGTTACTATACCTGCATTTTTTATGGATCAAACCGAAATAACCAATAGCCAGTACAGGCAGTTTGTTAACTGGGTTCGAGACTCGATTGCTATAGGTTATTTAAATGATCAGAAATACTATATAACCCCTAAAGGGGCTGCCGCAAATAGTGCTAATAAAAAGTACATTAACTGGGATTATGTAAAAAAATACCCGGTATTCAGGGCTGCAAAAAAAGGTCAGGCAGATAACGCATCTAAGTTAAATAACATGTTTTATCAGGGCGATGACCGGATTTTTGACCGTAACGAATTGGATGTACGCATGTTAAAATACAGTTATGCTATACCCGATTATCGTGCAGCGGCCAATAATGCCAATAAAGCAAAAAAACGGTCAGACTTTATTATACGCGATACCATCCCGGTTTATCCCGATACGCTGGTTTGGTTAAGAGATTTTTCATATGCAGCCAATGAGCCAATGGTTGAAGGTTATTTTTCGCATCCCTCATACCGTAATTATCCGGTTGTTGGTGTAACCTGGCGCCAGGCACGTGCCTTTACAGTTTGGCGCGGACGTTACAACGATGCTTATCAGGATAAGCGTCATCTACCGCACCGCTCGGCTTATGAGTTGCCAACCGAAGAAGAATTTGAGTATGCAGCCCGCGGCGGCAGGATAGGTACTGATTACCCCTGGGGTGGCCCGTACATTAAAAATGCCAAAGGCTGTTTGCTGGCCAACTTTAAACCGGGCCGCGGTAATTACTCTGACGATGGCGGTACATATACCGTTAACGTGAAATCGTATTTTCCTAATGATTATGGCTTGTACAATATGGCCGGTAACGTAGCCGAGTGGACATCATCTGCTTTTGATCCATCAGCATCAACCTTTGTTAACGACCTTGCGCCAACCTTTAATTACGAGGCTAAGGCAAATGATAAGGAAGTATTAAAACGTAAGGTAGTTCGTGGCGGATCATGGAAAGATATTGGTTACTTCCTTCAAAACTCATCACGTACCTATGAGTACCAGGATACTGCAAAATCATACATCGGTTTCAGAAGTGTTACTCACTTCCAGGGCCGCGACCTGAGAGACAAGCGCTAAACACACCATTATAAACTAAAATCCAAAAAAATTATACATTAACATGGCCGGTAAAAGAAAATTCAAAGTTGAAATAGGCAACATTGTTTCATGGGGCGCTACAGTTGTTATTATAGGTTTGTTGTTTAAAATACAACACTGGCCTTATGGCACCATATTTATAACCATTGGTTTAGGAGCAGAAGCTTTATTGTTTTTTATATTAGGTTTTCAGCCTCAACCGTATGAGGTTGACTGGACACGCATCTATCCTGAATTGCATGAAGAGTATGCCGGCGAATTTGCTAAGGCAAGCCCGAAAGCAGTTGGAGGCGGCGATAATTTTTCAAACACCGCAGCTTTAGATAAAATGCTGGCCGACGCTAAGATAGGTCCTGAGTTGATAGGCAGCCTGGGCGAAGGCTTAAGAACTTTTGGCGATAAAGTTAACGCCATATCGAAAGTAACAGATGCAGGCGAAGCGACTATAGCTTTTACACAAAAGGTAAAATCGGCCACAGCAAGTTACGATACGTTGAGCGCCGCATTTGACAAAGCATCTACCAACCTGAACGAAATGGCCAATTCAAACGTTGATTCAAAAGCATACCATGATCAGGTTAATAACCTGGCCAAAAATCTTTCGGCTTTAAATGCCGTGTACGAACTGGAACTACAGGATTCAAGCGCGCATTTAAAATCAATGAATAAGTTTTATCAAAACCTGTCATTAACCATGAACAACTTTAATGAATCATTAGACGATTCAAAACAGTTTAAAGAGGAGGTTGGCCGTTTAGCTAAGAATTTAGCTTCATTAAATTCCATTTATGGTAATATGCTTAGCGCTATGAACCAGCCACGTACCTCATAACAGGTAAAAGTTAATTGATAGTTTGATAATTAAACATAATAATATAATAGCACATGGCTGGAGGTAGGGAAACCCCAAGGCAACGAATGATAGGTATTTTATACCTGGTACTTTTGGGCTTAATTGCGTTGGATGTACCTGATAGTTTGTTGGATGCATTTAAAAACATAAGCGATAGTTTAACGGCATCAAAAACCAACGTGCAAACAGGTATTGATAATACATTTACTGCGTTTGAAAAAACAAAATTAAAGGAACAGCCCGAAAGAGCTAAACCTATTTACGACAAAGCTAAACAGGCCAGTAAATTGGCTAATGACCTGAATACTTATGTTGAAAGCCTTAAAAAAACCTTGATCGATGAAAGCGGGGGTTTTGATCCTAGCACCAATGATTACAAGGGCCGCGAAAACCTGGATGCTTCTGTTGATTTGATGGTTGACCGCAGAAAAAATGCCTACGAACTGCATAAAAGAATTGACGAGACCCGTCAGAAATTAATAGCTTTATTAAATGAAAAAGAGCGCGTAGGCGTTAATTTATCATTAGCCGCTGTTGCGCCAAAGCATAGGGCCGGTTTTCCTAATAAAGATTGGGAACAGGCTAACTTTGGCGAAGGCATACCTATGGGTGCTGCCATGACCGCTTTAACCAAAATACAGGCGGATACCAAAAATGCCGAAAATGAAATTGTTAAAAAAATATTAGGCGAGGTTGACCAGGCCGTTGTAAATCTGGACCAATTCTCGGCAGTTGCTGTTGCGCCAACCAGTTATGTGTTGGTAGGGCAGCCTTATACTGCTGAGGTATTCCTTACCGCTTCTGATTCAAAATCATCTCCCGAAATTACGGTGGATGGCGGCAGGTTAGCTGTTGAAGCAGGGAGAGGCAAATATACCGGCAGCACCGGCAGCGAAGGTATGCACACCTGGATTGGTACTATACGGGTGAGGCAAAATGATGGTACGTTTAAAACGTATACTACCCAGCCACAAACTTACCAGGTAGCTAAACCATCGGCGGTAGTATCGCCTGACAAGATGTTGGTATTATATATAGGCTTGCCAAACCCGGTATCTATATCGGCGCCCGGCATCCCTAAAGAAAAATTAAAAATTGGCATAACCGGCGGTGGAACAATTACAGGTTCGGCAGGTCATTACTCAGCTAATGTTACAACCCCGGGTTTGGCAACTATTACCGTATCTGGCGATATAAATGGTAAAACCATGGTATTGGGCTCAACCGAGTTTCGTGTAAAACGTATACCTGATCCTAAGGCGCAGTTTGCAGGTAAATCGGGCGGTAGCACAAGCGCGGCTAATATTAAAGCCCAGGATGCTATATTTGCCAAGTTGGAAAATTTTGAATTTGATGCCAAATTTAATGTAACCCGTTTTGGTTTATTAATTATTAAACCACGGCAGGACCCTATTAATATGAGTACAACAGGAAGCTCGTTAAGTGCACAAATGCACCAGGCATTAAATACCATTACACCAGGCTCGACCATTGTATTTAAAGATATTATGGCAGTTGGGCCTGATGGTTCACAACGGGCATTGGATGCCATTGTTTTACAAGCACAGTAAAGGAGAGGGACTATGAAAAAATTATTATTAATAGTGCTTTGCTTAGTAAGTGTTAGCGTTTATGCGCAAAAAGCTAAGAAAAAAGCCACCACAACAAAAAAACCGGTTAAACAGGTAAGCAGAGCAAATACACGCGCGACAGCACCGCTTGATACGGCTAAAAAGCCAGTAGCCACGGTTGCTAAACCGGTGGCAAAACCAGCCGCAGCACCTGCCAAACCTTTTGACAGGCCTGTTGATGGTTATTATCAAAAAACTGACATAATGAATGCCAGGGTAACGCCTTACGCCGCCCTGCGCGAAGCTGATGTGGCCATGTCAAAACGGGTATGGCGCGAAATTGACCTGCGCGAAAAGATGAACAGCTATATGGGGTCGCCAAAAGCAAGGTTAATTGATATTTTAATGAAGGCTATAGCCGACGGCGAATTGACCGCTTATGATGCTACTGCTAATCCCGCAAAGGATGATCCAAACGGCGACAGCTTTTCTACCCCGCTAACGCCCGAACAGGTTATAGGAAAAATGGCGGATAGCACCACGGTAGATAAATTTGATAAAAACGGCGATAAAACAGGCTCAACACTTGTTGCAGGTACATTTGCACCTGATAGTATTGTGAAATTCCGTATTAAAGAAGACTGGATATTTGATAAACAACGGTCGGTTTACGAACCTCGTATTATTGGCATAGCGCCAATGATCAAACAAAAAGTAGCTGGTGTAACCCTTAATGTTGATTATCAGCCCGCTTTCTGGATATACTTTCCGGCCGCCCGCCCTATACTGGTTACCAAAGAAGTATTTGCCGGTAAAAATGACGCAACCGGTTTAAGCTATGACGATGTGTTTTTAAAGCGCATGTTTACCAGTTATATTGTTAAGGAATCAAACGCTAAGGACGAACGTATTAAAGATTATGCCGACGGTATTGACCGTTTGTACGAATCTGAACGGATAAAGAAAGATTTGATGGATTGGGAGCTTAATCTTTGGCAATACTAGGTTAAGTCAAAAGTCAAAATTAAAAAGTCAAAACCACAACGGTTTTGACTTTTTTGTTTAACCCTATTGTCATTTCGAACGAGGTACGAGGAGAACTATTCTCTTGAGCGTAGCGAAAAAATCTATACACATGTTCGGCGGAGGATATGTATAGATTTCTCACTATGTTCGAAATGACAATTTGATTAATTGCTAACTAATCCACTTCCATTAAAATACTCAATTAAGGCCTTTGCCTGTTTGGTATTTAACACTTCAAGCAGTGTTTCTTCATTAGCTTCCCGTATCTTTTTAACAGATTTAAAATACTTGAGTAACTTCTCGGCGGTAGTTTTGCCAATGCCTTCAATTAGTTCCAGTTCGGTAGCCAATGTGCCTTTATCGCGTTTTTTACGGTGAAAGGTAATGCCAAAGCGGTGCGCTTCGTCCCGCAGTTGCTGTATCAGTTTTAATGTTTCTGATCGTTTATCCAGATATAGTGGGTATTGGTCTCCCGGATAATAAAGTTCTTCCAACCGTTTGGCAATACCTATAACCGTTACCTGTTTATCAATGCCCAATAGTTTTAAGCTTTTCATGGCTGATGATAGCTGCCCTTTGCCGCCATCAATAATTATCAGTTGGGGCAAGCCGGTATCTTCATCCAATACACGGCGGTACCGCCTTAAAACAGCTTCCTCCATAGTGGCAAAATCATCAGGCCCCACAACGGTTTTTACGTTAAAATGCCTGTAATCTTTTTTTGACGGTTTGCCATCTTTAAAAACAACTATAGCCGATACCGGATACTTGCCCTGAAAGTTTGAGTTATCAAAACATTCAATGTGCCGGGGCAGTTGGTTCATGCGCAGGTCTTTCATCATTTGGGTAAGCAAACGCTCCGTACGTACCTCAGGGTTCAGTTTTTCGTATTGGTCTATACGTTCCTTTTTAAAGAATTGTACATTTTTTTGCGAAAGGTCAAGCAGCTTTCTTTTTTCGCCTAATTTGGGTACGGTAAACTTTAGCTTATCATCATCCAGATCAATATCAAACGGTACAATTATCTCTTTCGAATCGCTGTTATACCTGCTCCTAAATTCGGTTATGGCAAGTGTCAGCAACTCTTCATAACTTTCATCCAGTCGTTTTTTTAGTTCGATGGTTTGTGTTTGGATGATAGTGCCATTCATCACCTTTAAAAAGTTTACAAAAGCATACTTTTCTTCGGATGCGATACTAAACACGTCCACATCCGTAATAGACGAGTTTACCACGGTTGATTTGCTTTGGTAATTTTCCAGCAGATCAAATTTTCTTTTTAGCCTATGTGCATGTTCATAATTTAAGGAAGAAATAGCATTGTCCATTTCCACCTTCATTTTGCGTAGCACAGCGCCAATTTTACCGTTTAAAATATCTTTTATCTCTTCAATGCTGTTGTCGTAATCATCCTCGGTTTGGTAGTTTTGGCAGGGGCCCTTGCAGTTGCCCAATTGGTATTCTAAACATACTTTAAATTTACCGGCCTCAATATTAGGCCTGGTAAGCGCCAGGTTACAGGTACGCAGGGGGTAAGTTTCTTTTATCAAACCCAAAATAGCGTGCATCATACTTACCGAGGCATAGGGCCCCAGGTATTTTGAGCCATCCTTTACAATACGGCGGGTCCAGAAAATGCGGGGGTAATGCTCGTTTTTAATAATGATCCACGGATAGGTCTTATCATCCTTAAGCATTACGTTGTACCGTGGCTGGTGCTTTTTAATCAGGCTGTTTTCCAGCAGCCAGGCATCAATTTCGGTATCAACAATGGTAAAGGTTATCTTGCGTATTTTTGATACCAGTACACGTGTTTTGGCATTTACATTGGTGTCCTTATTAAAATAGGAGGTAACACGGTTGCGCAGGTCTTTTGCCTTGCCGATATAGATCAGCTCGTTCGCCTCATCCCAATATTGATATACCCCCGGTTTATGCGGAATATCTTTTAACGCTGCCCTATAATCAAATTTGTTCATTAGTCTGCCCCCTCTAAATCTCCCCCGGTTGGGGAGACTTTTTTAAAGCCCTCCCTACCGGGGAGGGTTGGGTGGGGCTAATTACATATAAACCAGTTAGAAACTTAGTCTTTTCTCCACATCATTCGCCCCTTTCTTTTGAGGACCGCCGCCGCCATCGTAAACACTGCAATCCAGTTGTGGCAAGTCGCCTTTAGGTACATCAAAGTCTATGTTCTTTTTAATACCTAATTTCTGGTCGGCGTATACAGATTTCATATATTCGGCAAATATAGGCAGGGCTGTATTAGCACCTTCGCCAAAACTGGTTGATCTGAAATGTACATATCTACTTTCAAACCCTGTCCAAACGCCGGTTACCAGTTGTGGGGTAATACCTACAAACCAACCGTCCGAGTTATCATTAGTAGTACCTGTTTTTCCACCCATAGGGTTGGTAAAGTTATATTTCCAGCGTAACCGGTTACCTGTTGCGCCTGTAATATCAACCACGCCTTTTAACATATAGGTCATAACATATGCAGTTTGTTCGCTAAGGGCTTGCGTTACTTTTGGCTGATGATCTGAATAGATCACATTGCCATTTTTATCTTCAATACGTAGTAAATAGGTAGGCTCTGTCCATAACCCATGGTTTACAAAGGCACTGTATGCCGCGGTCATTTCCATAACTGATGCATCAAAAGTACCCAGGCATATTGAGGGTACAGAGGGAACGTCCCCACCTATTCCTAGTTTTTTTATCAACTCAACCACAGGCACGGGGGTAATCTCTTTCATGATGTGCGCGGTTATCCAGTTTTGTGAATAAGCCAAAGCTTCCCTTAATGTTAGCAAGCCAGGCTTAGTATCAAAAGATGCAGGGCACCATGGCGGGCTACCCGGTGTATATATGGTATCCGGCACGTTCGCCACCCTTTGACAAGGCGAATAAGCTTCCTCTAAAGCCTTAGCATAAGTAAATGATTTAGCTGTTGAGCCCACCTGCCGTTTGCCTGCTTTTACTTGGTCATACTGAAAATGTTCAAAGTTAATGCCGCCTACCCATGCTTTAACATAGCCTGTTTTAGGGTCCATGCTCATCATGGAGTTACGTAATAAAAGCTGGCAATAAGCTATAGAATCAATAGGCTTCCATATTACCGTACTATCACCTTTCCAGGTAAATATTTCTAAGGTGTCAGGGGTATTAAAGTTTTCCCTAATTTCTTCATCGGTTTTGTTCTGTAATGTTAATTCTTTGTAACGGTCAGAAAGTTTCATGCCATTTTCAATCAGCATTTTAAACTGGGGTACAGTTTTCCACATACTGACGCCCTTAATAGTTTTATTAAATAATACCTGCAGCGTTTGCATATATTTTTTCTGCGCATCTTCGGCATACGTCTGCATTTGATAATTAATAGTGGTATAAATCTTTAATCCATCCCGGTCAAGGTCATAAGGCGTTCCATCTGCTTTTTGTATACCCTGTTCGGTAAATAACCTGGTTAGTTCTTTTTTTAGTTCGGCTCTGAAATAGGGGGCAATGCCTTCGTAATGATTGGTTGGATGATAACTAATCCCCAAAGGTTTAGCTTGATATTCTTTAGCCTGGGCATCGTTTAAATAGCCTTCTTCTGCCATACGCCCCAAAATAAAATTTCGCCTGTTTTTTGCCCTATCGGGATGATTTATGGGCGAATATATTGCCGGGCCTTTTAATTGTGCTATTAATACAGCTGCCTGATCGGGGGTGAGTTTATCAGGCGTGGTATAAAAGTAAGTTTGTGCTGCCGATCTAATGCCTAATGTATTTGATCCAAAAGATACCGTATTAAGGTACATGGTAATAATTTCCTGCTTGGTATAATGCTTTTCTATTTTTACGGCGGTTATCTGTTCTTGTAATTTTTGTATAAAGCGCTTTATAGGATTTTTTGCCCTGTCTTCGTCCGAGAATAAGTTGCGGGCCAACTGTTGGGTAATAGTACTTGCTCCTTGTTTTTTACCTAATAAATTATAAGGGATAATACTGAATGTACGCCAAAAATCAATACCTGAGTGGGTATAAAAGTGGTTGTCTTCAGTAGCAATAAGCGCGTTGGTAACATTAGGCGATATTTGGTTAAAGTTCACCCTCGACCGGTTACCCTGGTCAACAAAATACTTGCCTAACAATTGATTGTCTGATGAAATAATTTCAGAAGCGAGATTGCTTTTTGGGTTCTCCAGGTCGCGAAAAGATTTCACGGTGCCAAACAATCCTACCGAAGTAAGGGCTAAAAGCAATACTACAAATGCAAAGCAGCCAATAAAAAATTTCCAGATGTAACCGTTGTATCTTTTTATATCCTGCTGCGAAAGTTTAACGTCCATTTTTAATAGGTTTTTTGGTAATAGTCAATATAGCTATCCAATAATTCTTTGCTGGCTAATTTATCCAGATTTTCTTTTGTAATGATAAAAAAACTGTATTTATCCTTTGGTACCTTCATAATTTGCGGCATCAGCGGTATAATATCTCTTGCATAGGCTTTAACATCGGCAAGGCTTTTAAATAAACCTACATAAATAAGTTGGTTATCGGCACCCGCATTTTTAAGCTGATGTTTTATTGACGCCGGGAAAAAGTTGGCCCTGTTATACTGCCCTATGCCAAAACGCGAAGGAGCCATATCTGTTGTGCCGGTACTTACATTTACCACAAAATAGTACTCCGTATTATCGCGCTCATTAAATAAGGTGGATATGGGTTTAGGCGGAACAGTTACCGTTGGTGGCGGTTGCTGAACCACTACTGTTTGCGGCGTTGCAGTTGGCGGCACAATAACCGGCGTATTGGCGGTTGGCGTTGGTGCAGGTGTTACGGCTACAGGCGCAGTTGCGGTTGGCGCTGCAAGGTTGGGCTGCTCAACAGGTGTCGGTTTTACCGGTTCAACACGTTGCTGCGCCACGTTTTCTACGGTAATATTGCGCCTTAAAGCTGTTTCTTTTTGGTAGGCTATAGGCGGAATAAACAGTTGTCCGGTAGTGTCATTATCAGCCAGTACATAAGTTTGTGTACTCAACGCGGCCCTGTTAGCGTCAATATAAGCCAGGTGCTGCATGGCTAAAGGTTTTACTATTACATCATCCGGGTATTTAACGGTTATTTGCTGTAAGTCGCTTTGAAAGGGAGCTAAACCTTCCTGGTGCCCGGCACTAATGGCCCGCAGGTAACTTAGTTGTGCCGAAAATTTATTGTTAGGGTATTGTTTAAGCAGCGCGTCTATATCACTAATCGCCTGCGTGTATTTTTTTTGTGCGTATAGGTTATAAGTCTGACTATAGGCTGTATTAAACAAAGCGTCGTTGTCATCCATCCGCTTACTGTAATCAGGGTCGGTAATTACTTTGGCAAAGGTGGTTTCAGGATATTCCTTTAGCAGTTTGTTTTTATATACAGTAGCCTGTGCGGCATCCATATCAGTATAAAGCCTGTACAGACTATAATATATGGCCGCCTTATTAGGATCATCCGGAAACTTAGCTAAAAGCACCAAATAGTTAGCAATGGCCTCTTTTTTATCATCTAAAATATCGCGGTAAAAATTAGCTATATCCAAATAAGCGTTATAAACACGCAGGTTTGATTGTGCCATTAATTGGGGCGTAAGCGGCAGGTTTTGCATTAACGATTGCCGGTAACTGCCCGCGGTTACATCATTAGCAGTTTTTGCACGCACACCATTAGGCAGCGCATCAGGGTCGCCGCTTGATATGGCGCCCGGTATAGCGGTACTGCTGGCCACATCAGCGCTGGCGCGGTTGCTGCGGCGCCAGTTATCTTCCAACTTGCGGTTGCCCCATCGTCGCTTAAAATCATTATATCCCTGACTTACAGCAGCCACATTGTAAAAATAAAAGTTACTTTCCGACGGTTTACTTGCCGTTTGCGATGCAGCGTTGGCTACCGTATTAACCGTTGCCTGTGAAGCCGTATTTGCCGCCGCTATTTGTTGCTGCAGCAAGGTTTGTTTTACCACCATCGAGTCAATAAGTGCCAGCCGGGTTTTCTCGTCAAGTTTGGCCAGCATTTGCAAGGTGTCTTCGCGGGATATAATATGTAGCCTGTCAACCAGTAACTGCAGGTTGTTGCTCTTTTTTTGTATGGTTTGGTACCCAGGGTAATTTGGCGAAAGGTTGGTTAGCGTGCTATCGTAATATTTTTTGGCGCTAACATAATCGGCCTTGTTTTTAAAATCGATATCCGCAATGCGCAGGTATGATAATCCTTTTTGGTTTTGATTGGTTTTGCTGTTGCTTAAGGATAACTTGTAGTATTTAACCGCGTTATCTAAATCATTATTTGCCCTATATATTTCGCCCACCTGGTAATATATCTGGTCAACAAAATCCTTATTGTTCTGATTTTTCAATAAGCTTAGCAGGCGCTGCGTCCGCGTCATTTGTATGCCCTGCTGCTCGTCGCTTATACGTATGCGGTTCAGGTTGGCATTAAACGCCATCTCGAACGAGGCGTTGCTTTTAACTATTTTGGTATAGCTTGCAATAGCGGCATCGGTATGTTTATTAAGTTCCTGTAGCTGGCCCAAAATAAATGTCCACCGTATTTTCTGGCTGCTGCTTTTGCAATAAGCAATGGCCTTTTTGGCTATCTCCTCGCCATCGGCATATTTTTGCGAGGCTATATCATAAGCCATTGCAGCCGCGTACACATCAGCGGTTATGCGTTGTTTGGGGTTTATGTTTAGTAGCGCGGTATCAATTGTTTGTTTGGCCTCGGGTAAATTGTTTAAGTAAATTAAGCTTCGGGCTTTCCAAACGCGCGCTTCCTGCACCAAATTGCGGCTTTTCTTATCCGTAAACGACCGGGTTACGTAGCTAAAAAATTCGGCGGCGTTAAAATAATTGGCGTATAAAAAATTAGCCTTACCCAGCACCAGGTAGGCATCGCCTAAATAATGGCTTTGTTCTTTTTCGTTGATGATCAGGTTGGCTTTGGTCATTGCCGCTTCCAGATCCTTATCCTGCGGCGAGGTATGCAGTATGGTATCCTGGTAAACGCTTAATATGTCATCATACCTGTCCACAAAGGCTAAGGCATAATCGGCCTGTTTTTGTTTTAATAGCTCGTTGGCATTAAATAGTATGTTATAATGCGCGGTTAAATTTTGCAGCGCACGGTTAAAGCCGTTCTTGTTTTGTAACGAGCAGCCCGCTATAACAAGCAATATTGCCGGCAGCAAAAATTTAGTATGTTTTATTATAGATGTAAAGGAGCGCCTCAAAGTAAAAATCCGGATTAGAAAAGCAAAGGCTAATTTACTAAAGATTATACAATAGGTTTAATAAATTTGCAGATGGATAAAAATGAACCTGGTAACCAGCCCCCAGGCAAGCCTATGGCTAATTATGCTAAATTTTCTGGTTTGGCTTTCCAAATGATAGCCATTATAGGCGTATTTGCCTATACCGGGTATAAAATTGACGCTGCTGCCGGGCATACTACCAAGTGGGTAACCGCAATGTTGGCGCTGTTGGGGGTGTTTATTTCTTTATATATTGTTTTTAAATCAGTAAAGAATTGAGGCTTATATATAACGTATTATACTGCATATTATTTGTTATTATTTTGGCGGCTTTGCCTATGTGGCTTACCCAAAACGGCCATACTGACCTGATAACGCCACATTTTTGGCTCATCTACTTTTTTTTGTCGGGCCTTACCCTTGCCGTTATAATTGGGGTAACGCTGGCGCAACAAATCAACGCTGAAAAAGGGGCGCAGGCTTTTTTGGCCGCAACCGTTTTTAAAATACTTTCATGCCTGGTTTTTGCCCTTGTTTTTTTGCTCAAAAACAAGGTAAATAAGTACGTTTTTGTGGCCGATTTTTTTTACTTATATTTCTTAAATACGGCCTTTGAAGTTTATATTTTGTTACGTAACTTGCGCAACCAAAATTTAAGGTAGAAAACTTCATTTTAATGTATAATAAGTCGATTTTGAACTCAAAAAATTTTAAAAAATTCTTCATTTATGCCATTTTTTTGATGTCTGGTGTATTTTCTACACCATCATTCGCTCAGGAAAAGGCTGAAAAAGGAGAGTCGGAAAAGTTCAATCCCAAAGATGTTATTTTTGAACACATAGGCGATTCGCATTCTATGCATATATTGGGAAAAACGCATATTCCGTTGCCAATTATATTATATACTGATAAAGGATTTGAAATTTTTTCATCATCAGATTTTGGTGAGGAAAATGGAGACTATACCGGCAAATATTATACCTATAGGTTAGTAAAAGATAAAATAAATATTGTTGGCGATAATAATGCTTTAACTCCCGGTGCCAACCTTTTAAAGCCTAATAGTAAATTGATTGATTTTTCTATTACCCGCAATGTAGCAAGTATGTGGTTGGGTATGATTATATTATTATTGGTATTTTTAACCATAACCTCAAGTTATAGAAAACGCTCGGGTAAGGCACCTAAAGGTGTGCAATCGTTCCTGGAGCCATTGGTTATGTTTGTTCGTGATGATGTGGCTATTCCTAATATAGGTGTAAAATATGCCCGGTATATCCCGTTGTTATTAACCATGTTCTTTTTTATACTTATCAATAACTTATTTGGCTTAATACCTTTTTTTCCGGGGGGCTATAATCTTACCGGTAACATAGCAGTAACATTAACCCTGTCTTTTATCACATTGTTAGTGATAAACTTTAGCGGTAACAAATACTATTGGAAACACATTTTTAAGCCCGATATTCCATTTTGGTTATATCCTATCATGGTTCCGGTTGAGGTGATTGGTATTATATCAAAGCCCTTCGCGTTAATGATACGTTTGTTTGCCAACATTACCGCTGGCCACATTATTGTGCTGAGCTTAATATCATTGATATTTATTTTTAAAACATTATACGTATCCCCTGCATCAATAGTATTTGTGGTGTTTATGGATACCATTGAATTGCTTGTTGCATTTTTACAGGCTTACATTTTTACGATGCTTACCGCCCTGTTTATTGGTATGGCGGTTGAGGAGCATCACCATTAATTTGAATTAATTATCTATTAATATACACGTTTAAAAAACAAACAAAATGACTGGAAGTATTGCTGCAATTGGCGCA
>NZ_JBDTJZ010000151.1:0-3856 GCF_039935595.1 Mucilaginibacter sp. | reverse complement strand
AACACTACTATCTGGTCGTAATGCTCAATTGAAGCAATTTTTTGGGTTACAGATATCAATGTAAGGTTTGGATAATTTTGCTGAATATTAATTAATATCTTTCGTTCGGTACTGGCATCAACCCTGGCTGTAAAATCATCCAGCAATAAAACCTTAGGATTTACCGCCAGGGCCCTGGCCAACATAATGCGTTGCTTTTGCCCCCCCGAAAGACTTGAACCACGCTCAGATACTATGGTGCTTAGTTTATCTGGTAAATTATCAACAAATTCATCCAGTTCGGCAGTATCTATTGCTTTTTGTAATGATTCGTTAGTAACTGTATCGCTAAAGGCTATGTTTTCGCGTATGCTCATGTTAAAAATAATGCTGTCCTGAAAAACAAAACCAACCTGGCTATGAAACGTCTCGCTGTTATAGCTTTCAATACTATGCCCGTCAAATTCAACAACACCCTCATTGGCCGGTATTAATCCGGTAAGTAAATAAAGCAGTTGCGATTTGCCGGCGGCTGTGGGCCCTATTACGGCTATTTTTGATCCTGCTTGTATTTTTAGTGAAATATTTTTTAAAGCCGGTTTTTGCCCGTAAAAAACCGATATGTTTTTTAATTCTATATCACCTTTAAGGTCTGCTGTAATCGCTCCGGTTTCTGCAAGTTCGGGCGCATTCAATATCATACTAATCCGTTGAAAAGATGCCGTTGCCTGCGCTATAATGTTGCTCATAAAACCGATAACCAGTATCGGGAATATCAGCATTACTAAATAGCTGTTAAAAGCAGCAAAATCGCCCAACGTCATGGTGCCATTTATTACAAAGTGACCGCCCAGCACCAGTATGCTCAAAGTTGATAAGCTTGCCGTAAATGTAATAACCGGTATTAAACCTGCAAATAATTTTAAAATGGCTAATCCAAAGTCCCGGGCTTTTGCATTGGCTTCCAGAAATTTCATGGTTTCTAACTGCTGCGAATTAATTACCCTTATCAATGCCGAGCCTAAAATACTCTCGTTTATAATTTTATTAAGCCAGTCAATAACTTCGCGACTTTGTTTAAATAATGCACGCACCTTGCGTAACACCCAAAAAAACGTACCTCCTATTATGGGTATTATAGCTATAACTGTTAAAGCCAGTTTCCAGTTAATGGTTAACAATAAAATACTGGCGCCAATAATTACAAATAAAGACGACGCTATAGAAACAATTGCCTGCGAAACAAATTGCTTAATAGAATCGGTATCGGCAGTTAAGTTAGTTAGCAGTTTTGAGGGATTAGCCTTCTCAATAAAAGCAAAGCTCTGTTTAGATATTTTATCAGCAAGCCGGGTGCGCAGGTCGCGTGCCACCCGCTCAGAAGCATAGGTTTGTATTATACTTTGCAGGTAACCAAAAACAAATACAAATAGTATGGCTACACTAAACTCAGTTAATGTATACTTTAAATTAAAAGTATGACGCGAATAAGCATCAATACCACCTGCTATAATTTTAGGGAGCCATAAGTTTATACCATTGCCAAGCAGGGTAAATAAAAATAATAGCAAAACCAAGCCCCGGTAAGGCTTAAGCAAACTTAAAAGGCCAGGTGGTTTTGTTTGATTATTGGAGGTATCAGGTTTGGGCATTAAGGTTATTTATAAATTATATACAATAATATTTTATCCTATAACAATCATAGACGATTATAGAGTAAAATACTTTTAAAAAAAACAAAAATAGGTTAAAAAAACTTTTCGGGTGTGGGTATCAGGTGCAAAAATGATTCGAAATTATTTTCGTAGTGTGATTTATCAAGCTTATAATAAAATGCCCCTTTGCGCGACGATAGTTTATCTTTCTCATTCAATTTAACCAATAAATTGGTTGATAGCAGCTTACGACTAAAATTACGATCATCAAACTCGGTTTCATAAACGCCCTCATATAAGGTACGCAATTGTGGAATGGTAAATTTTTCGGGCAGCAATTCAAATAATATAGGATGCAGTGCAGCTTTGTAGCGCAATTGCTTTTTGGCTTGTTTTACAATTTCCGAGTGGTCAAATATCAGATCGGGCATTTTGTTCAATAAAAACCATTCTGCATGGTATTTATCACTTAGTTGATTTTCGTACTTATGTATATCAATCAAAGCAAAATAAGCTATTGATAAAGTGCGTTCAACAGGATCACGGTCAGGTTTACCAAACACCATAAACTGTTCCATATATACATCTTTTAGGCCGGTACATTCTTCTAAAACACGCACTGCTGCATCTTCCGGGCTTTCTGACGACTGAATGAAACCGCCCATTAAACTCCACTTGTTTTTAGCAGGATTAAGTCCCCGTTTTATTAATAACAGTTTAATGCTTGTACCATCAAACCCAAAAATTATACAATCGGTAGCTGCCAAAAGCCGGGTTTGGCCAGTATATTTACTCATAAAAAAGCGGGTAATTGGTTTTAATAACTTAGCAATTTTAGTAAAAAAAATTATAAAAATTTGTCGAGATTAGATATGATGTCCAAAAACGTTTGAAATTTACCTGCAATAATCAAAACATACATTTTTTTCTTGTAACATTTTAATTGAACCAGTGCTTTTCATTCACAATTTTGTAAGTAAACTTATTTATGATAGATGCATTTTTTACAAAAACAGATTATTTATTGGAAGATGAAAGTGTGCTATTGCAAACTTTAAAACAAGAGCATCTTGAACATCTTTTGCCGTATGCGTTAACCGAACCCGACACCTGGGCCTATTCGCTCGTAAGCGCCGCAGGTAAAGACGGCATGACAAACTATGTTACTACTGCACTTGCAGCTAAAGCCACCGGTAAAGAATATCCATTTATAGTTTATGATAAGGCAACCAAGACCTATGCCGGCTGCACCCGCTTTTATGATATACAACCGCAATACCAAAGCTTACAATTAGGCTATACCTGGTATGGCGAAAAATTTAGAGGCACAGGTTTAAATAAGCATTGTAAATTTTTATTACTGCAACTGGCATTTGAAACCCTGGGCATGGAGCGTGTTGAGTTTAGGGCCGATGCTAAAAACCAGCGCAGTATTGCGGCTATGAAAAGTATTGGATGTACTGTTGAGGGCATACTAAGAAACCATTTACCATTGCAAAATGGCGGTCGCAGAGATTCTATAGTGTTAAGTATATTAAAACAGGAATGGTATGATACTGTTAAAAAACAACTTAAAAATAAGCTCAGATAGATTATTATTAACAGTTAATCATTTAAAAGCTGATCGGCTTGGTTATATTTGACAAAATAATTTTATATGTCAACAAAACTTACCATTAATAACAACGGATCAGTTAAAATAGAAGGCGATTTTGAAATTGTAGACATGCAGGGCAATAATTATGGCTTGCAGGGTCGTACCATAGTTTCAATTTGCCGTTGCGGACTATCAGCCAATAAACCTTTTTGCGATGGATCGCATAAAGGGCATTTTGAGCATAATGCCGTTGCTTTTGACCTCCCTCCCAAAAAAGTTTAGATAGTTTCCGGGATGTAATTGTTAATGCTAATTATAACGGACAGCCAACTCATCCCGGAATACTTCTTTTTTTTATTCCAACCCATAAGCTTTTGGTAAAAAAGCTTAATAAAAAGTTTCCAGGTACAGGTCCTCCACCTTTTTACGGGCCCATGGGGTTTTACGCAAAAATTTAAGGCTCGAGTTTATGCTCGGGTCTGACAAAAAGCAATTAATGCGAATACGATACCCTAATTCGGGCCAGCCATAATGCTTTACCAGGTCATTTAATATACTCTCTAAGGTTTTTCCGTGTAAATTATTATTTACTTGTTGTACCATTTTTTAAAAAAATAAAACTACT
>NZ_JBDTJZ010000150.1:0-19749 GCF_039935595.1 Mucilaginibacter sp. | reverse complement strand
AAAACCCAGCACACTTAACACCAACTGGCGCGCACCCAGATCTAAATTAGCCAGTACCGTTGCAAACGCCAAGCCATGCACCAACCCAAAACCACCTGCAACAAAAACCTCGCGCCGCGGAAATATCGGGTAAATGGCATGTGCCGCCGAAACAACAATAGATACGGCTATCAATACTTCTACCGGTTGCCCGGGCAACTTAACCCAGCCCATAGCGCCCAATAACAAGGTACACGAGTGGCCCACCGTAAATGCCGTTACTATTTTAAGCAGGTTAACGCAGCTATACTTTAGTCCGCCAAACTTACCCCATCGCTTTTTTAACGGCAGCACCATGGCCGGTAATAGCAGCACCAACAAAAACAGCAGGTGGTCCGTTCCTTCTTTAATATGCTGCATGCCCAGCTTTACCATGCTTACAAAACCCTTCCATGCGCTGCCTTGTTGCAGGTTAACTTGTAAAGGGAAAAGCTTTCCGGTTACGATGTCGGTTTTAATAATACCTATCTGCCGGGCCCCGGCGTCGGTTTGTATACCGTTGCTCCAGTCCTGCTCAATAAATATTAGGGCACTATGGGTTACCACCTGGTGTATAATGGCATCGTAATTAAAGGTGAATTTCCGCAGGTCGTTAATAGCAGCAGGGGTAAGCGTAAACTGCACCACAACCTGGCGGTATTTGCCTACGGCGACGTCTTGCGCGGCATTGGTAGTTATGTTTTGTATGGTGGTTTGCCATGCGCCGCTTTGCGAAATTGCTGCTATATGTTTGGTGAAATAATCCCTAAAGAATGGTGTATTAACCCCGGAGATAGACGTCCCAATAGCGCTTTCCAGTTCGGGCAGGGGCATTTTGGCTTCGCCTTTTATATAGCTATCCAATACCGATAGCTTTACTACCGAGCTTGGCATAGGGTGGGCCCCCGCTACCATCGTGTAAAGGCCCAGTAATAACAGGATAATGTATTTGCGCATTATTACAAATTACCGCCGTAATCTGTTTTTTTATCCCGCCAGATGGAATGCGGGTGGGTGCCTGCAAAAATAGCGCCCTTCTGGCAGGAGTATTCTATCCATACCGATGGACCGTCTATACGCACATAGTCATTGCGGTTTACCATACTTGTTGTACCCGAATAAGAAACATAGGTATCGTTCAATTCGGCAGTATATTTTTTTAGGATCGGGCCGGAGTCTGCCACATCACCTGCATAGGTAGTAATAGCGGCCAAAACCAACGCTTTCTGACTGGCCGATAACGTGCCAACCTTAATACCCGACGGCGTTGCGGGGAAGGCCGTGTCTTTTGTAGGGCCGGTTAATATATCGCTGTAAACCTTGTCTAATTTTGCAGCGGCTAATTGTTTTTCGTCCAGCGCGTTTAACATGGCCGTGAATGCGCCCTGTTCCTGCTGCAATGGCTGATTGTCTTTGCCGTTCCAAACAAATTTTTCAAATGGCTCAATACCTCTAAATGATGGTGTGGCGCCAACCAGTATACCATCTTTATACGTATTGGCAAATGCGGTATGGTGCCCGCCATATTGTATCTCAAAAACACCCTTAGTGGCGGGTGTACCTAAAAAAGCGATGTTAATGTTATTATCGCCATACCTGCCCGAGTTTGCGCCGCCGTTTGCCTTTAAATATTCGTCGGCATTTAATATTTGCTGCAGTTCGTCCCAGCCTTCGTTTGCTGCGGGGCCCGCTAATGCCTTTATCAACGCTTTGGCATATTGTATTTGTTTAGTGGTCATGCTGCCGAAGTTTAAACCCGGGGCTTTAAGCTCGGCACGTACCATTCCCTGCGGCAGGTTGTTCCATTTTTTGGCGTCGCTGACGGTGTAGGGTAACTGCACCACCTGCTGTTGCTGGGGAGTTAGCTGCGCTTTAAAGGCATCAATCAAACATAGTGTTTGTTTTATGCCGGCTTTGGTGGGGCAGCCTTCTACTTTTATAACGTCGGGGTTATAGTTGCGGGTAGTGTCAATACTCATGGTAACCGGAGCACCCGGAATAACATGGTTTTTTTTGATAAAAGCGACAGAAAACGCCAGGATAACGGCAGCCGCTATAATGATCTTGTATTTCACGATTTAATATTTAGGTTAGCTAATTGGCTTTAACTCAGTAAATCTAAATAAATTAACTTGAAAATTAGTGTAAAATTGATATGACCCGTAGGGTCTACCTGTTTGTAGCACCTGGATAAAATAATTGGTGTGCCCCGTTAGGGGCTACCCTTCGCTAATTTGGGTAGCCCCTAACGGGGCAATAATGTAATCGGGATAATTTGTTCTACAAACAGGTAGACCCTACGGGTCAATGTGTTTATACGGAACTCCGGTTAATTTATTTAATTAGCAACTATACTGATAATGAAATAAAAAATTATCAATGAGGCACTTACGCTAATCTTGTTAAAACCCCTGCCGGTGGTTGGGTGGCCTGTGCTTTCAGTTTTTCGCGCCGCAGGTAGCGCCAGTGTAACGCGCCAATTAACAGCGCGGCAATACCCTCGCCCATTAAGGTATTGGTGGTACCTATCCATTTGGATACCGAGCCAACCACCAGTCCGCCAATAGGCTGCATACCAAAAAACGCCATAGCATAAAAGCTGATGACGCGCCCGCGCATTTGCGGGGCAACCGTAGTTTGTATCAACGTATTGCTCACCGTAATTTGCGACATCATGCCAAAGCCGGCTATGGTTACAAATATTAGCGCCAAGGGGTAATTATGTTCGTGCGAGAAAAGGATAAGTCCCGCGCCAAATACCAGTGTGTTTATAAACAATATTTTTTTAAGGTTCCGGCCCGTTTTTATCGACGCTAAAAATATGGCCCCCGAAAATGCGCCCAAGCCTATAAAGCTGTCAATTACCCCAAAGGTTGAGGCAGTGCCTTTAAAAACATCCTTGGCATAATAGGGTATAAGCGTGCTAAAGGGCAATACCAGTAAGCTTATTAATGCCAGCATAACCAGCACAAACGCGATGGATGGCGTGCGTTTAATATAAGCCATGCCTTCCCTTAATTCGCCAAATACATTTTTGGGGTGATTGACTTTAACATATTTGGGCAGGCGCATCATTAACAACGATGCTATAACGGCCATAAAACTAACAGCATTCAAAGCAAAACATACACCATCGCCCAGACTCTCTAACACAATACCGGCAATGCCCGGACCTACAATACGCGACAGGTTTACCATGGATGAGTTTAGGGCCAGCGCGTTGGGGAGGTCGTTTTTATCATTAACCATTTCATACACTAATGATTGGCGCGCCGGTACATCAAAGGCATTGATAATACCCAGTAAAACCGTTAATGATAAAATTCCCCAAACGTTATAATGACCAAGCAGTATTAATATGGCCAGCAAGGCCGCCTGCACCATAGAGGCTATTTGGGTAATGAGCAATACTTTATAGCGGTCATACCTGTCAGACACCACACCGCCTATCAGCGAGAATAAAAACGACGGAAACTGGCTGGCAAACAACGTTAGCCCCAGCATAAATGTAGAATGGGTAAGCGTATAAATAACCCAGCTCACGGCTGTTTTTTGCATCCATGTACCAACCAACGATGCCGATTGCCCTATAAAATACAGCCGGTAATTACGGCTGCCAAATGCTTTAAACGTATTAATGTTCATTCCCTATCCTTCCCATATTGTTAGTTTGCTATTATTCAAAATCTATGATCTTGGTAAGCGGTACAATAGCCTGTTTTAATAATTCCTGTTCTTGTTTACTGCATGTGGCCTCAATGGCCCTTAGTAACCATTCATCAATTTCATTACGCACCTGTAGTAATACGCGTTCGCCTTCGGGGGTTAATGCTATCATTACCTTTCGCTTATCATCCGGCATTGCCGTGCGGGTTGTGTAGCCCAGATCATGCAGATGATTTAATATTTGCGACATGGACTGGTTGGTTATTTTTTCCATTGCTGCAAGTTCGCCCGGCTGTAATGCCTTATGTTTATACAGCAATGCAATGGTTGACCGCTCGGTAAGTGATATATGCTCGCCGGTTGTAGATTCTTTGCGAAGCTTTTTAACAAGCCGGGTAACGGCGGTGCGCAATTGTGAAATATATTGATGATCTTCCATATACAAGGTAAACTTATAAGTTTACCTTACAAATATACAAAGGGCCTTACGTAAAATTATCATAACAATATCATTTCAATAAAAACGAGGCTTTGAATTATTTACTTAATAGTATATCTTTATAAACACTTTTGCGTTATTCTTCGAGTTGAAATAACAACCGGCTTATGAACACGTCTGAAAACTATAGCTTGTTAATTGATAAGATCAATATTTTTATTAAAAAATATTATCTTAATAAGCTATTAAGAGGTATCATCTTTTTAGGTGCGGGTTTGTTTTCGGCATACGTTGTTATTACCCTAAGCGAGTATTTTGGCAATTTTAACCCAACATCGCGCAGCATACTATTTTACAGCTTTATATTGATTAACCTGGGGTTAATAGGCTGGTTAGTTGTACCGCCTTTAATGGCCTGGTTAAAACTGGGGCATACCCTCACGCACGATCAGGCTGCCGAAATTATAGGCCGCCACTTTAATGATGTAAATGATAAGCTGCTAAACACCCTGCAATTGAAAAAGCAGGCCGGTACCGACAGCCGCAGCATTGAACTGATAGAAGCCAGCATCAATCAAAAAATAGAGAATTTAAAGCCTGTTCGTTTCCCTACTGCGGTTAACATTAAAGAAAACCGCCGGTATTTAAAATGGGTGCTGATGCCGTTAAGCGTAATTGTTATTATAGCTTTTGCGGCCCCGTCAATACTAACCGAAAGCACCAAAAGGTTGATCAGGCATAATGAATATTTTGCCCCGGTAGCCCCGTTTAAATTTGTGGTAGAAAACAAGGCGCTATCTGTTGTACAGGGCGATGACCTTAAATTGGATATTAAGCTGGAGGGCAATAGCCTGCCGGCGGATGTTTATATAGAAACCGCCAACAATACTTTTAAACTGGATAAGGATAATGTTACCAAATTTCATTACCTGTTTAATAACATACAGCAAAATACCACATTCAGGCTGGTAGGCAATGGCTTTTCATCAGTACCTTACGAGGTAAAGGTTAATCTGCGCCCGTCATTACTACATTTTGAGGTGGTGTTGAATTACCCGGCCTACCTCAACAAAAAAAGCGAAACCCTACCCAATGCCGGCGATCTTACCCTGCCCGCGGGTACTTCGGTTACCTGGCACCTGCATACGCAAAATGCTACCGGTTTATTGTTTTTTATGAATAACGACAGGCAAGCCGTTAACCCTACAGGCAAGGACCTTTTTGAGCATAGCGAACGCATATTAAAAAATTCGATATATAAAATTGCACCGTTAAACAATGTGGTTAACCACGCCGACTCGGCACTATACCGCATAAACGTTATTGCCGATGAGGCCCCGGCCATCACCGTACAGGAAAAACCCGATTCGGTAAGTTTACGGGCCATTTACTTTAACGGCAGGATACAGGACGACCACGGTTTTTCAAACTTAACTTTTCATTATACCGTTAACCCCGGCGCCGATAAGAGCAAAGAGCATGCGTTTACCAAAGCCGTTAAAGCCGATTTGACACAAACACAATCGGATTTCTTTTATTTATGGAACTTAAAAGAACTGGGCATTAACCCGGGCGACCATGTTACGTACTTTTTTGAGGTGGCCGATAATGACGGCGTATCCGGTCCTAAAAAAACACGCTCGCCCGAAGGCCAGCTAAACGTTCCGGACCAGAAACAGCTTAACGACGATTTAAATAAAGGCACCGAGATAGTTAAGCAAAAAATGCAATCGGCGAGTAAGTTGGCCGCCGAGATTGATCGCGAATCGCAAAAGTTGAACCAAATGTTGTTAAATAAGAGTTCGCTTTCATTTGACGAAAAGAAACAAGTGGAAGATCTGCTGCAAAAACGCAAGGACCTTGACGAATTGGTAAAACAGATACAAGACGAGAATAAAAAGAATTTATATAACCGCCAGGAAAGCCAGCCGCAGCAAAAGGATCTTACCGAGCAGCAAAAAATGATGGAGCAGTTGCTTAATAACGTGCTTGACCCCAAAACACGCGAAATGCTGGAAAAACTGCAACAGCTTTTACAGAACGACCAAAAGGAGGGAACACGCCAGCAACTCTCAAAAATGCAGAACGATAATAAATCGTTAAAACGGGAGCTGGACAGGATGCTGGAGTTGTATAAAAAACTGGAGTTTCAGCAAAAGCTTAACCAAAACATCAGTCAGCTACGGCAGTTAGCGGATAAACAGGATAAACTGGCCGAACAAACCAATAAAGACCCTAACCAGCAAAACAAACCGCAGGACCAGGTAGCTAAAGACCAACAGGCTAAACAGGATCAGACAGCGAAGGATCAACAAGCTAAACAAGACCAGGCAGCTAAGGATCAACAGGCCAAACAGGACCAGGCAGCTAAGGATCAACAGGCCAAACAGGACCAGGCAGCCAACAAGCCGCAGGACCCACAATCTCCACAGGCAGAAAAAGAGGCGCTGCAAAAAGAGCAGGAAAAACAAAAACAGGAGTTTCAGGATATAAAAAAATCATTGGACGACCTGGATAAAGCCAACCAGCAGACCGAGCGCAAGCAGGATTTTGAGAAACCGAAGTTAGAGGAGCAGAATGTCGATGACGCTATGAATAAAGCCAGCGATCAGCTCTCAAAAAACAACCGGCAAAAAGCGGCACAGTCGCAACAGCAATCGGCACAACAAATGAGGCAGATGGCGCAAAAAATGGAGCAGGAAAATCAAGATGAGCAGGAACAACAAAACATTGTTGACGAACACTTGTTACGTGAATTACTAAAGAGCCTGGTTAACAGTTCATTTAGCCAGGAAGCCATTATGCAGAAACTAAAAACCACCAGTCAGCTTGACCCTAATTATGTTACCCTCGCGCAAACGCAAAAGGGAATAAAAGATAATTTAAAAACGGCCGAGGACAGCTTATATTCACTAAGCAAGCGCATACCGCAAATAAAATCAACCGTAAATACAGAGATAAGCAGTATAAATGACCGTATTGACAAGGCCCTTGATAACCTGGGCGACAGAAGGACGGCAGAAGCTAATAACAACCAGCAATACGCCATGACCTCCATGAACAACCTGGCGCTTATGCTAAGTGAGGCGTTAAATAACTTACAGGCATCGTCAAACCAAAGCAAAAGCAGCGGCAAGAGCGGCAAATCAAGACAACAGTCCATGTCGCAATTGGCTAAACAGCAGCAGCAGCTTAATCAAAACATGCAAAAAGCGCGCGAGCAAATGCAGCGGCAAGGCCAGCAACAACAGGGTCAGCAGCAGCAGGGCGGTCAAAATCGAGTACCGGGCCAACAAAATCAGCCGGGCCAGCAGCAGGGCAATAATAACGATATGAGCGAGCAATTTGCCCGTATGGCGCGCGAGCAGCAGCTAATACGCCAGCAATTTCAGGAACTTAGCCGCGAAGCCGGCAAAGAAAAAAGCAGCGCCATACCTAATGCTGATGCTATTTCTAAACAAATGGAACAAACTGAAACGGATCTCGTAAACAGACGTATTACCGATGAAGCGTTAAAGCGCCAGTTGCAGATACAAACACGTTTATTGGAGGCCGAGAAGGCCGAACAGGAGCGCGAGCAGGACCAGCAGCGGCAAAGCCAGGCCGGTAAAGATATGCCGCCGGGATATATAAAGGCCCTGCAGGAGTACCAGCAAATTAAAGCCAAGCAAACGGAACAGATAAAAACTGTACCGCCAAACCTTAATTTGTATTATAAAACAAAAATTAAATCTTATTTTGAGCAACTTAATGCAAAATAATATGCAACAAGTAAATCAGGCCACAGATCTATATACACTACAGCTACCGTCGGCGACGGAAAGCATAACTTTATTGGAGAACCTGATAGAAGAGCTTGCGGATAAATACAAGGTGAGTGATGATGTATTTGCCAATATGATGACCTGCCTTAACGAAGCCCTGAATAACGCTATTTTACACGGCAACAAGCTGGACCCCAATAAAAAGGTAATTGTAAACGCCGAAGTGGATGGCCGCCGCATTACCTGGACCGTTACTGACGAAGGCCCCGGGTTTGACTATGTACACCTGGCCGACCCTACCGCGCCCGAAAACCTGGAAGCTTTAACGGGCAGGGGGGTGTTTATTATTAAACACCTGGCAGATCAATGTGTGTTTAATGCCGCCGGCAACGAGGTTGAACTTCTTTTTAAAATATAAATGCCGCAAATAAGCTTCTTTGAAGAAGACGTTCGTTATAATTTAAAGGACAAAATTAAAGTAAAGCAATGGATAAAAGATACCATTGCTGCCGAAGGCTATAAGCTGGATGAACTAACCTATATTTTTTGTTCGGACGATTACCTGCTTAAAATGAACCAGCAATACCTGGATCATGATACTTATACCGATATCATCACCTTTGATAATTCCACCACCGAAAAAACCATAACCGGCGATATTTTTATATCTGTTGACCGCATCCGCGAAAACGCTGCCAAATTTGATCAAACCATTGTTAATGAATTACATAGGGTAATTATACATGGCGTACTCCATTTATTGGGTTATAAAGACAAAACACCCGCGGATAACAAAAAAATGACACAAATGGAGGATAAATATTTGGTAAAGAGGACGTTTAATATCTAATTTTACACCAGACAACACCAATTTTTTATTTAAAAACTTAAAACCATGAAAACACTTGCATTAATATTTTCATTAATATTTGTTACAGCCGTTGCCAAAGCACCAGAAACCGTATACTCGTTTAGTCTTAAGACTTTAGACAACGCAGATTTTTCTTTAGCCAAATACAAAGGCAAAAAAATATTAATCGTAAACACAGCATCAAAATGTGGTTATACACCGCAGTTTGAAGCGCTGCAAAAATTAGCAGACCTATACAAAGATAAACTGGTAGTAATTGGTTTCCCGGCCAATAATTTTGCTAACCAAGAACCTGGAACTCCGGCTGAAATAAAAGCCTGCCAGGCTACTAATAAAGCGCATTTTTTACTTACTGAAAAAGTAAGTGTTAAGGGCGATGATATAGCTCCGTTATTTAAATATTTAACAACCGCGCCAAATCCTGATTTTACGGGCGAGATCAAATGGAATTTTGAGAAATTTTTAATTGACGAAAATGGTAATTTAATCCATCGTTTCCGCTCGGCTGTAATACCAACATCTGAAGAGATCACCAAATATTTATAATATACTCGGGTACATATTAAACAAAGTAAGGCTACTCAAATGATCAGTAGCCTTTCTTTGTTTTGGTGTTTAGTTTTTTGATGAGCCATTTTTTGCGTCCTGGGCTTTTTGTATAGAGTCCTGTTTGGCTTTGGCTGCTTTCTTTTTCTTGTTAAAGAATCCTTTAAGCAGGAAGTTGCCCTGGGCTGCCTTAAGGTCCTCATTTAAAGTCGCTGAAGTTTGATGCACATTTTTAATGGTTTTTTGCGCCTGCGCTACTGTGGCTTCCATGTTTTTGGCCATCTTATCATTATTTAACAGGCGTCCTATACTACCCTGGCCATTATTTATTTTACCCACAATTTGCGATAAGCTATTAATAAGCGAGCCGGCATCATCGGCCATATGGGTAACCTTGCCTATAATTTTGTCTACATCAATAGGATTGACAGAGCCTATTAGCTGACCATCTTTAACCATTTGGGTAGTACTAGCGCCACCCGGAGATATTACGATTAGTTTATCGCCCATTAAACCGTCGCTGCCGATGTTCATTTTTGCATCTGTCTTTATAAACTTCTTTACATCATTATCAATGTTTACAATCACCTTAACAGCGGTATCATTTTGTATTTGTATATCATTAACAACGCCTACATTAATACCGGCAAAACGCACATTATTACCTATTTGCAAACCATTAACGTTGTTAAATACACCGCTTAGCTGAATGGTTGAGCTAAACAGGCTTTTCTGATTTCCTATAAAAAATACGGCAAAAATCAGTACCAGTATACCCACTACGGTGAATATGCCAATTTTTAGTTTTTGTGAAGGGGTTGCTTTCATGATATGTCTTTAAAAAATGATTTTACAATTTTGTTGGTTGATTTATGCAGCGCATCAAATGTGCCCTCGGCTATAAATTCGCCTTCGTCCATAATTACTACACGATCGGCAGTTATGCGCGCGCATTCCATATCATGTGTTATGATGATGGATGATGGTTTATATTTTTTCTGCATGTTTAATATCAGCTCGCTTATTTCGCGGGAGGTTATGGGGTCGAGGCCGGTTGTTGGCTCGTCATAAAGCATTATTTCGGGCTTTATAATAAGTGTGCGGGCAAGGCCTATTCGTTTACGCATACCGCCCGACAGGTCAGACGGCAGTTTTTCGGTAGCATCGGCCAGGCCAACGCCCTCCAGTACTTCTTCTACACGTTTATCAATATCGCTTTGGTCGGTTAGCTTTAGTACACGTGTAAGCGGAAACTCGAGGTTTTCTCTTACGGTCATGGAATCATAAAGGGCTCCGCTTTGAAACAGGAAGCCTATCTTCATGCGGAGTTCTTTTAACTCATCGTTGTTCATATCGGCAACTTCTTCGCCAAATACTTTTAACGAGCCTTCATCAGGCGTTAACAAGCCTACTATACATTGTATTGCAACTGATTTGCCTTGACCCGACCGGCCCAGCACAACCACATTTTCGCCGCGTTTTAAATTAAGGGTAATGTTTTTTAGAACCTCTTTATCGCCAAAAGATTTTTTAACCCCTTTCATTTCGATCACATTGTCGCCTTTTCCCTTTATTTCGGTTCTTTCGGGTTTGTTTATTATTTTATCTTCTTCCATGTTATTTATAAAATAATAAACTGGTTATCTGAACCGCAATAGCATCAATAACAAAAATCCATAGCGAGGCTGTTACCACGGCGGAGTTTGCAGCAATACCAACGCTTTCGGTGCCTTTGCTTGAGTGGAAGCCTTTATAGCAACCCACAAAGCCTATGGCCAGGCCAAAAAATATGGTTTTAATAACCGCGGGTAAAAAGTCAGTAAAATCCAGAGAAGCTACCACCTTGGTAGCATACAGGGACCCGCTGATATGGTCGCGCAGGTTTAGTGCGAGGAAGCCGCCAAACAAACCGATAACATCGCCCATAAGGGATAAAAGCGGCACCATTAAGGTTGTAGCTAATATACGGGTAACCACAAGGTACTGCAGGGGGTTGGCGCCTGACACTTCCATGGCATCTAACTGCTCGGTAACTTTCATGCTGCCCAGCTCGGCACCAATACTTGAGGCTATTTTACCGGCACAGATAATGGCTATAATAACCGGCCCAATCTCGCGGACGAAGGAAACGGATAGCGTTTTGGGCAGCATACTTGCCGCCCCAAAAGCTACCAGGGTGGGCCTTAATTGTAAAATTAAAACCACGCCCATTATAAAAGAGGTAATGCCAACCAGCATAAATGAGCGGTAGCCGATTTCGTAACATTGCCTTACAAATTCAGACCACTCAAAGCCGCCAACAAATATATTTTTAACAAACCGGTTGAAAAAATTGACCTGATCGCCAACGTCCTCCATCCATTTTTTCCAGCCGGGTATTGCAACTTCTTCTGCCATGTTGATATTATTTAAGTGTTAAAACAATTAAATATTTAATTGTTTGATAACGGTTCAATAATATCAGCCGCGGCCAATAAAAAGTGTTACATCATGGGGATATCCATTATCAACAATCGGGTATGTGCCTCGGTTTCAATAAGTATTGAACCGGTATCATAAACACCCAAAGCATCCCTTTTGTTTAGCAACTGATCGTTTATTTTTACCGACCCTTCAATAACAAATATATATGCGCCATTTTCCGGGCGGGTTATGGTATAGTCAATTTGTTTTCCGGCGTCAAAATCACCCATCGAAAAAGTAGCATCCTGGTTTATCCAAAGGCTGTCTTTACTATCCTTGTCTGGCGATACTAAAGTAACCAGCTTATTTATTTCTAAAACGTCAGTAAAGCTTTTTTGATCGTACCTTGGTTTAATATTCCTTTCTTTAGGGAACAGCCATATTTGCAACGTATTGGCCCCCTCTGTTTGAGAATGATTATATTCTGAGTGTGTTACTCCCGACCCAGCGGACATTACTTGTATCTCGCCCGAATGGATCACGCCGATGTTACCCATGCTGTCTTTATGTTCTAAAGCACCTTCAAGGGGTATGGTAATGATCTCCATATTATCATGCGGATGGGTTCCAAAACCGGCACCCGCTTCAATAATATCGTCATTTAATACCCTTAAAGCCCCAAAATGTACTTTTTCGGGATGGTAATACGGACCAAAGCTGAATGAAAATTTAGCTTTTAACCATCCGATATCGTTTGTTCCACGCTCGTTGGCGGGATAAAATATTGTTTTCATATCTATATTGTTTTATAATTACATGTTTAAACATACAAATTTTATTCCACAAATTATTTATGTGTATTTTTGCCCAAACTATTGATAATATATGTCATTTAAAGCGGTAATAATAGGCGCAAGCGGACTTATTGGCAGAAACCTGGTTGATAAGTTGTTAATGAGTAATAATTATACTGAAGTTACCAGCCTTGCCCGCAAAAAACTTCCTATACATAGTTCAAAGCTAAAACAAATTATTATTGATTTTGACCATTTAGAAGACTATGCGGAACACATTAACGGGCGTGCCATATTTTGTTGTTTAGGCTCGACCCGTAAAAAAACGCCCGACTTAACTGAATACCATAAAATTGACCATGATTATACTGTAAAGATGGCAGAGATCGGCGCAAAAAATGGGGTGGAGCAGTTTCATTTGGTTTCATCACTTGGCGCAGACGAACAGTCATTAAATTTTTACCTTAAAATGAAAGGCGAAACAGAAAACGATATTAAAGGTATGGCCTACAAAAGTATTCATATTTACCGCCCATCGGTTTTAATTGGGCCCCGTACCGATAGCACCCGTTTTGAACGTTTCACCATAAAACTAATGTTATTATTAAACCCCGTGCTGTTTGGGCCGTTAAAAAAATATAAAACAATTGCAGCAAAAACAGTGGCATCGGCCATGTATAAACAGTCCATTAAACATAATCAGCAGGGTGTATTTATCTACCAATCTGATCAAATAAAAAAATTAGCGTGAGCACATATATATCTGCCGAAAATTTAGGGCACTCTTTTCATGATAACTGGTTGTTTAAAAATGTATCTATTGGTATTAACCGGGGCCGCAGGGTGGCGCTGGTTGGCATAAATGGAGCCGGGAAAACAACTTTATTAAAATTATTGGCGGGTTCATTAAAACCAACCGAGGGTAAGGTAGCCCAAATGAAGGACCTTAATATGGGGTATCTGGAACAAGATCCTAATTTTAAAAATGCGGTAACCATTAGCGACTATATTTTTCACGCTGATAATATACAACAACAGGCCATCAGGAAATACGAGGAGCTGTTAGAGAACGACCCCGACAATAGCAAAGCCATAGAAAAAGTAATGGAGGAATTAAGCGATGTGGATGCCTGGGAATATGAATATAAGATAAAAACCATATTAGGCCGCTTAGATATACATCACCTTAACCAAAGCATAAACACCTTATCCGGCGGTCAAAAAAAGCGGCTGGCGCTTGCCCGGCTCTTAATTGAAGATCCGGATATATATATATTGGATGAGCCAACCAACCACCTGGATATTGATACTATTGAATGGCTGGAAAAACTACTCACCGATGGCTCAAAAACCATATTAATGGTTACGCACGACAGGTACTTTTTAGATAACGTGTGTAATGAGATACTGGAGATAGATAAAGGGAAAATTATTCCGTATGTAGGTAACTACGGCTATTATTTAGAGCGAAAAGCAGAACGGGAGGCATCAGACGAAGCGACTTTTCAAAAAAACAGCAATTTATTACGCAAAGAGCTGGAGTGGATGCGCAGACAACCTAAGGCCAGGGGAACCAAATCTAAATCGCGCATTGATGCATTTTATGATCTGGAAAGCAAAACGCAAAATAATGGCCCTAAGGTAAATGTGGAGCTAAGTGTTAAAACAGCGCGCCAAGGCAACAAAATAATGGAGATAAAGGATATAAGTAAATCTTTTAGCGGACGCCCATTTGTTAATCACTTTAATTATGTATTTAAAAAGGGTGACCGTATTGGCCTTGCCGGGAAAAACGGCACAGGCAAATCAACCCTGTTAAACTTAATTACCGGCGAGTTACAGCCGGATAGCGGCATGGTTGATAAAGGCGAAACAACTGTTTTTGGATACTTTCACCAATCGGGCATTGCCTTTAACGATGATGACCGCGTGATAGACATTGTAAAAAATGTTGCTGAGTTTATTACCATGGCCGATGGAAAGATGATATCGGCATCGGCATTGCTTACTTTATTTCTTTTTCCGCCGGCTAAACAATATGGTTTTGTATCCAAGCTTAGTGGGGGCGAAAAAAAGCGCCTGCTGTTAATGCAGGTATTAATGAAGAACCCTAACTTTTTGATACTGGATGAGCCAACCAACGACCTGGATATTGACACACTAAATGTATTAGAAGAGTTTTTAACCAATTATGGCGGCGTGCTGATGATGGTATCGCACGACAGGTATTTGCTGGATAAGCTGACCGACCAGCTATTTATTATGGAAGAAGGCGGCCATGTGCGTATATATAACGGCAACTATTCTTCTTATCGTTTGGATTTGGAGGATGAAAAGCAGGAAATTAAAAACAACAAGGCTACAGCGGCGGCACCTTCATCCGCCTCAACAAAAAAAAGCAAATTGAGTTTTAAAGAGCAAAAGGAGCTGGAAACTTTAGAAAGCGAAATAAAAGCAGTGGAGGATCAAATAAAAACAGTTACCACGCAACTCAATACAAGTAACATTGAAAACAATAAGGTTATTGAGTTGTCGCAAAAAATAACCGAATTAAATAGCGAGCTGGATGAAAAAAGTATGCGCTGGATTGAACTGACAGAATTAAAAGAAGCATAATGTTACTATCAGATATCATAGCATCATTAGGTGTAATTATACTTTTAGTTGCATTTTTATTAAATTTATATAAAAAAGTTAAGGCCGAAAGCCGCACCTACACGCTATTAAATTTTATAGGCGCAGCTATGTGTGGGGTATCATCATATTTAATACGGTTTTATCCGTTTGTAGTTTTAGAGGGTATTTGGGCGGCGTTTGCGCTGTTCTCGTTTTTTAATGTTCCACGTGGAACATCGGGAAAAACAAAATAATTTATATGTTCCACGTGGAACATGGGAGGTGAAATGTTTAAAAAATATAATGTAATTGTAGTGGGCGCCGGTCATGCCGGCTGTGAGGCGGCGGCAGCGGCAGCAAACTTAGGTTCATCCGTTTTGCTGGTTACCATGAATATGGGCACCATTGCCCAAATGAGCTGCAACCCGGCTATGGGCGGCGTGGCCAAAGGTCAAATTGTGCGCGAGATTGATGCGATGGGAGGATATTCGGGTATTATTACGGATAAAACTTCTTTACAATTCAGGATGCTTAACCGCTCAAAAGGGCCTGCTATGTGGAGCCCGCGGGCTCAAAGCGACCGTATGCGCTTTGCTGAAGAATGGCGATTGGCCTTAGAGCGTACACCCAATGTTGATTTTTGGCAGGATATGGTAAGCTCGCTATTGGTTAAGGACAATAAAGTTTGTGGCGTAAAAACATCCATTGGTGTAGAGATAGAGGCGGATGCAGTGGTGCTTACTAACGGGACATTTTTAAATGGCATTATACATATTGGCGAAAAGAAATTTGGCGGTGGTCGCGCTGCCGAACGTGCAGCTACGGGCATAACTGAACAGCTATTAGAATTAGGATTTGAATCTGGCCGGATGAAAACAGGTACGCCACCCAGGGTAGATGGCCGAAGTCTAAACTACTCCTTAATGGAGGAACAATGGGGCGATGAAGAACGGGGCCGCTTCTCATACACCGACGTGGAAATGATACAGGAGCAACGCTGCTGCTGGATAACTTATACCAACACTAATGTACACGAAACGTTAAAAGAAGGGTTTGAAAAATCGCCCATGTTTACCGGGAGAATCAAAGGATTGGGCCCGCGTTATTGCCCATCCATTGAGGACAAAATAAATCGCTTTGCAGAGCGCGACAGGCACCAGATATTTGTAGAACCGGAAGGTTTAAATACCGTTGAAATGTATATCAATGGCTTCTCTACCTCATTGCCAGAGGATGTACAATACAAAGCATTAAAGCAAATACCAGGGTTTGAAGACGTAAAAATGCTTAGACCGGGTTATGCTATTGAATATGATTTTTTTCCGCCAACCCAGTTGGACCTGACATTACAGACCAAAAAAATAAGCAACTTGTTTTTTGCCGGACAGATAAACGGAACCACGGGTTATGAGGAAGCAGCATCACAAGGGTTTATCGCCGGTATTAACGCGCACCAAAAGGTATATGATAAACACGAGCTTATAATGAAAAGGTCAGAATCATATATCGGTGTATTAATTGATGACCTGGTAACCAAAGGGACGGAAGAGCCGTACCGAATGTTTACCTCAAGAGCCGAACACCGGTTGCTATTACGGCAAGACAACGCGGATATCAGGCTGAGCCCTATCGGTCATCAATTGGGTTTAATAAATGATGAGCGCTTAGAAAAGGTAAATCAAAAAGTAAAAAACTCGGATGATATTGTGGCATTTACCCGGAGTAAATCCATAAGCCCATCTGATGTAAATACTTTATTAGAAAGTGTAGAAACAAGCCCGCTATCGCAGAGTGCCAAATTATTTAATTTGTTGAGCCGTCCGCAAATAACATTTGCTGATTTAATTAATGTAGACAGCGGCCTTAAAAATTTATTATCTGCCTACGATAAAGAAACTATTGAGCAGGCTGAAATAAAAATCAAATACGAGAGTTATTTTGAAAAGGAAATGGAAATTGTTGACCGCATGAAAAAAATGGAAGACCGCGAGATCAATGCCGAATTTGATTATCATAAATTACAATCGCTATCAAAAGAGGCCCGCGAAAAGCTGATGCGGATAAAACCCCGAACATTGGGGCAAGCATCGCGCATTTCGGGGGTTTCGCCATCAGACATATCCGTTTTAATGGTCCATATATCAAAATAGGATATAAACATTTGATAATCAATGTTTTATAAAATTTTAAATATAAGCCAATATTTTTAAATCAGCATATAAATCCTTATCAAAACAAAAAAATTGCTTATTTCGCTTAAAAATGACGTTAAATAAAAAGTGGCCTAAAACTGTTCAATTGTTATTGCTTTTTGTGGTATTGCTGCTCGCTTTTGGCTGCGCCGTGCCTCAAAAACCACAGGGAGGTCCTCGCGATATTTTACCACCCAAATTATTGCTGGCCACACCGGCAAATCAAACTCGTAATTTTACCGGGAAACAAATTAAATTAGATTTTGACGAATATTTTAAATTAAACAACCCGTACCAGGAAATAACCATAAGCCCGACGCAGGAAGGAACACCGGATTATAGGATCAAACAAAAAAGCCTGATTATTACATTAAGGGACACCTTGCAAAAAAACACCACTTATGTAATAAATTTTGGTAAGGCCGTTTTAGATGTTAATGAAGGTAATCAGCTAAAAAACTTTACCTATGTTTTTTCTACCGGCCCATATATTGACTCATTAAGTATTTCGGGGAATGTTACGAATGATTTCTCATTAGACAAACAAAAAGATGTATCGGTTTTACTGTTCACCCAAAAACAGGACTCGCTTTTATTTGGTAAAAAGAAGCCGCCCATATTTACCAGTACCGATACCTCCGGAAACTTTACACTGGGCAATTTACATTCCGGCACCTATAAATTGTACGCGCTAAAGGAAACCACCCCAGACAGAATATATAATAACGAGAATGAACTTATTGGCTTCCCCACAAAAACTATAACACTTACAAAAGACACTTCGGGTGTAAACTTACATTTGTTTAAGCAGGTTCCCGTAAAATTCAGGCTTATCGACCACCGTTTTGATGTTGACGGTAAAATACTGCTCACCTTTAACCGTCGCCTGGAAAAGCCGGCTTTGAGGATAATATCATCATCGGCTTTGAATGATCAAAAATTTGTAGAGTTTACACCAACAAAAGATACCGCATACGTTTATATGCGTAGCATGGACTTTGATTCGCTTAAAATTGCCGTGCTGGATAACAATAAACCCCTTGATACCGCCACGTTGCGTAAAGGTCGCAAAGAAACTTTTGTGCATACCATAGCGATGTACACCAATGCAGACGCAGGTAATTTAATAAAGCCGGGTAACAACCTGGAGATATTAACTAATACGCCTTTAACTGCTGTTTTAAAATCATTAATAACATTAAAGCAGGACTCGACAATAGTGACAAATTTTACGATTTTAAGGGATACCGGTAATACCAAGCGTTTTTCCATACGATACCCGTGGAGGCAAAATGCCACCTACCTGCTAACCTTTAGTGAAGGCGCTTTAACCGGATTTTTTGGTGAAAAAAACAAAGTGGCCAACAAAAGATTCAGTTTAGATAAGCCGGACAATTATAGCCTGTTAACCTTAAAAATATCTGTTCCTGACACCGCACGAAGCTATATAGTAGAATTACTTAACGAAACGGCCAATGTTTTACGTACCGATGTAATAAAGAAAAACGCTTCGCTTGATTACCGTAATTATTTGGTAGGTAAATATAAAGTACGGGTAACCTATGATACCAACCGAAACGGTAAATGGGACAGCGGTAGCCTGAAAGAAAACCGGCAGCCTGAGCATGTTTGGATTGACCCTAAGTTAATGACATTAAGGCCAAACTTTGATATTGAGGAGACCGTTGATATACCGCCTGAGCCTACGCCTTAAACCAGCCCGAATACATGATATAATTATTGGGTAACCTATCCAGCATTTCGCGCTGCTCGGTAGTTAGTGGCTTTATTTTTTTGGCCGGGGTGCCCGCATATAAATACCCTGATTCGCAAAGCGTTTTTTCAAGCACTACAGATCCGGCAGCGATGATAACATACGGCTCAACCACCGCATGATCCATTACTATGGCTCCCATGCCTATTAAAACATTGTCATGCAGCGTACAGCCATGCACCAGGGCATTGTGCCCTATAGATACATTATTACCAATATTAGTCGGCGCTTTTAAATAGGTGGCATGTATAACGGCGCCATCCTGTATATTGGTATTGTTACCTATTTTGATGTAATGCACATCCCCACGTATTACGGCGTTAAACCATACTGAACAATTATCGCCCATTACTACATCACCAACTATGGTGGCATTTTCGGCAATAAAGCAGTCATGGCCCCAACTTGGGCTTTTATCTTTTACGGGTAGTATAACGGGCATTATATAATGAGTGATTTAGCGAATTATTGAATGAGTGAATATAAATAATTATGTTTGATAAACATTAGCGGAAATAGCTCAGTTGGTAGAGCATCAGTTTCCCAAACTGAAGGCCGCGGGTTCGAATCCCGTTTCCCGCTCTTAAAAGTATGAAAAAAACACTTTTATTAGTACTTCTAATCTGTTTAATATGGCAAAAAAATTGCTTTCCGCAATATACTATT
>NZ_JBDTJZ010000149.1:0-26609 GCF_039935595.1 Mucilaginibacter sp. | reverse complement strand
TGCTGCCGCTAATGGTTAATGAAGCATCAGGTTTTGGTACCGGTCAGCTGCCGGATAAAGAGGGGCAGATGTATCATGTAACGGTGGATAATTTATATTTAATACCCACTGCAGAAGTACCTATTACCAACCTGTACCGCGATGTAATTTTAAAGGCTGATGAACTGCCGGTAAAAAATTGCGGACATACACAATGCTTCCGTCGCGAGGCCGGGTCATATGGTGCACACGTACGCGGGTTGAACCGTTTGCACCAGTTTGATAAAATAGAAGTGGTGCAAATAGCACACCCCGATAATTCATACGAAATATTGGAGCAAATGAGTCTGCATGTGCAAGGCTTGCTGCAAAAATTAGGCTTGCCGTATCGTGTATTACGTTTATGCGGTGGCGATATGGGCTTTACATCAGCACTAACTTATGACATGGAAACCTGGAGCGCGGCACAGCAACGCTGGCTGGAGGTATCATCTGTATCCAATTTCGAGACTTTTCAAAGCAACCGCCTAAAATTGCGTTTTCGCAATGCAGAGGGTAAAACGCAACTGGCACATACACTAAATGGCAGCGCTTTAGCCTTGCCGCGTATTGTGGCTACGTTGTTAGAAAATAATCAGACTGATAAAGGAATTAAAATACCAGCAGTATTGGTGCCTTACACTAAGTTTGAGTGGATAGATTAATGTATAAAACGCAACGCTAATTTACCTACAGAAAAGCTTTTTAAAACTCCGGTCAAGGTTTTTTCCGGCGTAGCCACAGGTTGTTGTTGCTCCGGCGCATAAATAAATTGTTGCACCCCCAGGGCTTTTAACAGGCCATCAACCCGGGTATGTGGTTTTGATTTATAGCAGGATATTTTGATCCCCCTGTAAAACGGGTTGGACATTAAGCGGCGTAATATTTTTTCCATATCGTTACCCAGAAAATCATGGTCCAGTATTATACCATCGGGTTTATGTTCATGTATCGCGGGAAAAATTCGGTTAATACAATTAACACGAACTGGATTTTTTTTAACCTCTACTATAATACTCGAGTTGTTATCGGCAACAATAAGTATTGATTTTAGTTTAATTGGCATCTTACAACTAATTGTGATATTGCTTTATACGCAAGTTAAATCAGGATGTTACAATAATTATTGTTTTATTTAACACTTTAAAAACAGCTTGCTACCTTTACCCTATGCAAACCATAACCTGGACAGATTTTGAAAAAGTTGAGCTACGCGCAGGCACCATTTTAGAAGTGGCCGACTTCGCCGAAGCACGCAAGCCAGCCTATAAACTCAAGGTGGATTTTGGCGAATTTGGGATAAAATGGTCAAGCGCGCAAATTACCAGGCACTTTACTAAACAGGAGTTACCCGGCAGGCAGATAGTGGGGGTTATTAACTTCCCCAAAAAGCAGATAGCCAATTTTATGTCGGAGTTTTTGGTTACCGGCTTTGCTGATGAGTATGGCGACATCGTTTTAACCAGTATAGATAAACCTGTGCCAAATGGCAGTAAATTAATATAATGAGATACGTTACGTTTGGCGATGAGCCGGCTATATCGCCGGATGATTTTTTTATGAAGGAGGCACTAAAAGAGGCCCGCCTGGCTTTGGCTGAGGATGAGATACCTATTGGGGCCATTGTGGTTTGTAACGGACAGATAATAGGCCGCGGGCATAACCTTACCGAACGGTTAAACGATGTATCTGCCCATGCCGAAATGCAGGCGCTTACGGCAGCCGCTAATTATATGGGCGGTAAATATTTAAAAGATTGCACCTTGTATGTAACCCTGGAGCCTTGCGTAATGTGCGCAGGTGCATCATACTGGTTCCAGCTAAGTAAAATAGTTTTTGGTGCTTATGATACGCAACGCGGTTTTGGCCGCATCGGTCAAAAAATAATTCACCCCAAAACAATAGTAACGGGCGGAATATTTGAAAATGAATGCTCTGAAATGATAAAAGAGTTTTTTAAGACGAAGCGATAACCAACAAACTAACAAAAACTTGACATTAATTTAGAACAATAAGCGTTTTCAACCCTTATATTTGTTTACGATTTTTAAACTTCAACAACAATAATTATGGCATTTACACTACCGGCGTTACCTTACGCTACCGATGCGTTAGAACCGCATATTGATAAGCTTACTATGGAAATACACCATGGCAAACATCACCAGGCTTATGTAACCAACTTAAATAAGGCGCTTGAAGGCAAGCCAGAGGCTGATAGCAGCATTGACGATATTATTAAACACATTTCAAAATTCCCGGCTGGGGTGCGTAACAATGGCGGTGGTCATTATAACCACAGCCTGTTTTGGACTTTATTGTCTCCAAACGGTGGCGGCGAGCCAACAGGCGCGTTAGCTGATGCTATTAAAAGCACTTTCGGTTCATTTGCTGATTTGAAAACCAAAGTATCTGAAGCTGGTGCTACCCGTTTTGGCTCAGGCTGGGCATGGTTAATTGTAACTGCCGATAAAAAACTGGCGGTAACATCAACCCCTAACCAGGATAACCCTTTAATGGATATTGCCGAAGTAAAAGGCACACCAATTTTAGGTATTGATGTTTGGGAACATGCTTACTACTTAAAATATCAAAATCGTCGCCCGGATTATCTGGCGGCTATTTGGAACGTGATTAACTGGAACCACGTAGCGGAGTTATATAGCAAAGCTATCTAATTTCGGATTTAAAAGACTTATTTATTTGAAGACTTACGAAGTTTCTAAAACTTCGTAAGTCTTTTTTTTTATTGCTGATCAGCAAAAGCCATCAGGCAAAAAGAACGATTTTGACAGTAAAAAAACATGGTTAACACTTTTTGCATGATGTAAGTAATTAAATATCTCATTATCAAATACTTAATTAAAAAAATTAACAAAAATGTGTTAACTTGTGTTAACCCTGTTTTATAGTAAAAACCTTAATACCGATTTGCCGGTTAATAATATAAATCCGAAATTGACCATCCGATATCCGAAATCAAATGAAAGCCCTTGTATTAGAAGCTAAAGACCAACCACTTGCCTGGAAAGAAGTGGAGAAACCAACTTTGCAACCCGGGGAGGCATTAGTGAAAATTAAAGCTGCCGCCCTTAACCGCCGCGATTATTGGATAACCATTGGCAGATACGCCGGCATTAAATACCCTACCATATTAGGGTCGGATGGGGCAGGCCTTGTTGCCGAAGTGGGAAGTGATGCTGATAAAGATTGGCTGAATAAAGAAGTTATTATCAATCCCTCAAATAACTGGGGCGATCATCCCGAATTTCAGGGTAAGGACTTTACCATATTAGGTTTGCCCCAGGATGGTACCTTCGCTGAATATGTAAAGATCAAAGCCGAATACCTACACCCCAAACCCACGCATTTAACCTGGGAACAGGCCGCCGCGCTGCCATTGGCGGGATTGACCGCCTACCGCGCCTTATTTACCAAAGCCAAACTGCATAAAGGTGATAAGGTATTAATAATAGGTGTAGGCAGCGGCACAGGCACCTTTGCCTTGCAATGGGCCAAAGCCGCAGGCTGCCAGGTGTTCGTAACATCAGGCACGGGCGAAAAAATTGAAATGGCCAAAAAATTGGGCGCCGCAGCAGGTGTAAGTTATAAAGCGCAGGATTGGGTACAGCAATTACAACAACTGGCCGGTGGTTTTGATGTTATTATTGACAGTGCCATTGGTCCTGAATTTGATAAGGTACTTGATTTGGCTAACCCCGGCGCACGCATAGTTAGTTTTGGCGCTACCGCCGGAGAATCACCCGCATTGCCGTTCCGCAAAATATTTTGGAAACAGTTGCAAATTTTAGGCACTACCATGGGCACTAAGACCGATTTTGAGGCTATGCTCAACTTGCTGAACACCCATCAGATAGTGCCGGTTATAGATGAAGTGTTCCCGATGCAAGATGCTAATAGGGCCATTAAAATAATGGGCGAGTCATCACAATTTGGTAAACTGGTGTTACAAGTCTGAGTATGCCACAGGTAAAGGTTGAAAACATAAAATGGGAAGCGGCCGACACCGCTACTTTTTATTTAGCGCCTCCGCCGGGTAAAAAAATAAATTATATTGCCGGGCAGTTTATAACCCTGGTTTTTACCCATCATGCCGAGGAGATACGCCGTTCTTACTCGCTTAGTTCATCGCCTGATGAGGATTTGTTATCCATTACCGTTAAGCGTATTGCCAATGGTGAAATATCCAGGTTCATGCTTACTAAAGTTAAACCCGGTGATTTGCTGAACATTATTGAGCCATCGGGCAGGTTTACTATTGACGCTTTTGACGAGCCAAAAGACATTTTCCTTTTCGCCGGAGGGAGCGGGATAACACCCATCTTTTCGCAGCTAAAATATATATTGAATTGCCCGGGCAAAAGCAGACTTATACTAATTTATAGTAACCAGAATACCGATTCAATATTGTTTAAAACCGAACTGGATAAACTGGCCCGGCAGCATCCCGACAGGCTTAATATTATCTACCTGTTAAGCAGCGAAGGCAACCGCCTCAGCAATATTATTGTGGAGCAAATGGTACGAGGGTATGCCGGGTTTGAACTTTCGCGTGCCGAATTTTATTTATGCGGGCCCTTTGCTTACATGCGCATGATACGGCTCACCCTATTGTATATGGGTTTTGAAACCCGGCAGATACGTAAGGAAAATTTTGTATTAGAAACCGTGGCCATTAGCGGCCCACCAACCCACTATCCTCCTCAAAAAATTAAGATACATTTTAACGGCGAAACGCACGATTTAATAGTTGGCGAAAACCAGTCTATATTACAGGCCGCGCTTCAAAATAATATACCCCTGCCTTATAGCTGCAAGGCGGGTATTTGCTCTGCCTGCTCGGCAAAATGTGTAAGCGGAAAAGTAGCCATGTCTGTAAACGATGTATTGACTGATATCGATATGGCCCAGGGCTGGATACTAACCTGCACCGGCCACCCGGTTACAGACGATGTGGTTATTGAATACTTGTAAAAGTTTTGTAGGTCATTTTATATTTCTTGTCATCCCATGCAAACATAGGATGACAAAACGGAATTCTTTGTTCAGTCAGACTGCTGTTTTTTTCGTTCAAGAAAATTAACGATGATTTTGCTGTCTGTAAACATAAAATACCCTATTAAAGTCTTTAAGAGATAAAGTACAACACGGCCGGTTTGAGGGTTTTTAAAAACACCGCTATATAAAGGTTGAACCTGAATATAAAGCAGAACTTCCTTAAAAAGCAGAGGGAAATTATCAATGAAAAGAAAAGCCCCGATAACTATTATCGCTATTTTTAAAATAGCAGTATGCGGAATATTTAATTCAAATCGCTCTTCTTCAAAATTATGATCAAGTTTAAGCTTATCAATTATATACTCAGTTTTAAAAAGGCAATACCGAATTACAATGATGTAAAAGATGGCAACCAAACAAAAAATGATTATACCCAGTAAAAGTGATTCTTGTTGATTCGGTGAGGTATATCCGAACGTTATCAAGCTAAACCATTGCGGGATGCTCATTATTGATACAAGAATGATATAAATAGCCAATAATCTTATTGCTATTAGCCAAAAGGATTTAGGTGTCATATATGTTTAATTAAAAACTAATTAAATATAGCGTTTTATTACTAATTACTAATTTCTAATCACTAATCTCCAGTCACTGATTAACTAAGTTAACAATATGCGCCAAATGGTGCTTGCCATGCCAGGCGTACAGGGCCAGGTTTCTTTTAAGGGTTATGGTAGCGCCGGTTTCGGGGTGAATAAAAGTACGATCCCAGTCGGCCTGGGTAAAATTATTAAACAGGGCCACTAAGCGCTCATGCACGCCCGCTACTATAAGCAATGATGGCTCAACAGGTAATTGTGAATCCGGTAATTTGGCCCACTCGTCCTGTTTATAAGCTTTTATAGTTGGCTGGTCCTCAGTTAGTGCCCATTTAAATCGTATAATGGAATTCATATGGCTATCGGCCACATGGTGCACTAATTGTCTTACGGTCCATCCGCCGGGGCGGTAGGGGGTATCTAACTGGGCATCGGTTAGGCCGGTTACGGCTTTGCGCAAGTTGGCCGGGAGTTCTTTAATGTCGTTTATCCAGCCTGTAATAGCTTCGGCTGTATATTCGGCAGGTACTTTAAATTTTCCGGTTGGGTACTTTAATTCTTCTTCGTTCATAATAATTTGTTTGTTGTGTAAGCTTTAGGCTAATTTAGCGTTTTGTTGTAATTGCCCCAACGTATGGTTAAAAAGTTACTTTTCGCTGTTTGTTTATTATATACATCCTTAACCTATGCCGAAACTATTAAAACGGATGTATTGGTAATTGGGGGCACGGCCAGCGGGGTTGCAGCGGCAATACAGAGTGCGCGGAGTAAGGTAAAAACATTACTTATTATGTCCAAGCAGGGGGTAGAAATGGAAATGTACGTAAATATTCCTGATGATATACTTGCCAAAATACCTACTAATAACATTATCCCTACTATTTTAAATACTAACCCTAATTTATCAGCAGGTATATGGGGTGAGTTTAGGGAAAGGGTAAAGGCATTTTATAAAACAACCCCGGGTTATGATACTACATATAATGCACCGATTAAATTTGAGGAGTATACAGGCGCAGCCATATTAAAAAGTATAGCAGACACGGTCAAAAATCTAACCATAAAAACAAATACATTGTTTACAGCTATAAAAAAAGATGGTACCGGATGGGAAGTAAGTATTACCGTAGATGGTAAAACAGACTTTATAAAAGCCAAAGTGGTTATTGATGCCACCTACAGGGGTGAGGCTATAAAAAAAGCCGGGTTAAATATTCCGCCTGCTTTTATAGGGTATAGCGATAACAAAGACGAACTTTACAGAACATCAATAGCTATATCTGATTATGGCCACGTGCAAAATCAGCATCGCGATGTTGGTTTTGAATTTGGCATAATACCAGGATATAGCATACCTATGAGGTATGCTGTTATCAGTGATGCTGATAATTTATTGGTTACTGAGAGAGCATTGCCCGATCCACACGGCGGACCTTATTTACCCATACAACTACGTATAGGCCAGGGTGTAGGCTGTATTGCGGCCTATTGCGCATTTTTTAAAACTACCACAAAGAATTTAAAACCACGTATCATTCAGCAGGAGCTACTTGATTTTAAAGGGATATTACTGCCGTTTGCAGATATAAGATCTGATGATAGGTACGTACGCGCCATACAGCAAATTGGCGCAACAGGTTTATTAAAAGGTGTGCAAAAAAACAATGAACTGCTGTTTATGCCCGATACCCCCGTTACCACCGCCGAAATAAAACCCGTACTAACGGAAATTTACAGCCGCGCTTTTTTATGGTTTGATAAGGAAAAACCCGGCGAAAAATTTACCGTAGGCAACACATTGTCGCTCATCAGCGAGTTTACGCTTACCGATCCGGAAACCTTACAGGTAGATCTTCAAAAAGACTGGCAGGATAAATATAAATTTACTTTAGCATTTGATAAGAGTCGCCCCATTACGCGGTTAGAATTTGCCGTGCTGGTCAATAAATTTTTAAACCCCTTCGCCCGCAAAATCGACCTGAAAGGCAATATGATCAATTAGGATCAACGCTATCCATCACCACTACTTTAGCAACCAACGGCTTTACATAGTTGGCCAAAAATTCGTGATGTATAGGGTCATCCTGGTAAACATCGTGCGCTTCCTTATTATCAAAAATAGTTAACAGCGAAGCGTGGTAGGTATTGTCAACCACCTCGCGCGGCGTATTGGCAGTTACACCAATATGAATTTGTTTTAAGCCCTTTATAGCCGCCAGCGTGTTTATGCCCTCTATTAATTTAGCCTGATCGGCCTCGTTTTTTAACCAAAAATATACCTGGTGTACAAATACGTTGTTAAGTTTCATTTTGAATTTATTTTTAATGGTAAGAATACAATTATTTCTTGAAAAAAATAATTACCTACAACATTAGTTATATTATAATGTATTTATATATTTGTTAAGCCACCTACCCTAAGTAGCATACTCTCAATTATAATTACCACTTTAATGAAACCTAATGGCCTGTTTATTTTAATGTTTTGTTTGTTTTTAGCTGTTTGCGTACAAGCGCAGGTAATTACAGGCCGCGTAGTTGATGCTGATAGCGGTAAGCCCATACCTAATGCAAGCGTTTATTTAAACGGTACATCAAAAGGCACAACATCCAACGGCGAAGGTAAATTTTCTTTAAGCACCGCCGAAAAAAACATCCCGTTAATTGTTAGCTGTGTAGGTTATCAATCGCAAACAATTGATAATTATAGCAATGGCAATTTAAACGTTGCGCTAAAGGTAAAGCCATTGGTATTACAAGAGGTGGTTATTGGCGGGATGAGTAGGGAAGAGCAATTAAAGATATTTCTTACCCAGTTTATCGGCTCAACCAATAAAAATTGTGTGATAAGCAATACCGAGGACATAAACTTTACCTATCATAAAAAAACAGGAACATTAGAGGCCGACGCAAGTCAGCCCTTGGTTATCTATAATAAAAAGCTGGGTTATAAGCTCACTTATTTTTTATCCTATTTTAAATACTCACCTGTTGAAATACGCTATGAGGGTAATTATTTTTTTAAAGAAGATACAGCCGGACTAACCCCAAATGATGTAAAAAAAATACATAAAGCACGAGACGCGGCTTATTTTGGCTCAAGGATGCACTTTATCAGAGCACTTTGGGCAAATAACCTCGAAAAAAATAATTATTTTATCTCTGATACCAGCTATAATTCTGCCCAAACAATAGCGGCCGGTATTAAGCGTTACGGTAAGGTTTATATGGACGATAAAAGAATACGAGAAAGGGATTTTTATAATTACCTGGTTAAAGCTTATAACGGCGAAAAATATATAGCACCCAAAAGGCCGTTAATTATAAAATATCGGGGTAATACATCCTATTTACAGATTGACACAAATTCAACACAAGTACTTATAGAAAACAATGGTTATTATAATCCTAATATAATATGGAGCGGTGTAATGGTGGGGCAACGTATCAATGCGATGTTGCCCTTTGAGTATATGCCGCCGGGGGTTGTTTTGACATTGCCGCCTATTGATGCGGCTTTGGCACAAAAAGCGGCACAGCCCGATACTTTAACTATCACTAACAAAAACCTGAAGAATTACATACGTGCCCTTACCGCCATTCATGAATACAAACCTATTGAAAAGCTGTACGTACAAACCGATAAACCCTACTATACCACTGGCGATACCCTGCGGTTTAAAGCCTATTTATTAAATGCCGATTACCTGACGCCGGCAGACCGGAGCGGGTTATTGTATGTTGAGTTGGATGATCAAACCGGCAAAGCCGCCAAACGTATTATGGTACCTGTAGAGAAAGGCCTGGCCTGGGGCGATATAGCTTTGGATGGCAAAGAGATTCCCGAAGGCAGTTATACCTTTAGGGCCTATACCAACTGGCAGCGCAATTTTGGGGAAGACTATGTATTTAAAAAGAACATCACCATAGCAGCCACCAGGGGCGATGCCCAGTTGATCAAAGCCGCCTTTGCCCAAAAAAATGGGAAGATAGAAAGCACGCTACAGTTTACCAGCCTGGACGGGCATGTACAGGCATTGAAAGATATGCAGCTGAAAGTAATGAACGGGCGGAAGAATGTATCCAAAGATAAAGTAATGACGGGGATAGACGGTACAGTAAGTGTGAGCTTTGCCATCCCCGAAGGAGCGAGTATAAAGGACCTGGCTGTCAAAGCAAAGGATATCAGCAAGGGCACAGCAGCAAGTACACAAGAACTGACCATCCCGGTAACCATAAACAGACCAGAGAACACCGATATCCAGTTTATGCCCGAGGGAGGGAACCTTATAGCCGGTATAACCAGCAAAGTAGGCGTAAAAGCCATAGCCGAGGATGGCAAGGGAGCGAATATAACAGGAACTATAACCGACAGCAAACAACAGGAAGTAGCCCAGTTTAAAACCAGCCATGCGGGTATGGGCAGTTTCACTTTTACACCCAAGGCGAACGAGACCTATACTGCCAAAATACCCAACAACACCAAAACCTACACTTTACCAACAATAAACCCAACAGGCACCACACTAAAACTAACCCAAACAGCAGACTCGATACAAATAACAGTAACAACCATTCCAACCTCTACAACAACTACAACCTCTCCAACCACCTACAACCTGATAGGCCAGTCGCGAGGCGTAGTATGCTATGCGCAAACCATCGATCTCAGCAACAACAGCCAGCAAATCAAAACAGCGGCAGCAAATCAATTCCCTACAGGAATAGCAAGGTTTACCTTGATAAACAGTAACCACGAACCCATTAACGAACGACAGGTGTTTATTAACCATCACGATGAACTAAATATCAGTATAGCTACCAATAAACCAAGTTATACTATCCGCGACAGCGTAGCCTTAGCCATCATGGTAAAAGATAAAGACGGCAAACCGGTGCAGGGCAACTTCTCATTAGCGGTAACTGATGACAGTCAGGTAAAGACAGACAGCCTGGCAACCAATCTCCTATCCAACCTGCTGCTAACTTCGGATTTGAAAGGCAATATCGAAAACCCTAACTATTATTTCATCGATCCAACAAAAAAACAAGCTGAACTGGACAACCTGCTATTAACCCAGGGTTGGGTTGGTTATAACTGGCAGGACGTGTTTTACCCTGATACCAAACCGATAGTTTTTCAGCCGGAAAAGGAGTTTACAGTTAATGGCACGGTGACCAATGCTTTTGGAGCGGCTATATATAAATCTAATGTAGCGCTCATCGCCGGTCACCCGTTAACTATTAGAGATACCATAACCAACAAAGAAGGTCAGTTTATTTTCAAAGGGCTGTTTCCGGTAGATACGGCCTTATTCAAGATACAGGCAAGAAATAAAAACGGCAAGGAGAACAATGTAAAAATTGAAATGAACGCAATAAAGCCACCTGAGTTTGGCTTAAGCGAGGTTACAAAACCGTGGTATATCAATGGTGATAGTATCACCATTAACAACTCAAAAACTAAAGTAGCGCAAATAAAAGCCATTGCCAATTATAACGGTGAGGGTAATATGCTTAAGGAAGTTGTTATTAATGCGAAGAAAGTGGTAAAAGGTTCAAAAAATCTGAATGGCCCGGGCGAGGCCGATTTAATACTGGACGAAAAGGATATGGAGAAAGCAGGTAAAATGAACATGGAAGATTTGTTGCTTCAAAAAATAACGGGATTTTTAGTTACACCCTGGCCTGCTTCTTCTAGGGCACCATTAAGATTAAGTTACACGCTTTACAATCGGGAAGTGCATATTGTAATTGATGGACTTGATCTGGACTATTTTTACGACCCGGGTATGGAAAGGCCTCCGCTTGATATGCAGCGTTATACTTATATGAGAGGTATTTTACAATATTTTTCGGCAGAAGATGTAGTTGGTATTGAGTTAATGAAACAACCAAAATACGCAACAAACTATAATATAGAATATTTAAAAAAACCTTTACTTAAAGAACCTGACCCTTATATTGAAATAACAACCCGTTCAAAACAGGGACAGTTTTATAAAGCCATACCCGGTACCTATTTATACAAAACCTTGCCTTTTACCTTACCCAAGCAATTTTACAGCCCAAAATATACGGTTAAAAGCAAAACTACTGCTATGGGTACAGATATGCGATCAACCCTGTATTGGGAGCCTAATGTGGTAACTGATAAGGCGGGCAAAGCTGTAGTTTCATTTTATACTGCTGATAAAAAAGCCGGGTATACTATAATAATGAATGGTGCGGATTTAAATGGAGGCCTGGGTTATAAAAGGCAGCAGCTAATAAATGTTACCGCGCTACAATAGGCTTTATGTTGGCTGTATTGCACAGCAAATGTTTAAACGATGTCAAATATTGATGATACACGTGCATAAACCATAAATAAATCGCAAATTTGTAGCCAGTCTAAATACTTAGCTCCTTCCCGGGTTTTCAGATATGAGCGAAAAAACAATTTTGGTGTGGTTTAGAAATGATTTACGTGTTCATGATAACGAAATACTGTTAGAAGCAACGCGTAAAGCCGATAAAGTACTGCCCGTTTATTGTTTCGACCCCTATTATTTTACTAAAAATACCTTTGGCGAACCCAAAACAGGAAGTTTCAGGGCCCGGTTTTTAATAGAGTCCGTAGGCAATTTACGCCATAATTTACGAGCGCTGGGCAGCGACCTCATCATCCGTATTGGCAACCCTGCCGAAATATTACCGCAACTTGCCGAAGAATATCAAATAAGCGAGGTGTACCATCATCGTGAGGTAGCATACGAAGAAACCGCTATATCCGAACAGGTAGAAACTGCCTTATGGAAGGTAAAACTCAACTTAAAACATTTTATTGGCCATACCTTATACCATAAAGAAGATCTGCCTTTCCCTATAAAAGATATACCTGACAGCTTCTCAACCTTCAAGAAAAAGGTAGAACGAGATAGCAGCGTCAGGCCATGCGTAGCTACACCTGAAGCTATAAATACCCCACCTATTACTGATGCGGGCCAACTGCCAACACTGCAACAACTGGGTTTGGATGAACCTGTTGACGACCTGCGTTCCAGTAATAAATTTAAAGGTGGCGAAACCGAGGTGTTATGTAAGTTAAACCAGTATTTTTCAAACACCAACTTTTTACAGCATACAAAAGCACATAAAGCAACGATGTATACTGATAATTCTTCAAAGTTATCGCCATGGCTAAGTGTGGGTTGCATATCCATGCGGCAGGTTTACTGGGAAGTTATTAAATATGAACAGGCCAGCAACACCCATCATGGCGATATATTGATACTGGAGTTATTATGGCGCGATTATTTTAGGTTCATGTTTAAAAAGCATGGGCAGAAATTTTATAAAGCCGAAGCTTTAAGCCAAAACACACTTACCGGGACGGCAGAGGATGAAGCTTTTGAAGCCTGGAAAACAGGTACTACAGGTATACCATTTATTGATGCCAGTATGCACCAGCTGAAAGCAACAGGTTATATAAACAATTACAGCCGCCAGATGGTTGCGTTATACCTGGTTCGCGATCTTAAAGTAAGCTGGACCCGCGGCGCTGCGTATTTTGAACAAAAACTCATCGACTATTCGCCCGCCAGCAACTGGGGCAACTGGGCATTTATAGCGGGCATGGCGCATGACCCTAAGGATAACCGGTATTTTAACATCAATAAAGCAGCGGATGATCTGGAAACCCAAAGCGATTTTATAAATACCTGGCTCCCTGTAGTAAACAGCGGTGGCGACAGTCTGCTCAGTTCGGCGGGGGTATAACAGCAAAATCATTAAGTTGCCGTCGTTATTAATGTTTTTCTGACATTTATAACATTTCAAACCAAAAATTTAGCCTTTTTACCAAGTTTCTATTAATATTTTACAAATTAAATTTAAAGTTTATAAGCGGTTATGCTTACTTTTGTACCGTTTTAACGATTGGTTTCTAAACACATGGATCGTCTCAATTATATTAACAGCGGAAACGCTGCCTTTATTGACTCTTTATACGAAGAATACAAGCAAAATCCTGAATCGGTTGATTTTGGCTGGCAGAAATTTTTTGAAGGTTTTGACTTTGGCCGGGGTGCAGAAGCACCTGCAGTAAGCGCCGAAACACCTGATCACTTTTTAAAGGAGATCAAAGTATTAAACATGATAGATGGTTACCGTAACCGGGGCCACTTATTTACTGATACTAACCCCGTACGCGAACGTCGCAAATATTATCCCGGTAAGGAGCTGGAAACCTTTGGTTTATCAGACGCCGACCTGGACACCGTGTTTAATTGTGGTGTTGAGATAGGTTTAGGTCCTGCCAAACTGCGTGATATTTTGCAGATGATAGAAGAAACCTATTGCGGTACTATCGGCGCGGAGTATAAATACATACGCAACCCCATAAAGGTAAAATGGTTTGAAGACCGGATGGAAAAAACCCGTAACAAGCCTTCGTTCAATATTGAAGAGAAAAAGTTAATGCTGAACAAGCTTAACCAGGCGGTTGTTTTTGAAAACTTTTTGGGTACCAAATTTTTGGGCCAGAAACGCTTTTCGTTAGAAGGTGCCGAGGCATTGATTCCTGCGCTTGATTCGGTTATACAAAAAGGTGCCGAACTGGGCCTTAAAGAATTTATCATTGGTATGGCGCACCGTGGCCGTTTAAACGTGCTGGCCAACATCATGGAGAAAACCTACAAAGAGATATTCTCGGAGTTTGAAGGAAAGAACTATGATATGGATTCGCATTTTGGCGGCGACGTTAAATATCACTTAGGTTTTTCAACCGATGTGGATACCAAAAGCGGTAACAAGGTTCACTTAAGCCTTTGTCCTAACCCGTCGCACCTGGAAGCTGTTGATCCGGTTGTTGAAGGGATAACCCGCTCAAAAATTGATTTTAAATATGAGGGCGATCATTCAAAGATAGCTCCTATACTGATACATGGTGATGCTTCAATAGCCGGGCAGGGTATTGTGTATGAAGTATTACAAATGGAAAAACTGGATGGCTACCGTACCGGCGGTACCATACACCTGGTTATTAATAACCAGATAGGTTTTACCACTAACTTTAAAGATGCGCGCTCAAGTACTTATTGTACCGATGTGGCCAAAACAGTGCTATCGCCGGTTTTTCATGTTAATGGCGACGATGTAGAGGCCCTGGTTTATGTAATAAACATGGCTATGGAGTATCGCCAAACGTTTCATGACGACGTATTTATAGATATATTATGTTACCGCCGTTATGGCCATAATGAGGCGGATGAGCCTAAGTTTACCCAGCCTGTATTATACAAAGCTATTGAGGCCCACCCTAACCCGCGCGAAATTTATCTGAAACAATTATTGGATGAAGGCAGCGTAAGTTTGGATGAAGCTAAAGCGATGGAAAAATCTTTCCGCGACCTTTTACAGGAACAACTGAACGAGGTTAAAGCGGAAGAACGCTTTACAGATAGCCTACCTATGTTTGCCGGCGCATGGCAGGGTTTACACCTGGCGTCAGAGGCAGACTTCTCGACCCCGGTTAATACCGCGGTTAAAGAGAAAGAATTGCTAAGTATTGGTAAAAGCTTAACACAGTTGCCAAAAGACAAAGAGTTTTTCAAGAAAATTGAAAAGTTGTTTGAGGATCGTGCAAAAATGGTTAACGATACTAAGATGTTTGACTGGGCAATGGGCGAGTTAATGGCCTACGGATCTTTATTAAAAGAAGGTCACCCGGTTCGTTTAAGTGGGGAGGATGTTAAACGCGGTACTTTTTCGCATCGCCACGCGGTATTAACGCTGGCCGATTCGGAAGAAGAATATACACCGCTTGATACTATTGAAACCGATGCCAAATTCAGCATTTATAATTCTTTACTTTCTGAGTATGGTGTTTTAGGTTTTGAATATGGTTATGCCTTAGCTAACCCTAACGCGTTAACTATTTGGGAAGCACAGTTTGGTGATTTTCTTAACGGCGCGCAAATTATAGTTGACCAATATATAGCCAGTGCCGAAACTAAATGGCAGCGTGGTAATGGTTTGGTTATGTTGTTGCCGCATGGTTATGAAGGCCAGGGTCCTGAGCACTCATCAGCACGTATTGAGCGCTTTATGGAGCTTTGTGCCGATAACAATATACAAGTGGCTAACTGTACAACACCGGCCAATTTCTTCCATGTGTTGCGCCGTCAATTGCACCGCGAGTTCCGTAAACCATTGGTGATATTTACACCAAAAAGTTTATTGCGTAACCCTAAATGCGTATCGCCGCTGGCCGACTTTACCAAAGGTAGTTTCCAGGAAGTGATAGACGACCAATATGCTGATGCTAAAAAAGTAAAACGTGTATTATTCTGCTCAGGCAAAATATATTACGATTTACTGGAGAAACAACAGGTTGATAACCGTAATGATGTAGCCGTTGTACGTTTAGAGCAATTATATCCAACCCCGGTACAGCAAATTGCTGATATTAAAGCTAAATACGGTAAAGCCACCGAGTTTGTTTGGGTACAGGAAGAACCTGAAAATATGGGTGCATGGCCTTATTTATGCCGCAAGTTCCGTACTGATGAGGTTTTAAAACTGGATGTAATATCACGTACCGAAAGCAGCAGTACCGCTACCGGTTATTCAAAACAGCATACCGCGCAGCAACTGCAAATTATAGGTAAAGCATTTGAAACATCTGTGGGCGAAACTTTAAAGCAAGTAATAAAAGAAACAACTAAAAAAATGGCTAACGCCGGTGCGGATTGATGTTGTAAGTTTGCCGTTATACGTTTTACGTAGTAAAAAGTATAATCAACCGTATAACGTACAACATAAAACGTATAACCATATAAACCTACAATAATTAAAGCATGAGTTTAGAGATCAAAGTTCCGCCGGTAGGCGAGTCAATTACCGAAGTAACCTTATCAAACTGGATCAAAAAAGATGGCGATACAGTTGCGATGGATGAGGCTATTGCCGAGCTGGAATCAGATAAAGCTACGTTTGAGCTTACTGCCGAAAAAGCAGGCGTATTAAGAACCATAGCTAAAGAAGGCGATGTATTGCCTATTGGCGCAGTAGTTTGCAGCATTGAAGAAGGCGGAGCCGCCCCTGCTGCTGCTCCAAAAGCCGAAGCTGCTGTTGCAGCCAAAGCCGAAGCTGCACCTGTTGCTGCTGCACCTGCCGAAAAAGGAGCTACTTATGCTGCGGGCACCCCATCGCCGGCGGCCGCTAAAATATTAGCCGAAAAAGGTATTGACGTTGCATTAGTAAATGGCAATGGTGTTGGTGGAAGAATAACAAAAGAGGATGCACAGAAAGCATCAGAGAGTCCGCAAAACACCAAAGCCCCTGCTGCTCCGGCACCTGCCGCTACACCAGTTGTAGCCGGCGAAAGAAGCGAGAAGCGCGAAAAAATGTCGTCGTTACGCAAAACAGTTGCCAAACGTTTGGTAGCTGTTAAAAACGAAACTGCCATGCTAACTACTTTTAACGAAGTAGATATGTCGCCCATTATGGAGCTGCGCGGTAAGTATAAAGATAAATTTAAAGAGAAACATGGCGTGGGCTTAGGCTTCATGTCGTTCTTCACCAAAGCGGTTACCGAGGCTTTAAAAGAATGGCCATCAGTAGGCGCACGTATTGAAGGCGAAGAAGTGGTATACAGTAATTTTGCTGATATATCTATAGCCGTATCGGCCCCTAAAGGGTTGGTGGTACCGGTTATCCGCAATGCCGATAGCATGAGCCTTGCCGAAATTGAAAAAGCTATTGTAGCTTTAGCAACGAAGGCACGCGACAACAAATTAACTATTGAAGAAATGACCGGCGGAACTTTTACCATCACCAATGGTGGTGTATTTGGCTCCATGCTATCAACCCCGATAATTAATGCGCCGCAATCGGCCATATTGGGTATGCACAATATTATTGAGCGCCCTGTTGCCGTAGCCGGCCAAGTGGTTATCCGCCCAATGATGTACCTGGCCCTGTCATACGATCACCGCATTGTTGACGGTCGTGAGTCAGTAAGCTTCCTGGTAAGGGTAAAACAATTACTGGAAGATCCTGCAAGGTTATTGTTAGGGGTATAGACCGCTGATTTAAGTGATTTTAAGATTACGCTGATAAAGAAAAGGGTTGAGCATTGCTCAACCCTTTTTGTTTAGTAGCTTTTGTCTTTCCGCGCGGCCCAAGCAGACTATAGCGAGCGAAGCAATCTCGTCGCCTAATGTCAATGCGATGAGATTGCTGCGCCCGCTCTTTTTATCGCACTTCCCGCCAGCGATGACGGTCAAATATGTTCCTCCTTTAGGGGGTTAGGGGGCTAATACCAATCTCTTCATCGCCATAATAGTCCCAACATGCATCCCTTCATGAAAAGGTAAAAACTGTAACACATCATCAATGCTCGTTAAATTTACACCGTAACGGGTTGTCCATGCGGTGTAATTAGCAAACAGGTTGCGGTTGTAATCAACAATCAATTGGTCAAGTGTTGAGGTATATAGTTCCTTTATTAGCCGCAATTGGTCCTCGCCTAAAAAATTATCAGGTTTACTGCCTCCGCCATAGGTATTCATAAAATCGGCGCTTACAACAGTTTCAACACCGGCGCGGCGGTAACACACCCCTTGTTGGGCAGCAATAATATGCCCCAGATTCCATATGATGTTATTATTAAAACCCGCAGGTATTTTATTAAGCTGTTCAATACTTAGGTCTTTAACTTGTTCCAAAATGCCCAGTCTGGGCATTTTTAATATTTCGATGGCTTTTTCTAACATAACTTTAAAATATGTGCTAAATTAATAATCTATGCATTAGTAATTATTCTAAATACTAATTAACGAGCTCCTGCGTTACGTAATCACCATTATTATTTACCTTTGCCCGCAACATATTACCTGTAAATGCCTTTATCGTCAGCCAAAAAAAATTCTTTATCTGATAAACCCGTTTGGTGGTTTTTACTATGCTGGACAATTTTTAACGCCGTACAATCTTATACTTTAGAGTTACATGCCGACGAGTCTTATTACTGGATGTACTCCAAATTTTTAGATTGGGGCTATTTTGACCACCCACCTATGGTTGCCGTTTTTATATGGCTGGGCGATCATGTTATGCATAATGAACTGGGTCTGCGCCTGGTTACGGTTTTAAGCAGTACCGCGGCTTTATACCTGCTGTGGCTCATTTTAAAAAAATACGCCGTGCAGGCAGTTCCATTTATTTTGGTGGTATCGGGCATTTTTATCATCCATATTTATGGCTTCACCACCACGCCCGATGCGCCGTTGTTTTTCTTTACGGTGCTGTTTTACTACCTCTACCAAAAATATATTGATGATGATAGCTGGTTGCTGGCACTATTGCTGGGTATTGTAGTTGCCTGCCTGCTTTATAGTAAATACCACGCGGTATTGCTAATATTCCTTACCCTGGCATCAAACATAAAGCTTTTAAAGCGCCCTACTTTTTGGGGTATTACTGTACTGGCATTAATATTATTTATACCTCATATTGTATGGCAGGTTCAGCATGGTTTTCCATCAATAACCTATCATTTATATGATCGTTCGGCATCCAAATACAACCCTGATAATACGGCATTATATATACCGGGTCAGCTATTAATGGCTGGGCCGGTTATTGGCTGGTTTTTATATTATGCCGCTTTTAAGGTAAAAATAAAAGATACTTTTATCCGCTGCCTTGTGGTAAACTGCGCCGGCGCATTTATATTCTTTTTATTATCAACTTTTAGGGGCGAGGCACAACCCCACTGGACCCTGATAGCATTTGCCCCCCTTGCCATGCTATCATTAATATATTTTACCCAACAAGGCAGCATACCCGGTTGGTTTTACCCGGCTGCCATAATTAACGTGATTTTAATTGTTATAGTCAGGATATGCATTATGTGCGACTTTCATTTTGTTACTGAGGTGGGGCAGATAAAAAGCTATTATGGATTTAAAGATTGGTCGCAGAAGGTAAAAGCCAAAGCAGGTGATGCGTATGTAATTATGAGTGATGGTTTTCAGGATCCCTCTAAATATAATTATTACACCAATTCCTTGCGGGCCTATTCGTACGACTCGCGTAACTATAGGCATACGCAATACGATATTTGGGATATTGAGGAGAAGTTTCAGCATAAGCGGGTTTATTTTTTGCAGGATGACCCCAACCCGGCCACTACAGATACTATTGTAAACCGCCATACCCATAATAAATGGTATGCCGAGTGGGTGGATAGCGTGCGCACCTACCAGAAAATTGATATTGAACCGGCGATTCAACGGTTAACTTTGACAAATGGGCAACAAAAAAATGTTGTTTTGACATTTATAAATCCATATAATTACACGGTTAATTTTACCAATACGGGCGCCGCACATCCGGTTGTTTTAGAGGCTTGTTTTTTTAAAGGCGAAGAAATGGCGTACGTCTTAAAAGCAGGCGATTTATTTAATAATATGGTTTTAAAACCCGGCGAGCGCCGGCAGTTTGTTTTTAATATAAAAACGCCGCCCTTAGCAAAAGGAAAATACGACCTGATGTTCTCTATACGCACCACGCCATTTTTTGGTGGTAAAAACAGCCGTATAATTAATACAACTATTCAATAACACAATGTTTAAAAAGATATACTTATTTATAGCCGTTTCCCTTTTTAGCGCTGCCGCAATGGCGCAGCAAAGTTTAGATGTTAATTTTAACGGGCTGGGGTTTTTAGATAACCGCGAGTACAAGGCGTTTATCCCACGGTCGCATACGTTTTCGGGCACACGCACTACGCTCGATTTTGGGTTGAATTTAGATAGCCTAAACCATTTTGTGGTTGGGGTAAACGCCCTACACGAGTTTGGCGCAAAACCTTTTTTTGGTCAGGCCGACCCGGTTGCTTATTATAAATACGAAAGTAAAAACTGGCTGTTTAATGCCGGTATGTTCCCGCGCGAAGGTGTGCTAAGCGATTACCCGCGCGCTTTATTAACGGATACCTTGCGTTATTACCGCCCCAATGTACAGGGGTTGCTGGCGCGATACCAAAACGAGCACTTTACCGAAACCGGCTGGATAGACTGGCTAAGCCGCCAAACCATTACCGAGCGCGAACAGTTTTTGTTCGGATTTTCGGGTAAATACAAACCCGCAGTTAACGGTCCGTTTTATATTTCGCATTATTTTTTGCTGATGCATGATGCCGGTGCCGAAGTGTTGTTGCCTAATGACCATATTAATGACAATGGGGGCGGACAAGTTAAACTCGGTTTAAATATAAAAAATACCGGACTTGATTCTTTATCCTTTGAGGCCGGCGGGATGTTCTCGTTAGAGCGCGAACGTGGTGTAGATGGTTTTAAAACGCCCAGAGGCTTTGTGGCCAATGTATATTTAAGCTACCACCGCATTGCTTTGTTTGACGAGTTTTACACCGGGCAGGGCAGCCATATTGTATACGGCGACTCCTACTACGAAAAATCAACCTATAACCGGTTGGATGTAATTTATACCCCGTTTTTGTTTAAACGTATCAAAGGCCAGTTCATAGCCAGTTTCCACTTCTCGCCGGGATATTTTAATGATAACCAGGAAGCCTTTAGGGTTACGTATGACTTGGGCAGGAAAGTGTTGAAGCGCTGGGACTAAGATTTTTAAGATGAGTGTGATTTTAGCATTTTGCATCCTGCCAATCCTAAAATCCTATAAATCATAGTCTAGTCTACCAACACCCCCACATAATAATTAAAGGTATCCACCTCTATATTATATTTAGTTATACCCTCAATACCTACAGGAGTAAACTGTGTGGCAGGACTAATAAATTTATATTCGCCGCCCTTTGCGCGTATTTTTACCGGCATGGCAAAGCCATCGGCATTAGCTATCCAGCGTGAATAAAGCTGCCCTTTAATCGTTGTAAATTCAAGCACGGGGATGGTTGTATAATGCAGGTACTGGTCAAAAACCGGCTGTAGTTTAATATGCGATTGATCAGCTATATAATCAACCACCTGATTATAAGTTACGGTTTGGTGGTAAAAGGTTTTATTAAGCCCGCGCAATATATCGCGCCATTTATCATCATCATTAATAATAGTGCGCACCATGTTTAAAATAACCGCGCCCTTGTTATACATATCCTGCGGACCATCCTGGTTTACGTTGTAAGGCGCTACAATGGGCAAGTCGTTTTTAATACCGGTGCGCAGTCCGTGTACATATTCCTGCCCCGCCTGTTTGCCATATTGGCTCTCTACATATAAAGATTCCGAATAGTCGGTAAATCCTTCATGTATCCATGAGTCGGCAATATCTTTGGAGGTTATATTATTGCCAAACCATTCGTGTCCGCTTTCGTGCACAATGATGTAATCCCATTTAAGTCCCCAACCCGTGCCTGATCGGTCGGTGCCTTTATAGCCATTTATATAGCCATTACCGTAAGATACAGCGCTTTGATGCTCCATGCCCAGGTACGGGGTTTCTACTAGTTTATAACCATCTTCATAAAAAGGGTAGGAGCCAAACCAATACTCAAAAGCTTTCAGCATAGGCGGTACGCCCTCGCCGAAGTGTATTTTGGCTTTTTCCAGGTTTTGAGGTAGCACCCAAAAATCGGTAGTTAACTTACCTTTTTCGCCATGGTATACATCGCCGAAATGTACATAGTCGGCAATGTTGGCAGCAACATCATAATTATTGATGGGGTTGGCCACAAACCAGTCAAAACGGGTATAACCGTTGTTTAACTTCGTAACCTTGCGTAACCTCCCGTTTGATACATCTTTTAAACCCTTAGGTACGCTAATACTGATGAGCATACTGTCAACCTCGTCGGCCTGGTGGTCCTTGGTGGGCCACCATATACTGGCGCCTATACCCTGGCAGGCCGTGGCTACAAATGGTTTGCCTAACGTGTCGGTACTGTACACTACGCCGCCATCCCACGGGGCATTTACGGCAACTGTAGGGTTGCCCGAGTAATAAACGGTAAACTCATCTTTACTGCCTTTTTTTATACTTTGTGGGAAGGTTACAAACACCGCGTTATACTGGCGTTTATAAGGGAGGGGTTTGCCTTTATATACTATCCTGCTAATCTTTAAATTGGCAAACAGGTCAAATTGAAGCTTATTAAAGTTGCGGGTGGCTGTAAATTTAAACAGGTTACTGCCGCTAATGAATTTATGGGCAATATCAAACTTAACATTTAAATGGTAATAGTTAATATCATAGCAGGTACGCAAAGGGGTAAGCATTCCACGCAGGGTATCGGCACGGGTAAATTTATATTTCGGGGTTAATAACTGCGCACTGCAATCAATCGCCAAAAAAATTAAAATCCCGAAAAACAGGGTAGATATTTTTGTTTTCTGCATCTAAAATCAAATATACGGCAATGCGTACATATCGCAAACCTAATAATAGGACACCAATACCATAAAAAAGTGACGTTTATAAGCTTTTTTAGGCTGATGAAATGTTTAACTTTACACACCAAATAATACACTACTATGCAATATGATGTTATCGTAATCGGTTCGGGCCCTGGCGGCTATGTAGCCGCTATACGTTGTGCCCAACTGGGTTTAAAAACCGCCTGTATTGAAAAATATGCTACCTACGGCGGTACTTGTTTAAATGTGGGTTGTATACCTTCAAAAGCGCTGCTTGACTCGTCCGAACATTATTATAATGCCGGCCATGCCTTTAAAACACATGGTATTGAGCTAAGCAACTTAAAGGTTGATTTTGGCCAGATGATAAAGCGTAAAGAGGACGTAGTGTTAAAAAACACCGGTGGCATTAGCTTTTTATTTAAAAAGAATAAGATAGATGGCTACCAGGGTATGGGGTCGTTTAAAGATAAAAACACCATTGTTATAACCAAGGCTGATGGTACTACCCAGGAGATAACCGGTAAGAACATCATTATTGCTACCGGTTCAAAACCATCAAGTCTGCCATTTATAAAAATTGATAAAAAACGCATTATTACCTCAACCGAGGCTTTAACCTTACCTGAAGTGCCTAAGCATTTAATATTAATAGGCGGCGGTGTTATTGGTTTGGAGTTGGGCTCGGTTTATGCCCGTTTAGGTGCCAAGGTATCGGTAATTGAGTTTATGGACGGCATTATCCCTACTATGGATAAAAGCCTGGGCAAGGAACTGCAAAAAGTATTGCAAAAACAAGGTATGGAGTTTTACCTGGGTCATAAAGTTACCGGCGCTACTGTAAAAGGCAAAGAGGTTACCGTAACTTTTGATAACCCTAAAGGCGAAAAACAGGAATTGAAAGGCGATTACTGCCTGGTAGCTGTTGGTCGTGTAGCTTATACTGATAGCTTAGGTTTAGATAAAATAGGTATTACTGTAGAAGAACGCGGACGTAAAATTACCGTTGACGAACACATGGAAACCAGCGTTAAAGGCGTATATGCCATAGGCGATGTTGTACGCGGCGCTATGCTGGCCCACAAGGCCGAGGATGAGGGTACTTTTGTTGCCGAAACCATTGTTGGCCAGAAACCGCATATTAATTATAACCTGATACCGGGCGTAGTATATACCTGGCCCGAAGTTGCAGCCGTTGGCCAAACCGAGGAGCAGCTGAAAGCCGCAGGCGTAAAATACAAAACAGGTTCGTTCCCGTTCCGCGCGAGCGGCAGGGCAGTAGCCAGCGGCGATATGGATGGCTTTGTTAAAGTATTAGCCGATGCAGCAACCGACGAAATATTGGGCGTACACATGATTGGTCCGCGCGCGGCAGATATGATAGCCGAGGCTGTAGTAGCTATGGAGTACCGTGCCAGTGCCGAAGATATTTCGCGCATGAGCCACGCGCACCCAACCTATACCGAAGCCATGCGCGAAGCTTGTTTAGCCGCTACGGATAACAGGCCGATACATATTTAGTTAGCAGTTATAAGTTTGCAGTAGGCAGACTGTAGAAGTTAATATCGAATAATGAATTTTGAATATCGAATAATGAAGCACTTACTTCTACATTCAATATTCAAAATTCGGTGTTCGATATTCAAAACCTATTTAATCAACCCTTCCGCAAATCCCACCAATAATTTAAACAGGCTATTATACCCATTTAATGGCAAAGTTTTGCTGATATCAAATACATCATGGTAGGCCTTTATGCCGCCCATGGTATACATATAAAATGCGGGTACGCCCAGTTGGGTAAACCAATAATGATCGCTGTTGGCAGCTTTGCCGCGCGAGCCTATTTTTACAAAATAATGGTTCTGGTTATTAAGTTGTTGCAGCAGGTTAAATTCTTTGGGGTGGATGGTAGCATTTACTACCATAACACCTTCTTCACCTGTGCCGTTAAGATCCAGGTTCACTAAAAAGCGGATATTGCTTAATGGCATTAGCGGATGTTCTGAAAAATATTTAGACCCCAGCAGACCCGGCTCCTCGCCCGAAAATGCGATGAAAACCATACTGTACCGCTGCGGGTGTGTCGCGAAATATTTAGCCAGACTTAACAACTGACTCACCCCGCTTGCATTATCATTAGCGCCGGGGAAATAGGTTTTATTGCCCATGCCACCCAAATGGTCGTAATGCGCGGTATATACCATGAACGAGTCGGGCTTTGTCGTACCACGCACCATACCGCAGATATTAGCGGTTTTAAAATTGGTGATCAGCCTGTTTTCAATATTTACCTTAATAGTTTTGGGCACACCCTTTATTGCTTTGGCATCAACCTGTATACCCGTATAATCGGCCACTCGCTGGTCAACCGACCAGGTCAATTTTTTTTCCAGCGATACTACGATGCGGTGTTCATCATCTACAAAATGGGTGCTGTCTTTTTGCGTTAAGGTACCTGAGGTTTTTACGCCGGTACTTTCGGGTGCTACAATAAAATCAGTTCCCGGTGTTAAAGTTTGGCCATTAACCGCCAACTCCATTGTGCCGGGAAAGATGTTTACGTTAAAGCTGAATTCCTGCTTGTAGTTGCTGCCGCTGATGGGCTGTAAGCCGTAGCTTTTAAATTGCGCCTCAATATATCCTGCTGCTTTGCCCACGCCATCCTTTGTATAACCGCGTCCCCAAAAATAGGGTGAGGTAAGTGTATCAACCACGCGGCGGGCAAACAATGAATCCTGTGCCTGTGTTAACAGGGCAGGTAATAAGAGCAGCAGGGTTAATTTAAGTTTCATAACTGTTGAGGCAAATTACTAAATTTCGGCAATATGGTTGTTTTGATCAATGTGGGTATAATTTTATTAACCCTTGCGGGGATGGAAGCCTTCTCGTGGGCTATCCATAAATACCTCTTTCATGGGCCGCTTTGGTTCATCCATAAAACACACCATCAGCAGCGGCATGGCAAACTGGAATTAAACGATGCGTTCAGCATCCTTTTCGCAACAATAGCGCTATACCTGATGTGGCTGGGGCATACAACTTTAGATTACCGCTTTTGGATAGGCGCCGGCATTAGCCTGTACGGCACTATCTATTTTATTTTTCACGATTGGTTTATCCATAACCGCTTTAAAGCTTTTAAAACCAATAATCGTTATTTATTAGGCATCCGCCGCGCGCATAAAATTCACCATAAATCAATGGATAAGAATTCTTCGGAAGAATTCGGCTTACTATTTACCAAACGTAAATTTTAAAATATTTTATGTAAAACATAAAATATTAGTTGTTTTATTTAAAATTATCCGTTTATTTGATTGATCAAAATCATTTAATAATGGAAATCAAAAGAAATTGGATACTAGTTATTACTAAGGTATTGATAGATATTGGGTTGTGTATTCTAATAATAGGCACATGCTTAACATTGTTTACGTTAACAAAAGGGGCTATTAACCGTCCATATACTCATTTATCAATTCCTGTGGAATTTAAAGTGCAAACCTTAGAGCGTTATTATCCTACTCATCATGTTAATGATGCTGATATTATTATGCAAGCCGTTGATGGAGTTGCTATA
>NZ_JBDTJZ010000148.1:0-16715 GCF_039935595.1 Mucilaginibacter sp. | reverse complement strand
GCGTTTCTCTGACCACGATTTTACATTTTCGTCCAAAAAAAATCTTAAATATCATGGTTTGAACAATATAACCACTGCCATGCAAAAAAATAACGTCGGGGTTAGATTGATAAATACTTCTGAATATATTTATGTAATAGATAGGATCAACTTTATAATTTTTTTTTGAAAAGTACCAAGTAACATTTTTTGCAAGGCACTTATCAAGGTATTCATCCCTTACATTTTCTATTCCATAAAACAATGCTTCATATTTAAACTCTTTGGCCTTGTCGGCATCTATTAATGAAAAAAATACATTTCCATGTCCGCCTAAACCCGAATAAAGCACGTGTAAGATTTTCATTTTTGTAAATATACTTAGTAAATTTTGGTGCAACGCGCTTCAACCCCATTGCCCCCGTATTGGCACCATATATTTTGCCCGCCAATTTCTTTTAAAGTGGCCACTATTTGTCGTTTGCTACGAAAATTTTTATACCAATCTGTAAGCGCATCATGCGTGTCTAACATTGCCCATTCTTCCTGCATTTTATCATTTAGTTGCGGAAAAGCGTCGTAATAACTAATAACCGGCGATACACGGTTTAATAATACACTAAGCGCTTTCATACCCGCAACTTTTTTGTGTAAGGGCAAAAATATTTTTACCATTTTTTTTGTCTTTTTAATTGTCACTTCTGAAGGAAGCTTTTTAAGAATTATTCTGTATAGCGGGAATAGCCTTAAATAGTATGATAATTTAAAAGTATAATGATCGATGATCAGGGTACCCCCTTTTTTGACCAGATCAAATAAATCCCTGATGGTTTGTTCAGGGTTTGGCGTATGTTGTATAACACCAATGCCTATGACCACGTCAAACGTTTCATTTTTAAAAGGCATATCGTTAATATCTGCCTGAATCACTAAACGCCTGTCTGATAACGGAAAGTTTTCCAGATTAACTTCAACGGCAGTGCTTATGTCGCTCGAAACTAAAACAGCTCCCTTGTTTAATAACACTTCGGTAAAACGGCCGGCACCACAGCCTGCTTCTAAAACATACCTGCCATTCAAATCATTTTCTAAATCTCCTAATAACCGGTTAAGCCTGTTGCCAGATATGGGTACACCACTGTAAGAGTCAAGCTGAGTTTTTTTGTATTGTTTCCATTGATCACCAAAAAGGGATGCGTATGTTTTGCTATTTACAAATCTGGGGATACCATTAATTATCTCGACCTTGATATGATCGCACACCAGTGTATTGTCTAAATTCAGGAATTCTTTATTTAATGTTCTGTTAAAAAACTGAGGCACAATATCCATATCAACCGATTGAGGATTTAATCAAAAAAATTAAGTAATTGTAAAAATAATAAATAGTTGAAATTATGCTTTTTTGCCTGATAGCGTTGAGCGTTAATGAAAAATTATTTTTGTAGGCGAATTTGTTCCAATTGTAGATTGATCCCGCGGCGTGTTTTTCAAAAATGTAATTTACATCATTTTTATACCAAGTTTTATTGGTGAACATACTGCTGGCATGAATGCGGTATTTTATCCCTGTCTCTGCTATCATGCCGGTTTCGAATTGATCGCAAGCACGCACCCAAAGTTCAAAATCGGCCGAGGTGCTTAAATTTTCATCAAATAATCCAACAGTTTCCAGCACCTCTCTGCGTATTAAAACATTCGAGGGACATGGAATAGGAAGTTCTAAATTAAGTAAAGCAGGGACCAGGTTCTTACCCTTTTTCCCCCGTAAGTATTTACCTGTTGAATTTAATTCGGCATCAGTTACATCAACAATACTATGCACTAAACCCGTTTGCGGATTATTTATTAAATAATCTACCTTGAGCTGGATGTTGCTGGGATAGAACCAGTCATCGGCATCCAGAAAACAAATATATTTTCCGCTTGCACACGCATAACCGGTATTTCGGGCTTTTGAAACCCCCTGGTTGGCTTGATTAATAGCAATTACTTTATCGCCAAAGGTTTTAATTACATCTGCCGAGTTATCATTACTGCCATCATTTACAACAATGATTTCAATGGCTTTATAGGTTTGCGTTAAAACACTATAAATGGCATCTGGTAAATAAGCAGCGGCATTATAACAGGGTATTATTACTGATACCAAATTATTTAACCTGTTTTCTTGCATATATAATATTGTACGTGCGCGGTATTTATATTCCCGGTTAAAAATGTGTACTGATCCACAGCAGGGTAAAACGGGTAAGAAAAAAAAATTTTATGCGTTAGGTTACTGATAAAGGTCGGTAAACGTAAAGCAAAACGCCAATATAAAAAATTTATATTTTGTTTAAATGTTAATGCGTCCCTATTAAATGATGGCAGATAGGGTACCACGCCATATTTACTTATCACATGCTGGCCGGCAGCAAGCTCAATTTTAAAAAACTTTGATAAAAGTTGATTTAGTTCGTTAGGTCCGAATTCATGCACGTGAAACGGGTTTTGCGGAACGCCATTAATTGGTTTAGTGACTAAGGCGTTGGGTGTTGAAAGTACCAGCAGCCCTCCAGGCTTTAAAACCCGGCTAATTTCTTTTAAAAACGAGTTATACTCTTTAATATGTTCAATAGTTTCAAAAGACACCACCATATCAAACGTATGATCTGCATAACTCATTTGAGTGCCGTCCTGCTTATGGCAAATAAAATTACCGGCATTTATTTTTTTTAACCTGGCATTACATATTTCAATAGCTTCATCGGCAACATCAGCTGCATATACAAATGAAGCGTTGTTGTTTATTAAAAGTTCAGTTCCAAAACCTGTACCACAGGCAATATCCAATATAACTTTGTCTTTTACCCGGTCTTTTATAAAATAATATCTTGACAGATGTTCTTCATGCCAGGGAGAACCGGCCACATCAATATCAACTCTTTCTACACTCATTTAAAACCTCTTGATATAAATTAAAATATTTTTTTGCCATAATTTCGTTTGTGAAATGATGGCTATAATGTTCGTACCCTGCTATTGCCAATGCATTGGCTTTTTGAGGATTTGATAAATAGTAGTTTATGACATTACTCCAGTCCGCCGGTTGTTTACTATCAAGTAAAACCCCCGATTTTTCATTTTCAATAATTTCTTGCAATCCGCCTGTTTTTGAAGCAATTACCAATTTTTTCAAAGCCAGCCCTTCAATAGCTACCAAACCAAATGGTTCATTTTCTGAAGGTACAATCATGAATAATGAGTTTTTGATTAATTGCGCTACATTTTCAATATGTCCGGTCAACAAAATGGCATCTTCTAAATGTTCGCTTTTAATTTTATTTATTAAAACTGCTCTCTGAGGGCCCTCACCTGCAAAAACCAATTTTGCAGTTGGAAATTTTTCCAATACATTTTTAAAAGCTTCAATAGCTATTAAGTGTCCTTTTTCGGGACGGAGGCGGCCTAATAATAAAATGTATTTATCGGGCAAATCCGTACCTGTATTTTTATCACTATCGTTAATAGTTATGCCGTTAAGTATAACAACAAACTTCTCTTCACTTTTGCGCCATTTTAAACAGCCATAGTTAAAAGCCGCATTTGAAACAAAAATAATTTTTTGGGCCTTTTTTACAATTATACTTTCCATGAATTTTTCTGTCAATGTTTTAGCTTCAATGCTATGTTTATGATAAATTAACGGAATAGATGATCCAGAATACCACAACGCAATTGTTGTATAAAAGGCACAGTGAAACATGTTCGCGTGTATGATATCCGGCTTTATAAGATCAATACATTTTGGTATTTCAGTTATTGAATTTATATATTTTATTCCGGCTGGTAACTGAAAGTAATTTGCTGATCCGATAATGGGACCAATTTGATGTTTAAATTCACGGTCATTGCTAATATTGTACACATAAATATCCACGTGTTTAATGTTAACCAGCCAATAAAAAAGCGCAGCGTAGTATCTGGAAGTCTCAATTTGTTCGAATACAAAAAGTATTTTCATTTATATTAATTGAACTCTTTTATCATAAAGAAAAACGCTTCTGAAACCATTCTGGCTGAGGCAGTAATTACAGGACTTTTATAGGTTACCACAGCAATCCGATTAAAAGTGTAGTCCTTATCTAAAATACTTTCATTTCATTTAATTGGTTGACAATAGATGTCATAACTTGCTTCGCTAAAATCTGTATCGCCATTAATTGCATGGCCACTGATACTATTCGTTACACGGTATCCTAATTTTATTAATAATTCGACTAATTCTTTTGCAGATGTTTGATTACGCAATAAGTTACTATTTACCAATTCAACAAACAACGCCGGCTTATATTTTTCAATAGTGTTAAAACCGCCTTTTAAAACATTTAATTCAAAACCTTCTACATCTATTTTTATTAAATCGATTTTGGGTAACGACTTACTTTCAACAACGCTGTCAAGCACCAACACGTCAACTGTATTGCTGTTTTGAGTTGTTGTTACGAAATTTCCTCCACTGTTATTTAAATCAGGCTCACTCAAAAAAAGTTGTTCTTTTTTATCTCCAAGAGCATTGTTCAATATTTCAATATTTCCAAAGTTATTTAATTGAATATTCTCCAAACAACAATTGTATGCAATCTTATTAGGTTCAAAGCCAATCACCCTCCCTTTTTTTCCTGCTTTTTTTCCCATGTTTAAGGCAACGATTCCTTTATTGGTGCCTATGTCAATGATAGTAAAACCTTCGTCTATGTGCTGCAACAGAAAACTTATGCTCGCGTCGTAAAAACCCCAAAAAGTGAACCAATCAACGAGGTCATTTATCCACAGCTTCAGTTTCACACCATTTCGAGTGACAAGCCGAAAATCACTGCTTTTATACAAATGAGGCATTGGAACTAATTTATACTTAAGTTCATCCACCTTAGCATTTTCAACAAAACAATATAGAAATTTTTCAAAGGGTTGGTATTTGAAAATACTTCTTATAATATTGAGATAGTTCATTCAATTCCAGTTCTTTAAGAATAGTACGATTAAATAATGCTACAATAGTTCAACATTAAAGCAACAAAGCAAATGTGTTATTAATTCCAACACATTTCACGGAGGTTATTGCGACAATATTACGTTAATATTTATAAAAAATGTTTACTACTAACAATTTTATTGAACTCAATATATTGTTATACCTTTAGCTTGCTGTATCAATATTCAGGGCTGTTTATCTTATAAATGAAAAAGCAAATTTTTATTGCCACAATATCATATACGTTATTAGGAGTTTTACAACCTTTATCAAATCTTATACTTTTACCGGTTTACACCAGCAATTTTACGATACAAGAATATGCTACTTTTTCCATACTAAATAATTTATCTAGTTTTTTTACCATACTAAGCGGCCTTAGTATAATTCATGCTATTATGGCATTTTATACATCGTATAAAGGTGATGCAAAAGTGCTTAATAAGTATATAGCGAATGTATTGAGTTTTACACTCTATTTTAGTGCACCCATTTTGTTGCTATCTTTTATTTTTGGAAACGCAATTTTTAAAGTAATCTTTAAATCGCCGATAAATTTCTATCCGGCGGGACTTCTATGTGTTTTTTATGGGCTTATAACCAATGTATCAACCGGGTACTTGTTTTTTCTTAAATATGAAAAAAAAAGCAACATATATGCTGTTATTTCGGCGGCACTTTTTATAATTAATACATTTTTACAATACTATTTTATAAACATATTGAAAACCGGCGTTAATGGCGCATGGTCTGCACGTTGTATAACCGCCATACTATCAGTTGTAATAGTTTTTTGTTTTCATTTTAGATACCTAAGCTTCAGGCTTAACTTCAAAAAGTATATATTACCTTCCTTAAGGTTTTCAATCCCGTTAATACCCGCATCATTTTTAGGATGGATAACTACTTATGGCGATAGATTCATAATTGAGCGTTTTGTTAACTTAAGATCATTAGGCATTTATAGTATTTTACTAACCCTAAGTTCATTGATTGAAATGATTTACCTGGCGTTAGGTGCAGCTTTGCAACCGTTTATTTTTGATTTTTATTTAGAGAAAAATCTCAAAAAAACAGCACTACTTTATGGCATCTTTATCACCATTACCGTTTGCTTTGGTTCAGGCCTGTTATTATTAGGATCTAACTTAGATCTCCTTATTAAAAAGGAGGTATATTTAGAAGCAACGCCTTATCTCTCTGTAATGATTATAGGGTATTTTTTTGCCAGTATTTCCTACCTTTTCAATTTGCAAGTAATTTATATTCAAAAATCCAAATACTTCGTTTACCAAAGTATGTTAATTTTACCAATTAATATTATGTGTAACATAATATTAATACCGGTATTAGATATATGGGGGGCCGTATTGGCAACTGTAATAACTAAAATTGTCATGTCTTTATCGAGTATATATTACGCAGAAAAATACTTTTCCGTTAAGCCTGGTTGGAAATTTTTGTCGCCGGTATTGTTTTTTATTGTTTTAGCGCTCTTTTTTTTGACCATATGCCTAATGGGGTATATCACCTTTAAAATTGCTTCTATAATACAGTTTATTATTGTATTAACAGGGGTATCAGCGTTAAATTACAGTAAAATACAAACTATACTAAGTTTGGTATTAAAAAAATACAGGCAGGTCTAAATAATGGTTATCCAATTTTCAGGATAAATATCAGCATTATACAGCCTATCATTTTGCACCCACTTACCAGGTGCTATAACCATTTTATCTGCATGTTTGGCAAGGTATGCTCCCCACCATCCAAAACTACTGTTAGCAATTATAAAATGCTTGCTTTGTGTCATTAAGTAAAAATCCCACTTAAACTTATTACCGGCATAGGAGTGTTGTACAAAATTTGTTGAAACAGAAAATTTTAAATTCTCAATACACCACGCGATATCGTCTGAGAAAACAAAAAAAGTTGCATCCGGGTAATTAGATAATATTTCCTGCTCTGCTTTATAATAATATTCAGGACTGCAGACTCCGTGTGTTGAATTCACTAAAAAATCGCCACGTCTGACGTTTATACATACCGCTTGGGAGGAAAGTATTTTCTCACTTAAAAATTTTACGTCATCAGGCATATCGCCTTTAATCATAAAATCATTTTTTAAAATTTCAAATACGGGTTTAAAATACTTTTCAGATTGCCAATAGCCTTCAAGATATACGTTATCTGGGCTATTAAATGCCATCGGCATAAAGCTCATATCTACTTCATAAACATGAGCTTTAGTATTTCCCATTAGCTTCTTAGCTACAAAGTGAAGATATCGGTTACTAAAATAGGTAGTCAATTTATCAACCTCCTTTGCAGAAGCAAATTGGGGCGTCAGTTCAAAAATATCAAGATCATAGTTGCGATATACATGATTTTTTGTTTTGACCTTGCGATTGTGTAAAAATGAGATATCAAGTTTTAAATCAGTTTGATGTTTATGAGCGAGATATTTTCCGAAAGCATATTGAAACATTTGGTTCCCTAAACCACCCATTAATTTCACAACAATCATATTTTGCTAATTATTTCAGTATTGGAAGTAAATTTATTTTTTAATATCATACCCTCGGTGGTTACATTAGGGCCAAAAAAACATGATTGCCTATTATTATCTATACCAACAATACGAAAACCCTTTTTATGAAAAAAAATAACCGATTCAGCACCAATTAATCCTGCGGAGCCGGTTATCAATACTGTTCTCATATATCGTTACTCATTTTTTTGTCTATAAAAATCGTATTTATAAAAGTATCTGCATAAATAATATAACCGTTGTCAACAAAATGCTGTTTAATGGAATCAATCTTTTTACCCAGGCTGGTATTTCCAAACGCCAGCGTTTCAACACAAAAAATCAATGGTCGTATTGTAAAATCAATTGATTTTACAATGTCCTCATTCCAATCTTCAACATCTATTGATACCAGATCCGGAGCTGTTTCAAAGTGATTACGCATTAACTCGTTAATATTAATTACCGGCACTTTTATGGTATCCATAATTTTATAGTTACCACTATTTTGTAATTTTTCAGCATCACCTTTGGAGAAAGTGCTAAGCGTATCAACATCCATCCTATAAAAATCCATCGACGCTGAGGTAAGGGTGCTTATGCCTACGTTCAAGCAAGTATCCCGCCGTCGCTGTGACGCTATTTTTTTACATAATACGGGGTTGGGTTCAACACATATACCGGTGCCTCCATTGATATAAAAAAGGTAAGTGTTATTGAATATTTTAGGGTGATTGGTACCGATATCCAGATAACTTATTTTATCCTTTTTAAACATTCTTAATAGGTGGCCAATAATTACATCTTCCCCGCATTGAGAATAAGTTGGCCTATAGCTGAATAATTTAAATATTATTCTACCGGTAAGTTTCATTATTGTTTTATCGTCATTTCCAAACCTTCATACAATTTTATTAACGGCCTGTAGTTTAGTGCTGATATTGCTTTTGATATATCTGCTAAACTGTCTCTGACATCACCTACTCTTGACGGCTTGTATACTGGCGCTATATTCGTTCCGGATATTTGATTAATTATCGCCCATAAGCTATTTAATGAAATGGCTTCGCCGCACGCGACATTATATACCGGGTTAGCATTAAAAGGTTCTGCAAATAACGCTTTAATATTAACTTGTATAACATTCTCTATAAAGGTAAAGTCCCTTGTTTGTTCACCATCTCCATTAATATTGGCTGGTTTATTTTCTTTACTAGCTTTAATAAAAAGAGGGATGACGGCTGCATAAGCGCCCTCAGCGCTTTGCTTAGGCCCAAACACATTAAAGTATCTTAAGCCTATGGTTTCAATACCATACGTTTTATAAAACACATCAGCATATAATTCATTTACATATTTTGTTACGGCATATGGGGATAACGGCTTCCCTATCCTTTCTTCAACTTTAGGTAGCTCCTTACTGTCGCCATAGGCAGAGGAAGACGCCGCGTAAATAAACCGCTTTATACGGCCGTTATCCTTTACAGCACAAAGCATATTCAAAAAACCGCTAATGTTTACTTCGTGGGTTGCCATAGGATCGTTTATAGACCGCGGAACTGAACCTAAAGCTGCCTGATGACTGACATAATCCATCCCGGCAACCGCTCTTTTACAAACTTCATAATCACGTATATCCCCTTCCATTAATTCAAAAGAGGGGTTGTTTTTAAACTCATCGATGTTTTGGTGAAACCCTGTAGAAAAATTATCAAGTACCCTTACTTTTCCGGCATTATATTTTAACAAATACTCAACCAGGTTTGAGCCAATAAACCCTGCTCCGCCTGTAATTAAAAATTTTAAACCGGTAATATCCTGATTGTGATAATGATTTTTATACATGAATAGATTATTTTAATTAAAAAACCGTCGCAAAACAACGGGCCGAACAGCTAATGCCTTTTCTTCAATTACAGTGGTAAAAAGCACGGCGATAATAAATGTTATTACTAAGTAAACAATTAATCCTGAAAAATTTTTTCCTATACTATCGTATATAAAATAACAAAATATACAGTGCCACAAATACCAATTATAGCTGTAATAGGCAATTATCCTGATAGGCTTATATTTTGAAAAGTCATAATAATACACCCCAAATATAACCATAACTAAGGCTATTGGGATTAAAGCGTGAAACAGAATTTTAGTATAAATTGGATTTTGGGAGGTAATATTTAACACCACCAAAATAACAATGCATACACATCCGATTATGGAATAGGCATAAGTGTTTTTTAGTCCTTTTATGACAGCGTTATAATATTTTAAGATGAAACTCAAAAGCACTCCCCAACCCAATGCATCAATCCTATTATGAGTACCGGAAAATGTATCCTTACTCTGCGTGAAATACAGGGATAAAAACTTAAACACCGTTCCCATGATGATAACGATGATTATAAATATTAATAGCCATGTTCTTTGATTCGTTTTCCTAAAGACCGATTGAACAAAAAGGAACATTAAGGGAAGTAAAATATAAAAATGCTCTTCAACACATAATGACCAAACTATATCAAAACTATAATGAAAGGGAGGGCCGGTATAGTTTTGATAAAAAAATACATATCTCTTGATATCCCACAATCGAATTATTTGGTCGCTATGTGTATTGCTGTAAAGCAGCGGACATATCAGATTGCCTACTATTAAAAAAAAATAATAGGACGGCCATATTTTAAATCCTCTTGATAAAAAAAATTTAAAAAAATTAATTCTGTCATTTGTCTCAAATTCCTTTAGCAATAACCCTCCAATTAAGAGGCCAGAAATAACAAAAAACAAATCAACCCCCAGGTATCCATAACTGAAATAACCAAAATGAAAAATGACGACTGAACAAATAGCTATACCCCTAAATAGGTCTATACTAGATATCCTTTTATCATCCTGAAGCACTTCAATAACTTTTAACGTCATAAATGGCTATCATGCAAGGTGATTTACCGGCTTTTAATGCCTTTTTTCGAATATGGAAAAATAACGCTCACCGGCTATTCCGGAAAAAATAAATATTAATGAGGTTACCCATTAAAGCCTGCCATCAATTCTAGCGGGGTCAAGTATACCCTTTACATCGTAAAGTACCCCCGGTTCACTTAACAAAGCCCTATAATCAATACCTTTAAATTGATGATGCCCAACAGCTATAATAATAGCCTGATACGTTTTTGATTGTGGTAAAGTATCCAAACAATTTATTTCATATTCAAACCGTACCTCGTTACAATTTGCCCAGGGATCGTAAACAGTAATATTGGCTTTGTATGATTGCAGCTCCTTTACAATATCAACAACTTTAGTATTTCGTACGTCAGGGCAATTTTCTTTAAAAGTTATGCCCATAATAAGCACTTCGGCATGCCATATATTAATTTGTTTCTTTAACATCAGCTTAACCACCGTATCTGCAACATAGGCCCCCATGCTATCATTAATGCGGCGACCGGACAGTATGATTTCGGGGTAATAACCAGCAGATGTCGCTTTTTGAGCCAGGTAGTATGGGTCGACACCAATACAATGCCCCCCAACCAAACCGGGTTTAAATGGTAAAAAATTCCATTTGGTTGAAGCAGCTTCCAAAACTTCGCTGGTATCTATATCCAGCAAGCTAAATATTTTAGATAATTCGTTGACAAACGCTATGTTAATGTCGCGCTGTGCGTTTTCAATTATTTTGGCGGCTTCGGCAACTTTTATGGATGATGCCAGATGTGTACCGGCAGGAATTATAGATTTATATAGTTCATTAATTGTTTGTGCTGCCTGGAAGGTGGACCCTGAAGTTACTTTTTTTATATTGGTTAGCGTACGTTGTTTATCACCGGGGTTTATTCTTTCAGGAGAGTAGCCGCAATAAAAATCTATATTAAACTTTAATCCGGAATGTTTTTCTAATACGGGCACGCAATCATCTTCGGTACAACCTGGGTATACGGTAGATTCATATATTACCATAGCCCCTGGTTTTAGCGCTTTGGCTACCGTTTCGGTGGCGTTAATTAAGGGCGTAAGGTCAGGATTATTATACCTGTCAACAGGCGTGGGTACGGTAACTATAAATATATTACAGGACCTTAAACTGCTTTTATCATAGGTAAAATAGATGCCGGTAGTTTCCTTTTCAGTGCGTATAACTTTTTTTAATTCATCAGTAACGATTTCAAGGGTATGATCATTCCCTGCAGCCAATTCGTCAATACGCTTCCTATTTATATCAAAACCTACCACTTCGTATTTTTTTCCAAATTCCACGGCTAAGGGTAGCCCAACATATCCCAAACCAATTATTGCAATTACCGGTAAATTATTTTGAGCGTTCATTGTCTATCTTAATACTTTATAAAAATACTCACCAATAATTATCACTATCATTAAGAAAAACCCTAAAACTGACGCCCCAATGATATGTGATAACAAAGTTTGTCCCACCGGAGCTATTAGCGGGAGTTCAGGCTCATCAATAATTCGATATAATGGCGTTTCCCTTTGCAAATTCATTTTTGCAACTTCCAAATTACGCATAACTTCTGAGTACGCTGAAGCGAATGCATTGGCTTTAGCCTGATTAAATTGCGATGAAGAACGCTGTACGGTAACTGATGGGTTTAAATTATAGGTACGATCAAGCATAGCGGCAGATGAACTATAAGTATTTTGAAGTACTTTGCCTAAGCTGTCGGCTTCCTTTTTTAATAATTCAACGCTTGTAGCGGTTACTTTTGTTTTGGTTGTAATAAAGTAATTTGATGTTTCGTCTAGCATATATTTCGCTATATAATAGGCCATATTGGGGTTAGTTGATCTTGCACTGATTATATAAAAAACTAGTTTTTTGTCTTTTTTAAACACAGTAAATGATTGACTTACATAGCTAATAATATTGCGGTATAACCGTAACTGAAGTTTACTATATGTTTTAGGATTGCTACCAAAAGGCCCCAATTGTTGGTAAAGTTTTGCGTATGAGTTTTTAGCGATATAATTTAGCAATGTTTGATGAGAAACACTATCTACCTCAGACATTAACGCAGCCCCAATCAGACTTCTTGATTTAAAAAATTCAATGATATTATCGCCCGAAAATATATTTTCGGTACTTCCGGTAGTTGCATCAAACCCTAATTGGGCCGCAAGCCCCGCCAAACCATTATTACCGCGTTGTTCGGTTGATAAAACGAATGTAAAGTTTGCACTATACATTGGTTTTAATGGTTTATACATCAAATACCCGATAAAAGCACTAAAAGTTGCAGCAGCAACCAAGTAGTACCATCTTTTAACCAAATAAGGAATAATATTGATGCTTTTGGCAAACCAAAATTTTACTGTTCCCTGCAAATTATATTCCACCATATTACTTTTTTAATGTAGTTATGGGCGTAAATTAGGTTCAAAAGACAAAGAAGCCGTGTCGAAGAACTCTGCACCAAATACATTGGAAGACAATGCAGTTCGATAGGATTTATAATTATCTACCTGGGTTTTTCTTTCCGTTGCCGGGATATCGGCGGGTTCGACATTGACTTTTGACGGCGTAGCATTAGCCGGTAACTGATTGGTATTCAGTATCAATTGTTGACGGGTAACGGCTGTATCGCTTTTTGCAACTCTGTTTTGCGCAAGCGTACCTGAAACAACAAAAAAAACGAATGGTACAATAAATATTATAAGCTTTTTATGGATATACATTTTATCAGGGAGGTAACCTTAAACATAATAACACGTACTTTTTAAACCTCAATAATACAAAAATAATCACCTAACTGATGATTTAAAAAAACTAAACATACAATATTAACGACTAACGACCGATCCGGGTTCCTTCCTTCAAACATCATATCCTGCCTTTACTTGTCCTTTCAATAAACAGTAACTACGCCGGCAAGATCATCCGGGGCAAGGAACCCTTCAAACCGCAGTTCGATGAGATGAACCATTGTGATAAGAAGAAATAATATGGACTCCGCTAACTAGTTATGTATTATCAAATCAGCATATTAAGTTCATCTAATGTAGTGCTCAACAGGGCGGGAACGCTTCCATTACTTAACCGAGTATAATTAACTGCGCTTTGGCCTACTACATCAACGGTCAAGCAAAAATTAGGGTCTACTTGATATACTGATCCGTAAACCAAATTTAAATATTCATACATTGCTTCCGTGTACATACCCCAATCGCCGATACTGAAGCCATCTAACCAATGGACAAACCAAGTGCCACCAACCATTTGGGTTCCTTGATTATCGAAGGCAAACACGTGTTGTGGAAGTAGCTGTAGCGGGACATTTCTGAGATGTAAAGTAACTTTAGGACGACTCAAAAATTTTAGTGTGCCAGCAGGTTGCCATATGGCGAAATTAAAACGCTCATAAATCTGAAGAATTTCCAGATTTCTTTTATACATGTTTTTCGTGTTACTATGTTTTGCCCCTTGATATTTTTTATCCAGTTCACTGATTTTGTCTGTAATTAACTGGTTATTTAGCCCCCTGTAAGTGTTGCCTATAGCACTAAGGCAGGAAATCCAATAATCACCACCACCTTCGCTTGATGCTGATGTATTGGGTGTTTGAATACGATTAGCAAAGGTCTTGCGACCGCGATCAGAAAGGCGCCTAAATTCAACAAGTTGCTTTATGGTTACATTGGTAACAATCATGATTTCGGTTTAGTATATTCTAATATACAACAAAACTTTGATTATCAATTATTTATTGATCCATCCGAACTGCCTCCTCACAATCCCTAAACATCATCGAATCGGTATTTAGTGATCTGGCCAAAGTGGTCATGCAAAACAGCAACTACCCCACCACCGAAGACTGCATGACCGCCATCGACCGCTACTTAGCCGACCGCAATGCCTGGTTCCAGGCCAACCCCAAACAAGCCGGCAAGATCATTTGGGGCAAGGAACTGGTGAAGCCGCAGTTCGATGAGATGAACCATTGTGACAAGAAGAAATAAAAGGAACGCTTGAAACTACCTATTTGACAACCGTGGCTTCGGGTTCTACTTTCGTGGTCTCGTAGAGGCTTCTCACTGCCAGCACGGTGGTGGCCTGCTTTACCCCGTATTTGGCTTGGTTCATAACCTGCATGGCTAATCACCTTTTCCAGGTTTTTGAGTGCCAGGTTAGCTGCGACGCCATGGCTTCGTTACTGGCTATACCCTCTGCGCTTAGCGCGGTCTGACTTCTGCTGATCCTGCCGTTGCGTGGTTTACTGTTCATTGGTAAACCACGCTTCGGACTTTTACAGTTGCGACCAGCCCCCGTCCACGGGAAGTTCGACACCGGTCATAAACGTGGCGTCGAACGCGAGGAAAAGGACGGCCTTGGCGAGTTCCTCGGGCGTGCCAAGGCGCTTCATCGGGATGTCCGCGATCATTTGCGCGATGAGCTGGGCTTGCATGTCCTTGTCGGGGATCGACTTGTCGACGATCGGTGTTTCGGTAGGACCGGGCGAAACCGCGTTGACGCGTATCCCGCGGGGAAGCAGCTCAGCGGCGAACATCCGGGCGAAGTTGCGCAGCGCCGCCTTGGCCCCGCCATAAGCGGCCAGCATGGGTATACCCTTGATGTTTGCGGTCGAGGTCGTCAGGACGATGGAACCCCCGCTCGCGATCAGCGGCGAAAGTTTCTGCACCGCGAAAAACGGCCCCTTAGCATTCAGGTTGAACATCTCGTCGAAGGTCGCCTCGGTCGTTTGCTCGAGTGGGGCGAAGAGGCTGAACCCGGCGTTGATGAAGAGGAAATCCAAGGTACCGAACTCGGCCTTCGCCTGAACAGCAAGGGCGTCAAGATCGGTCAATGAACGCGCGTCGCTCGCAACCACGATCGCGTCCTTGCCAATCTCCTTCCGGGCCAGATCCAGGCCGGCCTGCGACCGCCCGGTCACTAAAACGCGCGCGCCGCCATCCAGGAGCATCTTCGCTGTCGAGAGCCCAATACAGCTGGTGCCGCCAATAATGACCACCTTTTTGTTTTCAAATTTTTTCATGCTGTTTATTTTGTAACGTGTGCTACAAATGTATTATTTGTAACGACTGCTACAAATAAATCAACATCATTTTTTTGTCAGGTTTTGCATAGTCAGCGCAATGACCGCTAAAAGTTCCTTTGGATCCTTCGCCACCATACCGGACACCTTCAACCCAGTCATGACCGTTTGCAGGTAGACGGCCAATTGCGCCGGATCGCTCCCCGCGGGAATTTCATCTTGCGCCTGCGCCTTTTGGATCAGTTCCTTTAAGATAGTGATCGTCCCTGCCCTTGCGGCCGTGACGAACTCATTCAACCGGGGATTCTCGTTAGCCAGCTCCGTAATGGAATTCACCACAAAGCAGCCACCCTCCTCCATTACGCACTCCAACAGCGCCCGAAGCGCCTTTAAGGCAGACGGCGAATCTTTGATATTTTGACCCAGTTTCAACTGTTCAGCATCCATATAATACTGCAGCGTTTCAAAGAATAAAGCCTCTTTACCGCCAAATGAATTATAGATACTCGACGTACCCAGCCCCGTAGCCTTCTCCAGGTCGCGGGTCGAAGTACCATTAAACCCCTTTTTCCAAAACAACTCCATCGCATTCTTCAATGCCTTTTCCTTATCAAATAACTGAACACGTGGCATAAATCCTTTTTATTGTAACAAATGCTACAAATATAAAAAACAAAACGTAGATATTGGAGACACGAATGAATAAGTCATAGTTGACCAGCCGCGCCTTCCTCCTATCCCCAAAATACCCGAACACCCCCGCCAAACCCGCAAAAGCGGTCAGCACCAACAAAGTTTGATTGAACACCGGCATGAACAAATATAACGATAAATTTATAAAATGCTAAATTTATTAGTATTTTATAACAGCAATGCCACACCCCTAACATGCCGGCAAGGTTATCCGGGGCAAGGAACTGGTGAAACCGCAGTTTGATGAGACGAAATTCTCTTATATTTGTTTGATGCCAGCTGACCTTTCCACCCGACTTCGTATTGAAAGATCCATGAACTGCTCGGGTGCGCTGTTCCATGAAAAACGTATCGGAGAGATCCGGAATAAAGATTACTATGTGGACAGCGTGCCGCTGGATGGCGATGCACCGAAACAGTTTATCCGTGTTTATCATTATGCAGCGGATAGCGGGATCTACCGGCGAAGCTTGCAGACCTG
>NZ_JBDTJZ010000147.1:0-7169 GCF_039935595.1 Mucilaginibacter sp. | reverse complement strand
GATATTATTGATATATGGCAGTTCAGTAAATCGTACTGGCCAGAGGCCCACACCAAAGTACTGCGCCGCATACTCAAATTTATTGCCGAAGGCATACCGGTTTATTACCTTACAGGGAACCACGACGAAATGCTGCGCAAGTTTGCCGATTTTGACCTGGGCAGCTTTAAGCTATTGAACAAAGTATTGCTCAATATTGATGGTAAAAAGGCCTGGATATTTCATGGTGATATTTTTGATGTTACCATGCAGCACTCCAAATGGCTGGCTAAACTGGGTGCCGTAGGTTATGATACGCTGATACTCCTCAACAGTGCTACCAACTGGTTTTTAACGCTAATAGGCAGGCCAAAAATGAGTTTTTCGCAAAAAGTAAAGGCTAAATTTAAGGATGCGGTGAAATTTATAAACCAATTTGAACAAACCGCTGCCGATCTGGCCGTGGCCAAACAATACCATTATGTAATATGCGGACACATTCACCATGCCGAAATAAGAGAAGTTACCGCTACCGATAATCCCGGCAAGGTATTGTACCTCAACTCGGGCGATTGGGTGGAGAGCCTTAGCGCGCTGGAATACCATAAAGGCGTATGGCAGGTGTTTAAATATAACCCGGATAACTTTAAAGCCGATGCAGACGAGGATGACAAAACGGATGCCGAGGACCTTAACGCCATGATGGATGTGAATTTATTACTGGAGAGGTTTAAACAGGAAGCAGGGTAGGGAATATCCAACACCGGATATCGAATTTTGAATGATGAAGTACTTCGGCGTTCGTAATTCGATATTCTTTCTAAATGCTTTGACAAATTCTTAATGCCCTTATCCGTTATGTTTGTTAACTTGCCTGCGCTACCATGAAAATACTATATGCCATACAGGGAACAGGAAATGGGCACATTAGCCGCGCCCGCGAGATTGTTCCGTTACTGCAAAAATATGGCGAGGTCGATCTGCTGGTTAGCGGTACCGAAGCCGAGGTCAGCCTGTCGCAACCGCTTAAATACCGCTTTCACGGGTTCAGCTTTGTGTTTGGTACCAATGGCGGGGTTGATAAGTGGACCACCTTTAAAATTATGGATCTGCGCCGGTTATGGCGCGATATGCACAGCATCCCTTTAAAACAGTACGACCTTATTATAAATGATTTTGAACCGGTAAGCGCCTGGGCCTGCAGGCTGCAAAACGTGCCTTCGGTGTCGTTGAGTCATCAATGCTCATTTGTATCGCCCAAAACGCCACGGCCCGGAAAGTGGAACTATGCCGAGTGGCTATTTAAATATTACTCGCCTACCACCTATCATATAGGTTTCCATTTTGAGCGATATGACGATTTTATACATACCCCGGTTATCAGAAGTGATATACGGAAACTGGAAACCGCCAATTTGGGTCATTACACGGTTTACCTGCCGGCTTATGATGATAAGACCTTAATAAAATCACTGGGCCAAAATCCGCATATACCATGGCATATATTTTCAAAACGCGAAAAAACGGCTTATAGGATCAATAATGTAGAAGTTTTTCCGGTAAGTAATGAGGCATTTAATAAAAGCCTTGCTACCGGCGAAGGCCTGCTTACCGGGGGGGGGTTTGAGGGGCCTGCAGAAGCGTTGTATCTTCAAAAAAAAGTGCTGATGATACCCATGAAGGGCCAGTACGAGCAACAATGCAATGCGTTGGCCGCGTCAAGGTTGGGGGTAAAAGTTGTGGGGGCAATTGATGAAAACTTTGCTACGCATTTAGAACAATGGGTTAACGACGACAAAAAAATAAACGTAAACTTTCCTGATGAGACCGCGCAGATTGTGGATAATATGATAAAACGTTATGCAAAAAGCGGCCTTATTTCAGCGTAAGCATATTTTCTGCTAATATTGCCTTTTCAAATAACCGGGCATGATCAATATCTTCCGAAAGTATAACCCCATCAACACGCTATGGCTCGCCATTTTATTGATTGTGTTGCGTATGGGTTATATTTGGCACGCGCCCCCGCAGGTTGAATTTGCTTTTGTTGAACCCTTTGCCCGCCTGTTTACCAACATCTCATATGATTATATATTTTCGCCGCAGGTAAATGTATTTATTGCGGGCGTTTTAGTTTTAATACAAGCCATACTGCTTAACATACTGGTTAACCATTATAATTTATTGGGGCGGTCCACCTCACTGCCGGCGTTGATGTATATTGTAATTTGCAGTTTGTTTACCCCGTTCTTAATACTAAGTTCGCCGCTTATATGTAATTTTCTTATTATATGGATGCTGTATAAGCTTTTAAGTCTTTATAAGGGGACTGATGCTAAATCAACCGCGTTTGACCTGGGTATGATAGTTGCCCTTGGGTCATTGCTATACCTGCCTTTTATTTACTTTTTTTTGGCTATATGGATATCCCTAATCCTATTCAAACCATTTAACTGGCGCGAATGGTTATCAGGCATAATAGGTTATATTACTGTATTTTTCTTCCTGGCCGTATTTTATTATCTTAATGACAGGCTCTCGCAATTTTATGCTATCTGGCTGCCGTTAACTACCCGGTTTCCTGATCGTTTAAACATTAATTATTATAACTACCTTATATTAATACCGGTTATAATTATACTGTTGCTGGGGTTTTTAAAAATCAGAAAAAACTTTTTTAGGGGCTATGTGCAGATACGGAAATCGTTCCAGTTGTTATTTTGTTTGTTTTTGGTTGCGGGGCTATCGTTTTATGTAGAGGCCAATTTTCAACTAAGCCACTTTTTATTGTGTGCCATACCGGCGGCGGTATTTTTTTCTTACTACTTTTTATACGCCAACATACGCTGGTTTTACGAATCGTTGTTCGTTTTATTGGTTATGTGCATTATTTATTTCCAGTTTAACACTTTTTAACTTTTACATTCGTTCAAATTTCGGCGGTTATATTAGTTTTGTGTCATGAAGTTTGGTGTAGTAATATTTCCCGGTTCCAATTGCGATGAAGATATCATCCATGTATTAGAAAAAATAATGGGCCAGCAGGTTGTGCGCCTATGGCATAAAGATCATAACCTACAGGGTGCTGATTTTATAGTATTACCTGGCGGCTTCTCCTTCGGCGATTATCTTCGCTCGGGTGCCATAGCGCGTTTTTCGCCTATCATGCAAGAGGTTATACAATTTGCCGCAAGGGGGGGTAACGTTTTAGGTATATGCAACGGTTTCCAAATATTAACCGAAGCCGGGCTATTGCCAGGGGCATTGCTGCATAATAAGAACCGCAAGTTTATTTGCCGCAATACTTATATAGTGCCTCAAACCAACAACTCAATGGTTACCGCGCAAATTGATTTACAAAGGGCGCTTAAAATACCAATTGCACATGGCGAGGGCAATTATTTTGCAGATGCAGATGTTTTAAAAAGTATTAAGGATAATGACCAGGTTTTGTTCAGGTATTGCGATGAAGCAGGTAATATTACCGACGAGGCCAATCCTAACGGATCTATTGAGAATATAGCAGGCGTATGTAATGCCAATCGTAACGTTTTTGGCTTTATGCCGCATCCTGAGCGTGCTGCCGACGCTTTGTTGGCTAACGAAGACGGGCTGGCCATATTTGAATCTATATTAACATTAACCAAAGCCTAATGGCCAATCTGGTTATTGATATAGGCAATACCAGCACAAAAGTTGCCGTGTTTGATAATTACGATTTGTTGTATACAAGTCAGCATCAAAAATTTGATACCAGTACGCTTGATATTTATTTTGATACTTATCAGGTTAAACGCACTATCCTGTCAACAGTAAAAAATACAACAGAAACATGGGAGGAGCCATTAAAGCAAAAAACAAATTTAATTTACTTTAATGGCTCAACATATAAAGGCATAAATAATAAGTATTTAACCCCCGAAACTTTAGGGGCCGACAGGCTGGCCGCGGTTATAGGCGCTAACTACTTATATCCGGTCGCAAACAACCTGGTAATTGATGCGGGAACCTGTATAACCTATGATCTGGTTACCGGCGGTGCAAATTATTTTGGTGGAAGTATATCGCCGGGGCTAAATATGCGTTACAATGCTTTAAATTATTATACTTCGGGCCTGCCGCTGGTAAACCCGGATGAAAGATTTAAAAATTATTATGGCAACAATACCACATCTGCTATACAATCAGGCGTGCAAAACGGTATAAAACATGAGTTAACAGGCTTTATTGAAAGTTATTTAAAAATCCATCAGCAATTAAATATCATACTAACAGGGGGCGACAGTATTTTTTTTGATACTCTATTGAAAAATAGCATCTTTGCCCCCTATATTAAAATGGAGCCCCATTTAGTTTTAAAAGGACTGAATGTTGCTATACAAAAAGCATAATGATCAGATATACAAAGTTTTTTATAACGTTTTTACTTGCAGTTATAGCATTGGGGGCAAGATCACAATCTACTACAAGTTCGCCGTATTCGCGATATGGGCTGGGTGATATTAATGCAGGCGTACTTCCCCAAAATGCCGCAATGGGCGGTATTTCTACCGCAACCAATTTAATTGGAGGCTTTAGCAGTATAAACCCGCTGAACCCTGCATCATACGGTTCAATATATATCACCACTATTGATGTAGGTTTATTTGCCAACAGGTTAAGTTTAAGCCAAACCGGGCAAACCGGCGGATCCAATGGTAATTTTGGGTTAAGCCATATTACATTTGCAGTTCCGGTTACCAAACATTCGGCATTAAGTTTTGGCCTTTTGCCTTATAGCCAGTTGGGCTATAACTATAAACAAACGTTAAACCGGGGGTTTGGCACAGCTTCGCCGGCTGATACCAACATGGTTAACTATGTATATAGCGGCGAGGGAGGCTTATCAAAGGCTTATTTAGGTTATGGCATAAAGCTTTTTAAGCACTTATCAATTGGCGCTAATGTTTCTTACATATTTGGCCAGTTAAAACATACCCAAACAACTGAGTTCCCTCAGTTGGCCTCGGCATTAAACACAAGTATTGAAGATAATAACAGTATCAGTGGCCTTAATTATGATTATGGCGTACAATATATCATGGATTTTTCGCTTAAAAGGCATTTGGTGCTGGGGTATTCAGCATCAGCAAGCAGCCAGTTAAACTCGCAAAGCTCATATATAGTAAGCCAATACACTTTTGATCAGAATGGTGTAGCCAATCTACCTATAGATTCATTGATAAACCAGCAATCGGCTAAAACAAAAATACAGCTTCCGCAGATCAATCACTTCGGTATATCTTACCAAAACGACGATAAGTTTTTGATTGGTGCCGATTATACTATTGGCAAATGGTCAAACCTTACTATTGGCGGTACCAACCAGGGTTTGGTTGATAGTAAAACCCTTAGAGTTGGTGGCCAGTACATACCTAATATTGACGCGGTTGGCAACTACTGGTCTACTATTGAATATCGTTTAGGACTGGTATTAGATCAAACCTATTTAAATGTTAATAATCCAACCGGAGGCGGGCTTACTAATATCAAATCGCAGGCGGTTACATTTGGCTTAGGTTTACGTTTGCGCCCATATTATCAAAACATATTCTATAAAATTAATGTATCAGGCGAGGTTGGCCAGCGCGGAACATTAAGTAATGGCCTGGTAAAAGAAAATTATTTTACCCTGCGTCTAGGCTTTATGATAAATGACAGGTGGTTCCAGAAAATTAAGTTTGATTAATTAGCTTATGTATAGTGGTGCAAAACAAGGTTTATTGTTGGCGGTACTGCTTACAGGCATGTTGTTGGTGGCCTCGTGCGAAAACGATATTAATAAGATCAAGGAAATATCAGCACAGGAATCTGAGAAGCCCGTACAAGAAACCGACTCGGTTGATGTGATATACAGCGACTCGGCAAAAGTTAAATTACGCATGCTTACCCCGGTGTTAATTGACTATAACGACACGGCAAAAAATGCCGTGCCGTATAAAACAACACCAAAAGGTGTTAAAATTATTTTTTTTGATAGCCTGGCAAGAGAAGCCGGCAATATAGTTGCCGACTCGGGCATACAATATCCCAAAACAAGTATTATGGAGTTCCATAAAAATGTGGTGGCTACCAATGCAGAAGGCAGCACATTTAAATCGGACGAATTGATATGGGACCAGGCGAAGAAAAAAATATACTCCAATAAGCCTGTAACGATAAATGAGATTAGCGGCAATGTAGTTTACGGTACAAATTTCGTCAGCGACGAGAGGCTTACCCATCCTTTTTTTAATACAGGGTCGGGTTCATTTAATGTTCCCGAAACACCCTGATGCACTGCGGTTTTTAACTATAAATTTTGTTTCACATTTTTTTACTAAAAATTGTATCTTGCGCCCTCTTTTTTAATGAATATAAATATTATATAAAAATTATATGGCTGTAATGGGTTATCTGCGCGAGCGGATGGGAAAAATAGTTGCAATTGTTATCGGGCTTGCGCTTTTTGCGTTTATTGGGAGCGAGGCGGTAAAAAGCGGTAGTTCTTTTTTTAGGGACGACACCAATGAATTAGGACAGGTTAATGGCGAGAAAATAGCTTATGACGATTTCACAAAAGCATCTGAACAAAGTGCCGAACAATTTAAGCAACAAACCGGGCAAAACACTTTGACGCCGCAAATCACAGCATACGTACAGGAAAATACCTGGAACCAGATGCTAAGCCGTTTAATTATCCAAAAGGAAGTGGATAAATTAGGACTTGTTGTTGGCGCTGACGAAACACAGGCCATGACCAGCGGTAATAACCCAAGCCCGCAAATTGTGCAGGCGTTTACCAACCCGCAAACCGGACAGTTTGATCGCGCTAATTTACTTTCAACTATACAAAACATCAGTGCTTTAAAGGCCGATGATCCGCAAAAAATACGGTGGACCGAGTTTGTTACCAATTTGATAGATGCCAAACTGGGCGAAAAATACTTGTCATTAGTAACTAACGGTTTATATGTAAACTCGTTAGATGCAAAAGATGATTATGAAGCTAAAAACAAACTGGTTAGTTTTAAATATACCGGGCTTGAGTACGCTTCTGTACCTGATAATAAGGTTACATTAACGGATGCAGATTATAGCAATTATTATGATGAGCATAAAGCCGAGTTTAAAAATAAGGAAGAATTAAGGGATATTGAATATATAAGCTT
>NZ_JBDTJZ010000146.1:0-13997 GCF_039935595.1 Mucilaginibacter sp. | reverse complement strand
CATTAACCATTAGCGGCAGCATTACCTCATTATACCCGGCTTTTTCGGCCTCATCTAAAAAGAAACTGATGAGCGCGCGTTGTAATTTTGCGCCTTTGCCTTTATAAACCGGGAAACCCGCGCCGGTAATTTTTACACCCAATTCAAAATCTATAATATTATATTTTGCGGCCAATTCCCAGTGTGGCAGGGCATTGGCCGGCAATTCGGGTTTGTTACCATGCTCTAAAACCACTTCATTATCTTCGGGCGTTAAGCCTTTAGGTACTGATGAATGCGGCAGGTTGGGCAGCAATACCAGTTTTTGGTATAGTTCTTCTTCAATAACAGCTAACTGATCGCCTTGTTGTTTTATTTCTTCTTTAAAAGACGCTGTTTTTGCTTTTACACCCTCCGCTTCGTCCTTTTTCCCGTTACGCATCAGCTCGCCAATTTGTTTGGCGGCGGCGTTGGCCTCTGCCGAAATATTATCCAAAAGGTTTTGAGTTTGACGGCGTTTTTCGTCCAGTTGAATAATTTCATCAACTAATTCGGGCTGTTTAAAATTTTTTACAGCCAAACGTTCTAAAACCTGTTCCCTGTTATCGCGGATATAACTAACTTGCAGCATTGTTTTATTTTTAGGCAAAGATATAATTAGTTCATAGTTTATAGTTCATGGTTCATGGATTTTTGTCCGCGACCAATAACTGCTATGAACTATCAACCATGAACCATGAACCAAACAGGTAAACTATACCTTGTACCCACTCCGATAGGAAACCTGGAGGATATGACCTTTAGGGCCATACGTGTTTTAAAAGAAGCCGATTTGATACTGGCCGAAGATACCCGTACCTCGGCACCTATGTTAAAGCATTTTGATATTCATCAAAAAGTATTTTCGCACCATCAGCATAATGAGCACCAGTCATCTAACGAAATTGTAAAGTTTTTACTGGAAGGGAAAAATATCGCGTTGATATCCGACGCGGGTACACCGGCCATATCTGATCCGGGTTTTTATTTGGTGCGCGAGGCTTTAAAGTTTAACATTGCGGTAGAGTGCCTTCCCGGCGCTACGGCCTTTGTGCCGGCGCTGGTTAACTCTGGCTTCCCTACGGATAAGTTTTGTTTTGAGGGATTTTTACCCTTAAAAAAAGGGCGCCAAACCCGTTATAAGTTTTTGGCTGATGAAGAGCGTACCATTATACTGTACGAGTCGCCGCACCGTTTATTAAAAACACTGGATGAATTTACAACCTATTTTGGTGCAGACCGACAGATATCCGTATCGCGCGAGCTGACCAAAATGTTTGAAGAAACCGTTCGCGGTACAGTAACCGAGGTAAAACTATATTTTGAGACCCACCCGGTAAAGGGCGAGTTTGTGATTTGTGTGGCAGGGAAAAATTAAACATTAACTATGCGTCATTGCGAGCGTAGCGTAGCAATCTCTACACGACAGGTGGATAACTATCGTGTAGAGATTGCCACGTCGTTTCACTCCTCGCAATGACGGGCCTTCTATGATTATGAAAAAAAACATCCTACTATCCCTGTTATCGGGTCTGTTGCTTTGGCTGGCCTGGCCGCCTATGCATTATACTACCGTATTTTTATTTGTCGGGCTGGTGCCTATGCTGGTGGCGATAGAAAACATCATCCAATCTACTTCAAAAACAAAAGGCAAACTAATTTTCGGCACCACCTTTTTAGGCTTTTTTGTATGGAATACCCTTTCTATTTATTGGGTTTATAATTCTATAAAAACCGCCGGCACCTTTGTAGCGATACCAGTTTCATTCATCCCTTATTCTTTAGGTCCGTTGTTAATGGCTACAGCGTGTTGGTTGTATTACAGGTTCAGGCTGATAACTAACAGAAATAAGGGATTAATTGGCTTAGTATGTTTTTGGATGGCCTACGAATACCTGCATCAAACCTGGGACTTAAGCTTCCCCTGGATGACCCTGGGTAATGGCTTCGCGGTAACACATCAATGGGTACAGTGGTATGAATATACCGGCGTGTATGGCGGCACCATTTGGATATGGACTATAAATATCCTGCTGTTTTTAATTTATACCGGCTTTAGCGAAGCGCAAACAAAACAAAGACGACAGCAGCTAATTATTGCTGTTACCGCAGCTTTTATACTGCCGCTTAGTTTATCGTTGTATAAATATTACAATTATACCGAGCAACGCGACCCATCAAACATTGTAGTAGTACAGCCTAATATTGATCCTTACAGCAAGTATGGCGACATACCTGTTTACCAGCAGATACAAACTTTAACTCATCTGTCCGACTCACTTGGGCAGGTAAATACAGAATTTTTTATCTGGCCGGAAACTGCCATAGCCGAAACCATTAACGAAGACCAGATACGTACCAACAACTATTTTTTGCAGGCGCAGCACTTTTTAAACAAATACAAAAACGGCACTATCATCACAGGTGCCGAAACTCAAAAATATTTTACTACCCGCAAAACCAACACGGCTACCGCCATACAGGGTACTGATGAGTTTTACGACAGCTACAACACGGCGCTTACTATTGAAAACTCAGCCGAAGTACACTTTTACCATAAATCAAAACTGGTACCGGGTGTGGAGGCTTTGCCTTTTGGTAATAGCCTTTCATTTTTGAAACCCGCGTTTCAATATTTAGGTGGCGCAACAGGCTCGTATGCCGGGCAGAAAGAACCGGGTGTTTTATATGCCCAAAGCGGCATCGGTGCCGCACCGGTGATTTGTTATGAGTCTATATGGGGCGAATGGGTTGCCAGATCCGTACGCAGCGGGGCGCAGTTTATTGCTATTATTACCAATGATGGCTGGTGGGAAAACACTTCAGGTAAGGACCAGCATTTGGATTATGCCAAACTACGGGCCATTGAGACCCGGCGTTGGGTATGCCGATCGGCTAACACAGGCATCTCGGCATTTATAAACCAGCGCGGCGATATTGTACAGCAAACCAAATGGTGGGTAAGGACGGCTATTAAGCAGGATATTAACCTAAACTCCGATTTAACTTTTTATGTTAAGTATGGTGATTACTTACCAAAAACAGCCAGTTTCCTGGCGCTGATAGGGATGATGTTTATTTTGGTAAGGGTGAGAAGGCCAAACCCTTCCCGGTAGGCTACTGTGTACCCATATCTTTTGACTATTTATGTCCCGTTAGGGACTACCTATTTGTAGTCAAAAAAACAGAGAAAAAATTGAGCCATCGGCTCTACCCTAAATTGCCGGGCGGGCAATAGCGTTCAAAAAAGGGTAGCCACTACGTGGCACAAGCTAAAACTCAAACTATTTTCTACAAATAGGTAGTCCCTAACGGGACATATAATCGCATTTATTTTAATTAAAAAGATATGGGTACACGGTAGCCCGGTAGGGAGGCTTCAAAAAAATCTCCCCTACCGGGGGAGATTTAGAGGGGGCTCCTCCCTCGTCAAAATATAATCCAGTAAGTCATGTATTGGCTGTCTGATGATCTTCCCCACTTTAATATGACTTTCGGCGCAAAGTGCTTTTAGTTCGTCCGCAAAAACGTAGGCTATGGAGCCTACAAAATTGCACTTGTATTTATGATATTGCGGATATGATTTAATGTTGGTTTCAATAAACTCGGTTAGCCCTTGTTTTAATAAATTTTGCCCGTAATCTGTTCGCCTTATTACATTCATAAAGCGCGCAAACGAAGCCAGGTACGAGTTGGCGCGTGGTTTTTGGTAAACATTGTTTACCACTATCTCTTTGGTAAGGCCGTATGTTTTATCAAACTGCGTATATATATCATCAGGCATGTTACCATACAAAAAATCAGTTATCAGTAATTTGCCAAACCACGTACCCGATCCCTCATCGCCCAAAATAAAACCTAATCCATGTTTACCGGCGTGTATTTCTTCGCCATCAAAAAATGAGATATTTGATCCGGTGCCCAATACACAGCACAATCCTTTTTCATGCCCACAAGTGGCGTAAGCCGACCCTAACAAGTCGCTATCTACACTTATATAGGTGGCTTTTTGAAAAAGCGTACTCAACGCGTTTGATACTATCTCGTGCCTGTCCGGGCTTGAACAGCCCGCGCCAAAAAAATATATTTCGGTAACATCAGTATTGTAAGCTACCAAATCTGATGCCTTATCCTGCAGTACTTTTACGATTTCTTTTTCTGTTAAAAAATAAGGGTTAAGACCAGGTGTCCTAAACTCGTGCGGGGTCTGCCCGGGTTGTGAAAGTAACCAATCTGTTTTTGATGAGCCGCTGTCTGCAACTAATATCATAGAGAAATTCCCTCGAGTATTTTTTGTGTAAGGGGCTTATGTAGAAATTGAGTTATATATTTATTATTTGATGACTTTTTAATGTCGGCAGGGTCAAGCGATGAGGATAATAAATACACTTTAATATTTTCCTTATCTATAGTCAGTTTGTCGTAAAGTTCCAAAAACTCAAAACCATCCATTGTGGGCATCCTGATATCCAGAAAAATAACATCGGGTATTACCGTACCATCGCGCAGCCATTCCACTGCGTCATCAGGCGATTCGCTTATAACTATATTTTTGGCAAAGCCGCTGTTCTCCAAAAGCTTACGCGTGACGATATTATCAATATAATTATCATCAATCAGGAGGCATGTGTTATAAGATCCAGTCATTCACTCCAAAAATAGCTTTTTAGTTTAATAATATTATTATTGAATATTAATATTATTACTTATTTGCTTTAAGGTTATTTCCGCTATCTTAGATTGATACTGTGCAGCAAAAAATTTAACCTGAGCATCCAAAAAATTTTCTTCGGCCTGCCGTACCTCTAAAGGGGTAATGTTACCCAGCCGGTATTTTTCTAATGATATATCTAAATTATGGCGTGCTACCCCTACATTACTTTCGCCCAGCCTGGTAAGATCAAGACCCGACGTATAGTTATTATACAAAGTATTTATTTGCGCCACTACCGTTTGTTTGGTTTTATTATAATTTATTTCCGAATTATCGATCTGTATTTTGGCGTTCTTTTCCAGCCGATTTTGGTTAAAACCATCAAATATATTAATGGTGGCGGTTAAACCATAGTTTAGCCCATGTGCATTTTGATACTGGGCAAAACCGCTTGGCGAGTGGCTATTACTAAAATTATAACCCGTACTTACCCCTACCTGCGGGTACCGGGTTGACCGTACCTGCTTTAAATTAATTTCGGCAAGGCGCTTATTTATTTGTGCCGATAAAATAGCTGGGTTTTGCGTGTTAGCACTATTAAGTATATCTGAAAAAACTATCTTATCATCCACAATAATAGTATCAGCTACAGAAAAATCGGTTTGCAGATCTCTCACCAATAGTTGATTCAACTGTATTTTGGTATTTTTAAATTGTTGTAACTGGGATACATAGTTAGCCGTATCTGTATTTAAATTAACCTCGGCATTAAGCACATCTAACTTTGAAACAGTACCAACCGAAAACTTATCATTGGCATAACGCAGCTGTGTACGCGAAATACGCATAGCACCCTGTAATGATATTAATATTTGATTTTGATTGATTAAATTATAATAAGTAGCCATTACATTGCTTACAGTTCTTAAAACGGTATCGCGTGCATTGATATCGCCAAGTTTATTCAACTCTTTCAATTGGTTTAAATTGGCAAACATGGCAAAACCATTAAATATGGTCCAGTTTAAGCTTACACCATAACTTAAATTGCTATTTCGGGCGTTAGTAAATGCTGTTCTGGCACCATCAGCCCGTAACACCTCGGTGGTTTGTACGCTATTATTTGATGACAAATTACCATTAACAGATGGCAAAAAACCGGCGTTACCTAATGTTACATTATTTTTTACTATGGTAGTATAGTTTTGCGATAGCTTGATGTTATAATTATTTTGTAAAGCTATTTCAACGGCCTCTTTCAAAGTAAGCAACGGCGCTGTTTGCGCCATTACAGTGGTTGTAAAAACCATACAACAAAAAATGAAGCAAGCTATTATTTTTAATTTCATCTATCAGTTACTTATTCTTGATCAATTAGTTTTGGGGCTCTCTTTTTGCTTTTTTTATGGGTTGGTTCTTCTTCCTCATCAGGATCGTGGCGTGTTTTAGAAGCTATCAGCATATACATTGTAGGTATAACATATAATGTTAAAACTAACGAGAATAGCATCCCGCCAATAATTACAATACCTAATGACACACGGCTTTTTGCACCGGCGCCCAACGCAAGCGCTATGGGTACCGAGCCCAGCACAACGGCCAAGCTGGTCATTAAAATTGGCCGCAAACGGGCTGTGGCAGCTTCAACTACGGCGTCGTATTTTTTCAAGCCATGCTCCATACGCTGGTTGGCAAATTCTACAATTAAAATCCCGTTCTTGGTTACCAAACCAACCAGGGTAATTATACCTATCTGCCCGAATATATTAAGTGTTTGGTCAAAAAGCCATAGCGACAAATAAGCACCGGCTACAGCTAATGGCACAGTAAGCATTACAATAACAGGGTCTTTAAAGCTTTCAAATTGTGCGGCCAGTACCAGGTATATCAATAACAGGGCAAATATAAAAGCGTACATAATGTTTGATCCGCTTTCGGCAAAATCCCGCGACGGCCCACTAAGCTCGGTACTAAACGTTTCGTCTAACGTCGCTTTAGCTATACGGTCCATTTCTTTTATACCATCGCCTATGGTATAACCCGGAGCAAGACCGGCTTGTATGGTTGCCGCCTTAAAACGATTAAAGTGTAGTATAGAAGGTGGTGTAGCATCCTCATCAACCTTTACCACGTTATCTAACTGTATAAGCTGCCCGCGTGTATTACGAACATACAGTGTTTTAAGATCCAGCGGCTGATCGCGATTGGCCCTATCAGCCTGCGCTATTACCTGGTACTGCTTTCCGTTTAATAAAAAATAGCTTAAACGGCCATTACTGTAATACAGCTGCAATGCATCTGCAATATCAGAAACTGAAACCCCCAGATCGCGGGCACGCTCCCTGTCCGTTGTAACCCTTAATTCGGGTTTGGTAAATTTTAAATTAACATCAGGTGTTATAAATACCGGGCTCTTCATAACCTCATCCATAAACTTTGGCAATACCTCGCGTATCTTATCAAAATTTTGATTCTGTATAACGTATTGTACCGGCTGCGCACTGCGTCCGCCGCCTCCACTTCCTGTACTTATAGTTTGCTCCTGGGTAACTATAGCTCTGGCATCCGGGAATTTTTGTAAGTTTCTTGTTAATGCATCGGCAATTTCCTGTTGCGTGCGTTTGCGTTGATCAGGATCAACAAGCCCAACCAACCCCAAGCCACTATTTACAGCGCCTGCCCCACCGCCACCAAAGCCAACAATTTCCACATTCATATTAGCTTCCGGCACCGAATCAGCTACCATGTTTGACACCTTATCCATATAATTGGCCATAAATTCGTAAGATGCGCCTTCGGGCCCTGTTACAGAATAACGAAGAAAACTACGATCATCCAGAGGCGAAAGTTCTGATGGTATAACACCGTTTAGCCCCCATATAATACCAAGTGAAGCCACTAAAACAACTATAGCTATCCATTTGCGCTTCATAAAATTAGTAAGCGTTTCTGCATAGGCATTGGTCATTTTTACAAAAAATGGCTCTGTGCGCTCATAAAATTTAGATTTTTTATGATCCTTGCGTATCAATTTAACACTTAGCATAGGTGTTAATGAAAGTGATACAAAAGCCGATATCAATACCGAACCTGCAACTACCACCGCGAATTCGCGAAACAAGCGGCCCGTAAATCCCTGAAGGAACATCACCGGCAGAAACACCGCCGCAAGGGTAACAGATGTTGAAATTACCGCGAAAAATATCTCGGCAGATCCCAGAAAAGCCGCTTTACGCACATCCATTCCTTCCTCTATTTTTTTGTAGATATTCTCTGTTACCACTATACCGTCATCAACCACCAGTCCGGTTGCCAAAACAATACCCAACAAGGTTAATATATTAATGGAAAACCCACACACATACATAATAAAAAATGTACCAATCAATGATACGGGTATGTCAATAAGTGGTCTGAACGCTATGAGCCAATCCCTAAAAAACAGGTAAATAATAATTACAACCAGTATAAATGATATAGCGAGTGTTTCCTCAACCTCTTCAATTGATTGCTTAATAAACTTGGTCTTATCAACCAATACTTTTAGTTCAATATCACTGGGAAGGTCCTTTTTTAACTGATCGAGTCTTTTATAAAATTCTTTGGCAATATCTACATAATTAGCACCCGGCTGTGGTACAATGGCTAATGATACCTGCAGTGAACCAGACTCTTTAAAAGCGGTCTCATCATTTGCAGATCCCATTACGGCATAACCAACATCGCTTAGCCGTATAACACGGTTACTATCAGCGCGTATTATTAAATCATTAAACTCCTTTTCGGTAGTCATTTTGCCCACCGCGCGTATGCTTAACTCTGTTGTATTGCCTTCTATTTTTCCTGCGGGTAACTCTACGTTCTCGCGGTTAAGCGCTGTGGATATATCATTCGCAGCCAAACCAAGTGCTGTTAATTTAGCGGGATCTATCCATAAACGCATAGCGTATTGGCGCGTTCCCTGCAGGTTAATAGAGCTAACGCCGGGTATGGTTTGCAACCCCTCCATTAAAACATTTTCGGCATAATCATTTACCTGTGTAATGTTACGCTTATTGCTCTTTACCGATAATGTGATAATATTATCAGCATTGGCATCGGCCTTGGTAACAACAGGCGGGGCAGTTATATCCTGTGGCAACTGGCGCTGTGCCTGGCTAACCTTGTCGCGTACGTCATTAGCGGCCGTCTCCAAATCAGCATCCAGATCAAACTCAACGGTAATATTACTGCTGCCTACTGAGCTTGTTGACGATATGTTACGTATACCCGGTACACCGTTAATAGCTTTTTCAAGCGGTTCGGTAATTTGCGATTCAATTACATCTGAGTTTGCACCCGTGTAAGTTGTGCGCACATTTATTATAGGCGGATCAACCGAAGGGAAATCGCGTATACCTAAAAAATTATAGCCAATTATACCGAATACGACTATAACAACCGACATAACTGTTGCCAGTACCGGCCTTTTTATACTAACTGAGGATAAACTCATGCTATTGCTTTTTTTCTCCTTTAGGACCTTTAGCTCCTTTAGGGCCCTTATCTCCTTTAATTAATTTCAATTTAGCCTTAGGGCGCATTTGCATAATGGCAGATACCACTACACTATCGCCGGGTTTTAAGCCACTGGTAATTTGAATTTTAGTATCAGTACGCAAATCAGTAGTAACCGGCCGGGGCACAGCCACACCATTCTTATAAATAAAAACCATATCACCTTTAATGTCTGGCGTAATTGCTTCTGTAGGCAGCATAATAGCATTAGGTATTTGATCAAGCGCAAGATTGATTTTGGCAAAACTTCCCGCTTTAAGCAATCCCTTTGGGTTAGCGGCCTTTGCACGTACTGTAATTGTACGTGAGTTAACATCAATAGATGGCTCTATAGCATAAACGGTTGCCTTAAAATTGTCGAGTGAACTTGTTACGGTAAAACTTATTTTACTACCTGGTTTTATGTAAGATTGATATTTTTCGGGTACAGAAAAAGTAACCTTCGCCGGATCCATATTTACCAGGGTAGCTATTGACGTATTAGGCGACAGGTATCCACCCGGGCTAACGCTGCGCAATCCTATAGTTCCCGAAAATGGCGCACGTATCTCGGTTTTAGCAATTTGTGCCTTTATAACGTCGGCTTGCGCTTTTAACGTGTTAAGTGATGTAAGTGATATATCATATTCTTGTTGGCTTATAGCTTCTTTTTTCAGCAAAACACCGTTACGATATTCGTTTTGTTTTGCCAGGGCTATGTTATAATTATTTTGTGCTAATGATGCCTGCATATCCTGGTTATATACTTTAACCAGTAACTGCCCCTTCTTTACATAACTACCTTCATTAAAATAAATACCTGTTATTTTTCCGGCTGTTTCGCTTACAAGGCTTACTTTTTCATTAGCATCAATAGTTCCGGTTACGTCAATATTATTATTGAGTACGGTATCTTTTACTACCATCACCTTAACGGGTATCGGGCCATTTCTTCGGCCGCCGCCACTACCCGGTCCACCTTTTCCGCCCTTTCCGCTGCCACCAGGTCCGCCGCCCTTAGTAGCATTAACTGCTGCTAATTTTTTAGCACGAGCGCTAAAAAATTTGTTATAAATTAAAAAACTAACTACTAGTGCTAGTATAATGTATATTATATACCTGGTTTTCATACAATGATGATCATTTTATTAAAAAAACGAAATTAAGTTTCTGCTTTAAATGTTTGTGATGTATTTTCCTGTTTTATTTATTTTTTGAAACCATAGCAAAACAGGCTCTCCCAAATATGAAGTATTTTTTTGGGAGAGGAGTGAAATCAAATTCATATCTATACTCGGCTATAAATCTAATCAGATATTAAAAATTATCTGTTACCTGTATCAACTATTTTACAATAACCATATTTATTGGGCAGAATTAAAAGAAGCATAAAATTTATAAATTGCATTCATGAAAAAAATTCATGCTATTCTCTTCTTTTTATTATTGTTAAATTTTATGGTTACAACAACTGGCAATGCGGCAGGTGCGCCACAAATTATGTATACTTTAACGTTTCCGGAAGCACAGGCGCATTATGTTGATGTTGAAATGCGCATTAGCGGCCTGAACCAACAAGAACTTAAGTTAAAAATGCCGGTATGGACACCGGGATCGTACCTGGTTAGGGAGTTTTCAAGAAATATCGAATCCATAAGCGCGGCTGCTGGGCAAAAAGAATTAGCCATTCAAAAAATACGGAAAAATATATGGCACGTAAATACTACAGGTATACCCGCTATAACTGTAAGATACCGCGTTTACGCTTTTGAGATATCTGTACGTACCAGTTTTATTGATGCGGCCCACGCGTTTTTATCGTCGCCTGATATTTTTATATATCCCGATGGGATGCTTGGACAACCATCAACCATACATATTTTACCTTATAAAAACTGGACGACAGTTTCGACCAGTTTAGAGCGGGTAAATAATGATGCCTTTACACTACACTCGCCCAATTATGATATTTTGTTCGACTCGCCTATTGAAGTTGGCACGCAGGATGTTTTTGGGTTTGAAACCGGTGGTGTAAAATATGAGGTAGCTATGTGCGGCGGTGGCAATTATGATAAAGAACGCCTTAAAAAAGATATGCCCCGCATAGTGCAGCAGGAAACAGCTATTTACGGCGAAAACCCTAACAAGCACTATACTTTTATTGTACATAATTACTTGAAAAATGGTGGTGGGCTGGAGCATTTAAGCTCATGTGTACTGGGTGCCACGCGCGTTCAGTACGCTGACGAGAAAGGTTATGCCAGTTTTTTAGGTTTGGTTGCACACGAGCATTTTCATTTATGGAACGTAAAACGTTTACGGCCAATTGCCCTGGGGCCCTTTGATTATGATAATGAGAACTACACCACTAACCTTTGGATAGCCGAAGGCTTTACCGCCTATTATCAGGATATTATTGTTAGACGCACCCATTTGTACCCGCCCGAAAATTATTTAGCGCTTATGGCAGATAACATCACATCGAACGAGAACACCCCCGGCACAAAAGTACAAACACTGGCCGAATCAAGTTACGATGCCTGGATAAAAGCTTACCGGCCCAATGAAAACTCGGCCAACTCAACTATCTCCTACTATACTAAAGGCAATATTATTGCTTTATTGCTCGATCTTGAAATTATTAACACCACTAAAGGTGCAAAATCATTAGATGATGTAATGAAATACATGTATACCGAGTATTATAAAATAAAGAAACGCGGATACACCGACGCCGAGTTTAAGCAGGGTATTGAAAAAATTGCCGGTAAAAATTTTGACGAGTTTTATAAAAACTACGTTTACGGCTTAACACCTATTGACTATAATAAATATCTGCAATATGCCGGCTATAAATTGGCTGACGAATATGCCGGCAGTAATGACCCGGCACTAGGCATTAGTACCGCTGTGAGCGGTGGCAAAGTTATAGTGGCAGCAGTTGCACGCGGCAGCGCCGCATGGATAGATGGCATTAATGTTAATGATGAATTGGTTTCTATTAACGGTACCCCTTTAACCACTACCAATGGCATATTAAATGGCAAAAAGCCCGGCGATAGGTTAACCATAGTAGTTAACCGCGATGGTTTACCTATTACATTAAATGTAACCCTGCTTAGAAACACCCGGGTTAAATATAAAGTTGAGCCGCTGGATAACCTGTCTGACCAGCAAATTACCGTACGAAATAAGTGGTTAACGTTATAATACGGTTAGTTTTTCATAGATATTAAAACAATTTTATTCAAATGGATATTATTATAATATCTATGAAAACATTAACTAAATAACACTACCATGAATTCACTATTGTATATTATTGCAGTTATCCTGGTTATAGGATGGGCATTAGGATTTTTTCTTTATTCGGCAGGCGGTATAATCCATATATTGCTTGTAATTGCTATTATTGCCTTTATATTAGGCATAATAAGAAGGCCAACGGCGCTTTAAAAAGCATTTAAATTAAAGAAAAGGGGACGGTAATATTACCATCCCCTTTTCTTTTGTAACAAAAAACCGGCATTTATGGCCGGTCTCTAGCAATTTTAACCTTATTATTCTTTCTCGCCTTTTGCAGACTGATTAATACCTGCCTCAGCAATGCAGGTTAATTTGCTGTCGCAATTTTTTTCTTCCTGTAAGGTTGCATCCAATAAATCTGCGGCTTCATTGTAACCCAGCGTCATGGCCAGTACTTTTAAGGTACCGTACGATGCAATTTCATAATGCTCAATTTTCTGTGCGGCAGATATAATTCCGGCATCGCGGGTAAGGCTTCCTTTTTCAGTTTCGGCAACAATTTCATCTCCCTCTTTTAATAACCCTGCCATTGCTTCGCATTTTACTGCTACTGCATTTTCGCCTATAGAGTCGAAAGCGTTCTCTAAACGGATAATATGGTTCTCCGTTTCGGCCAGGTGGTCCTGTATCGCCGTACGCAATTCTTCGGATGTCGCTGCTTTGGCCATTTTCGGCAAAGCTTTCGCCAGGTGTTTTTCCGCCCAGTAAATGTCCTTTAATTCATCAATAAATAATTCATTTAGTGCTGATTCGTGTACGTCAGCTGTTTGTTCTGGTTGTTTAACTTTGGTAGTTGCCATGGTAGTATTTGTTTTTTTTATTTGTTTTAGCAAATACATTTATCATACCAATTATTAATTATATCGAAATAAAATATCCTAATACAGCAAATTAAGCACCTTTTTTTGTTTTCAAGCTTTCCATTAGCTGCTCGTATAAATCATCACCTGTCGTTTTTCGGGGTTTTAGTTTTTTAACCGTTGCCTGTTTACCTTTTGCTTTGGCCTTAATAATGTTTAACAACTGTTCATTGTACTCATCTCTAAACTTTGATATATCAAAGTGTTCGGCATACTGGTCAATCAATGCCATGCCCACATCCAGTTCCTTTTTATTAACAGTTACATCGGCTATGTTCAAATCTTCTGTGCTTCTTATTTGCTGGGCAAAACGTATGCGTGTAATCACCAATACCTTATCAACCGGGTGTACCATGCACAGGCTTTCGGTGCTACGTAGTACAAAGCGTGCCAGGCCTGCTTTTTTTGATTTAACCAATGCCTGTAATAAAAGTGCATAGGCTTTATTATTCTTAGTGTCCGGCTCGGTATAATAGGACGTTTCGTAATACATGGGGTTAACTTCGTCAATATCAACAAAGCTTTGTATCTCTATCACTTTGCTTTTTTCGGGTGCGGCTTCTTCAAAATCCTGTTCATCCACAATTACATAATTGTCATTGAGCTTATAACCTTTTACAATT
>NZ_JBDTJZ010000145.1:0-11623 GCF_039935595.1 Mucilaginibacter sp. | reverse complement strand
ACGTTTTGCACAGCCGGGCGAAGAAGGACAAGAACATTGGAATATACTGGAACTTAAGTTACTGGCTGATGTTGGTTTGGTAGGTTTCCCTAATGCGGGTAAATCAACCTTGTTATCAGTAGTATCGGCCGCTAAACCCGAGATTGCTGATTACGCTTTTACCACGCTGGTACCTAATTTAGGTATTGTGGCTTATCGTAATAATCGCTCGTTTGTTATGGCTGATATTCCGGGCATAATTGAGGGAGCGTCGCAAGGCAAGGGACTTGGAATACGTTTTTTAAGACATATTGAGCGTAACTCGGTATTGTTATTTATGATTCCGGTGGATACCTCACGCACCATTACAGAGGAATTTGAAATTTTACTGCACGAGTTAAACGAATACAACCCGGAATTAATGCATAAGCCGCGTGTATTAGCTATTACTAAGAGCGATATGCTGGACGATGAATTAATTGCGGAGATGAAGAAGGAAGTACCTGCGGATATCCCGTCGATATTTATATCATCAGTAGCTCAGAAGAATATTGCGGAGCTAAAGGACCTGCTTTGGGCCGAGATCAATAAGCAGTAAAACTTATTCAATAATGCGATCGCGTACTTTTACGGCCGGGTTGCCCTGGTAAATGCTGTAAGGTTCAAGGTTTTTTGTGGCGATGGAACCGGCAGTAAGTACTGCGTGTGCGCCTATTGTTAATCCTTGATTTATAACTGCAAAAGCACCTATCCATGCCCCGTCATCTATGACCACGTTACCTGTTATCAAATCGAAAGAAGGTTTTTTATAATTATGGCTGCCCGTTAATATAACCGCGCCTTGCGATATACATACGTTGTTACCTATATTAACAGGCACCAGGCAATCAATCCAAACGTTTTCGCCTATCCAAACCTCGTTGCGGATAGTTAGGTGCCAGGGGTATTTAATATTTACACCGGGTTTTAGCTCAACCTGATCACCAACCTTTGCTCCAAACCACCTTAGCAAAGTATTTTTAAACCCATAAAACGGAAATAGGGACGATTTAAAAAACAACACATTAACATAATACCATAAAACCCGCTTTAAAGCAGTACCACCTGGATGATAAGGCGAATTGTTATAGCTGTAAAGGTCAGTTTGTTTCATGCTTTTTAGTTACGGCAAAATCGTGTTTTGTCCAAAAATACAGGCTTATAAGTATAATAACGTATATAATTATATTAAATATAGTATGGTGGTCAATAATTTTGGTTTCTTTTGATTGCCAGTACAGGGCTAATAGGATGAACCGTATAACATTTAAAACCTGGAAAGTAAGTACACCTGCTATAAAAAAAATGATCTTATGTTTTAATGGTTTCGGATAGGCAATTACAAACGCGGCCAAAAAGCTCATCACCCCAAAACCCAGGCAGGAGTAAGCCAGTTCGATAATATTATGCCCGACAACCAACAGGTCTATGTTATTTATTATGGTGGTGAAGCCCATCCATACCAATATTTGTTTACTGCATTGCAGCAATAAGGTGCGCAGCCATTGTACGTAATTTAAATGATCAGCTAAAAAAGCGGTATAGTAATTGCCCGGGGTGGTAATGCCCAGGTACATAATGTTAAAATAATAAAAGCATACAAACAGAACTACAAAAACAATCGCGAACCTGATAGGGCTATGCTTGTTTTTTAGCATCATTTTCCTGTTTTAGTATCTCGTCAATTTTAATATCAACAATCAGCCTGAACCAAAAGCCCTGTAAAAAGTGAAATATTACCCCGTTGCGGCCATCTAATATGCCCAGTTGAAATATCATACGGTAAGTAAAATATAAGGCGGGCCTTACGTAGCGCGGTAGCCTGTACCATAATCGCTTAAACCACGCCGAACGTTCATAAGGCGACCCCCAAAAGCGCGGGGTTATGGTTTGCAGGCGCAATTGTTTTATACGTTCAACCTCTTCAATAGCTAACTGGTCGCTATAACGGTTATGCTTTTCTATCCAAAAGCTAATGTTATTCTCTTTTAAGTTCTCCTCTAATATAATACCGTTTTTCCACACCACGGTTTGTCCGGGCACTATAAAACGGTGATCCATATTTTCGCTTATGTCCGAATAGCCAATGTTAAAACGAAACATTTTAAGCATATAAAACGGGTAGTAACCGCCATGCCTTATCCAGGTACCTTTAAAAAAGTTTTTGCGGTTAAAATAAATACCGTTTATAGGTTTGTAATCCTCGTCCTTAAAATTTAGCAGTAAGTGTTTAAGTTCGGGGGTTACAATATGGTCGGCATCAAGGCCTATAACCCAGGGTGTTTGTATATCAAAGTTTTTAAGCGCGAAATCCCATTGCTTAGGGTGATTCTCAAACTTATGGTGTAAAAACTGCGCGCCAAAGCTTTCGCCTATTTTTATGGTATCATCGGTACTGCCCGAGTCTACTATAAAAACAGGTGCGTTTAACTCGCTGATGGATTGCAGCAAACGCGGTAAATGTAATTCCTCGTTATAAGTTAAAATGATAAAGGATAACTGCCTGTTCAATTTAATGTAGCTTTAATGAGCATTGATTTCCAAAAATAAGGAATGCGCCCGGTTCCTTTAAAATCAGTAACTGTAAACCCTGCATTGGTTAATAATAAGCTTAATGTAGCTCTCGACCAAAATTTAATATGCCCCCCTACCCAAAGCGGTGTAATATGGGTATCCCATTTATTAAAGATACTAATTACCAGGTTTTTTAAATACCCGTGGTAAGGGGTTGATAGTATAAGCTGGCCCTTGCCGTTCAAAATGGTTTTACAAAAAGCAACAAATTCTAACGGGTCATACAGGTGTTCAATTACCTCTGTAGATATAATGGTGTCAAAATTTAGCTGCTGTAATTGTTCAGGTAGTTTGCCGGTAGATAGATCCTGCACAAAAAACCTGTCGGGGTTAATTTGTTTGGCTATCGCGATGCCTTTTTCGGAGGCATCTGTCCCATAAGCATTATAACCCATTGAAATTAAATAGTTAACCAAATAACCATTACCACAACCCAGATCTAAAATGCAGGTATTGGTTGTTTTATCCAGCAAACTCAATAATGGCTGTAACATATAATTAAAATTATGTGTCATGGTATCGGCATGATAGCCATAATCTTTATAATCAGTCATTATTTATAATTTGGTTATACATAGCTATGTATTTTTCAACTAATTTATCCGCTTTAAAATCATTGTAAATTATGGCAGGGGCATTTTTTCTGATACGGATAAGTTCTTCACGGCAGTGTATAGCTATGTTATTGATAAATGTGGTAACTGAATCGGGAAATACCTGGCATACCCAGCCCATTTTATTTTGCTCAACATAATTATATAAGCCTACATTTTGGCTTATTAATACAGCGGTGCCTACGCTTAAACTCTCGATAACGGTATTGGCAAAATTCTCGTCGTGCGATGGCAGTATAAACAGATCATGGTTATTAAGCAGCTCAAATTTATCTTCGTTGTAAAAGCCTGCCCATGTAATAAATTGGGTTATATCATTATCTGCGGCCAGTTGTTTAAGGTAAGTGATATAGGTTTCTTCGCCGGTACCTGCAATAGTTAGGTGATAAGGGACAGTAACCTTTGTAAGCGCTTTAAACAGTATGTCCAGCCCTTTTTTTTCTTCTATCCTCGAAAAAAAAAGTAATCGTAAAGTATCGACAGGCAATGTATTATGGGCCGTAAAGTTTACCGGCAGTTTAACAAAATTAGCAATAGTGGTTATGCTTGCAGGATTAACCAATTGCGCTATAGCCAGTGCTTCCCTTTCGGAAGTAACATGGATGTGGCATTTGTTTAACAAAGGCTTACCTAAAAATTTATGAATGATGCTTTTTATCCCCCTGTTTTTATTAGAAAAGGAGTAGGGGCTTAAAGTCCCCCTTGGCGAAACCACTACAGGCACCCCGCGAAGTACCGCTATTAAACAGGATAGCACGGATACTGTGTTCCACCATGCATGAATATGTACCAGGTCATTTTTTTTTACCTGCTGCCATAATTTAATTAACAAAGCGGGCGAAAAATGTGTATGGTCCTTGGTTAATCGTTTAAAATAAGTTACTTTAACGCCATCAACATTGGCATTTGTTTTTTGCGGCAGGTCATCGTAGCCATTGGCTGTAGTGGTAAATACAATAACATCAGTACCGGCAATTACCAGTTGTTCGCATAACATAGCTACCGACATGGTGGGGCCGCCGTATATTAACGCGGGCTTATAGGAGGCATTAATTTGTATAATTTTCAAACCTCTTCTAATACATTATAAGTTTTAAATATTTTAAAAATAACCAGCATGGTTATATAACTCCAAAAAACCGAATTGATCAAAAACTCAAAACTTAGCCCGCGCCAAAGTATTTGGAACAGCCCCGAAAATATAAGCGCTGTACCTAATACATAGCCGCCAAATAGTTTTTCGGCCTGTATAGAAAGTAATTGCGCGGTAGCGCCATATATAAGCAGGCACACAACTATACCAAATGGGCCGCCCGAAAGGTAGGCATCAACCACAAAGGCAGGCTTTGCCGAAACACTTGAGCCACGGTATACCACACCTGCATCATAAACACGCTCCATTACCAAATCTTCGGTACTGGGTTTTGAGGGCCAAAAGGCCCGGGGTATTATAGCGGTAAATGATTGTTCAAGCAATTTTAAACCATAATAACCAATATGTGCCGGGGTTGATTTAGCAAATATGGTAAACATATCAATTTCACTTAACCTAAACGCGTAAAACTCCCAGTTGCTGTCGTCCTGGCCATTTAATTTATCTTTTTTACTGTTTAAAACCGCGTCAATGGCCAGGCTTCGCGCCTCGTCCTGGTCTGTTGTTTCTGTCCATGAGTTTTCTCTGAATACCCGGTTATAAGTAGGTAGCAGCATAAACAAGCATAATAAAAATGGCATCAAAAAGTAGGTTACCACCTTTTTATAATTAGGGTATAAAAATATGCCTAAAACCAGAACACTAATAATAATAGGTTCTTTATAGCCCGAAATAAGCGCCTGGTAAAAGTTGAAGAAATAAAGTATTAAGCATATTATAGTGTTGGCCATTTTTTTAAGCGGTATGGCATAAGCCAGCGCCAGTGTACCGGCAATAAAACTTAATGAACCTAACTGGAAATAAAACTGCGATAACCCTGGTACCAGGTAACAAGCTATTGATACGGGTAAACTTATTAAAGCAGTAATGAGCAGCAGGTTGGCTATTTTGTCGGCATCAATATGGTAGCGTTGTTTGTTTGGGTATTTCATAAATAATAAAACCCCGGTTACAAATGATGCGTGCGCCAAACAATAGTACCGCTGGCATTGCGCGGTAAGCATTAACCTGTTTTGATCTACTAATGTTAAAATGGGGTTTTTATGAAAATCCTGATAGCCCAAAACATCTAAAAAGTAAAAAAAAGATGTGCAGCACATATAACCGGCAAAAACAATTTGCACCAAAAATATAGGGCGCATTAATTGTTCTGATACTTTTCTGTCGTCTGGTAATTCCTTTATTTTACCGGTAAGGGTTAAATAAAAAATAAAAAACGATCCCAACCAGGCTATCAGGTATGATAAAATATAAAATCCACCAAACAATTCGGCTAACAGCCAGGGCATAAAAAATATGGCATATAACCCTATTGGTGGCTTTTTCATTGGGGTGTTTTTTTAAATATTGACATATTATTCAGGTATGCAAAATAAATTTCCATCCTCAATATCTGCGGCAATGTTTATTAATTCGCAATCTACCGGGTTTACCTGATATACCAAATAGTTTAACGCATGTAAAAAATCAAAGCAATCGGCTGCGTTTTGGCCGGCGGCCTGCCAATAATTACTATCGTATTCAAAAATAATACGTGGCTTATGTTTTTGCAGGGTTTGTTTTAATCCTTTTAACACGTGATATTCAAAACCTTCTACATCAATTTTTACCAGGGCCAGGCTATTTAATGATTGAATTTCGAGCAACTCATCGGCCACTTTGATAATGATTTTTTGCTTTTCGGTACCGCTGTTTGTGTTACGCAAACTAAAAGCTCCCTGGTTCCAGTCGGCTTTATTAATGGTAAGTTCGGCCTCGCCTTCATTATCGGCCAATGCAAAAGGAAATAGCGAAACATTTTTTGCTTTGTTTAAGTCGATATTTTTTCTGAATTTTTCCTGCAGGTGCTCCAAAGGTTCAAACGAAAAAACTTTTCCGGCCCGGCCGATACACGCCGACATACGTAAACTTTGTAAACCAATATTGGCACCAATATCTAAAGCGTTATCACCTTCGGTTAGGGATAGTTTTATCAGTTTACCAATTTCGTCCTCATAAGTACCAGTACTTAATATGGTCCATTCAATGTAATTATCGGCCGTGGTATAAATAGCTATATCGTCCGTATTTAGCCAAATAATACCATTTTTAAGTTCGGCTTTAAGTTGGTTTGAGGGTTTAAACCAGTTAGCAAGCCGTTCCTGGCCCGGCAAGTTCCAGTTCCTGGTAAAACTTAACTTTATTTTATCGCTGCGCTTCATTTAATAATTTCTGCTCTATAGTTTCGGCAATGGTTAAAAAATTCCAGTCTTCAATTAACAATGCCGACGTTTTTCCTAAATCTGTTAAGCCATCTCTGGTTTTAGTAAGTTGATTTAAATGTGCCGTTAAATCATCCATATTTTCACTTTTAAATATAGCGCCATTTTTATTATTAATAACCAGGTCAATAGCGCAGCCGCATTTATCTGAAACCAATACAGCTTTGCTGCACGCCATGGCCTCGTTAACAGCTAACCCCCATGATTCGCCCGGACCTTTTGATGGCAGGCAAAACAAATTGCAGGCCTGATATACTACCGGCATATTGGTTTGATTTTGAAAATCGATAAAATGAATATTGGGGCTATGCTGCGCTTTTTGTTTTAAAGCGGACTCTAATTGCCCGTTGCCGGTAAAAAGCAAATGTATTTTTGGATTGTTTATTTTCAATACAGCATCCAGTAAAATTTCCGGATTTTTTTTAGGCTCAAACTTACCGGCAAACAGTATAAGGATATCTTCATCCTTTAATCCTAAACGGTTTCTTAACTCCTGCGCTTCGGTATGTCGGTTGGTTTTAAAACGGTTATTATCAACCGCGTGTGGCGCAAATGTGAGTTGGTTATCTTTTAATCCGTACTTTTTAAAATAGGCCTTATTGTGTGTACCGGTGTAAAAGGCATGGTCAACATGGCTGTAAACCCATTTTAAAAAAAACGATTTTAAAAACGATCGTAAAGTTGGCTTTTCATCTAACAAGGTCGAATCGCCCCTGAAAAACACAGGCACTTTATTTTTAAAATAACGCATAGCCTTTAAATGGCTATGGTAGGCCCAACCTATAAATAAAACAGCATCAGGTTTATAATTATTAACCTGATTTATAAGCCCGGGGTTTATAATGCCTTTAAAGTGGTGCGAGCCGGCATCTGCAGCCGTATTTTTTACCCATTCAAAAGGATACCCGTCTAAAAGAGGAAGGTCCCAGGTTATTTTTTTTCCGAAATCAGGGTCGTATTTATCCAGTGCGGTTTCTCCCCAGGTATAAAATACTTTAACAGCTATCCTTTGGCGTTCATGTAATAGTTTAAACACCGGCGCATAATATTGAATAGGGTGGGTTGTTATAATAGCTAAGCGCATCATTTAATTACCCGGTTAAAAAGATCGCATTGTTGTAAGGTCATGTTTTGCGCGCTATGTTTTTTTAAAGCTTCGGCGTTGTAGGTAATGGTTGGGATGTTTCCGGCGATAATTTGCTTTAAAAAGTTGAAAACTTTCGATGATATATCAGCTGTATCATAGCTGTAATTGAAAGGCGAATCATACTCGTTTAAAGTGTTTATGGCCGGGCTTAACGGGTTAAATATAGTAAGCAGCGGTTTGCCGGTTAACAAATAAGGATAAATTTTTGATGCCGTATAAGCCGGGTCGTCTGATCCGGGCACAAACAGCGCATCCGCTTGCAATAAAGTTATCAGGGTATGATAATAACTTATCCTGTCGGTTATTTCAATTACATTTTGTTCAAGCCTGTATTGTTTAGCTAATGGTAATATGGTTGGCGTACCCCGGCCACCTGGGGCATAACTGGTGCCTATAAAATAAACTTTTAGCTTGCTGAACATTTCGGGTTCATCTATCAATCCCTTAGCCATTACTTCAAAAAGCGGCGTTATGGCTTTGTGCATATCTTCGCCGCCGCGCCCCACATAAACCAAGCTTTTAAATTTGGTGTCAAGTATAGATGTTAAGATGTTCAGGTTATCACGGGCTATTTTAATATCGGGCTCAAAAGCGCCGAATGTTATGATAGCAGCAGGAATATTTTTTATTGCCGGGTATCTGTCTTTTAAATCGGCAATATATTTTTCAGAAACACTTATCAAACCGCCAACCTTTTTTATGGCCAATGGCTCCAGGTATTTATTTAAACGGTAGCTAAACCAATATTTGGTAGGGCGCTGGTGTTTAGGTTTGTCTTCATAATAATCCGAGTGCCAGGGGTCCTGCATATCAATAATGTAGGGCACGCCGAAGCGTTTTTTCCAGTAAGCACCTAAAATACAAACCGGGTATTGCGTGGTTGAAAAATAAACAAGGTCATATTTTCCTGTTTTTAACAACTGGTTTACTTTTTTACGGTAAAACCAAAGTGACCGCAGGGCTATGCTACCCAGACCCAATTTAGCTGTCCATGATTTATCAAGGGCGTTAACGGTGTGTATTTTTATACTTTCGGGGATGCTTTTGAGCAACAGGTCATCTTTCACCACATCCATATATAGCCCGTTAACCGTTACCACTTCGGCATCCCAGCCGTTAGCTGCAAAATAAGGCAGGCTCATGCGCACCCGCTGCATATCCGGCGTATTAGCGGGCGGAAAGTATGGCGATATAATGAGTACCCTTTTATTCAACTTTTAAGGTTTGGTTTATTAGGTTTAAAAATTTAACGCTTTCATTTTCCCAGTTATATTTTTCAAGTCCACAATTTAATGATGCCACACAGGCTTTAAATAACTCATCGCGGTTTAAATTATAATGGGTTAAAATCTCCGCAAGCTTACCGCTATCCTTTTTAGGATATACCGTTCCTATATCCGGATTTGCCTGTATAAAGCTTTGCTGGGCCTGTGTATCGCTGGCAATAATGGCCAACCCGGCTTGCATATAGGTAAATATTTTATTGCTTAATGCCAATTCGTTATTTATACTAAAACCAGGTTCAGAAGCCAGCCCAATATCAAATTGAGTAATAAAACCCACAATTTCATCGGGCGGCATAGGTTCATGAAAATACAGGTTGTTTGCTGCCGGGCCTGCCAGCTGTGCAAACTCGGTTTTTACTGCATCATCTGCATTGCCTAACAGGTGTAGGTGCAGGTTATTGTTATCTAAAATTTTTAGGGCGATCAATACATCTTCAATCCCCCTGTTGGTACCTATTGTTTGCGAAAACCATATAATTTTTACCGGTCCTGTTAAGTTTGCAGTTCGCGTAATGTTAACAGGGCTTTTGGGGAACACATTCAATAGGGTAACCGGGTGCTTTGCAGGATAAAGCTCAGCATAAGCTTCTGTTATTTTCGGACTCGAAGCCGTTACATAATCAGCCTTTACCAGATATTTATTTTCCAGGTATTTAGTTAGCTTGTATTTGGGGCTTGATGTACTGTTATCGGTTTCGTTACGGTGATAGTCCTCAATGTCAAATCCGCATTTAGCATGGTATTTTTTAGCAACTTTTATAGTTGCGGCTAAAGCCCCCAGATTATGACCGATATATATATCGGCCTTATGTTTTTTTGCTTCGCGAATTAAAAAAAAGCTGGCCCGCGCAATGGCCAGTTCTGAATAAAAAAGTACCGGGCCAAACATAACTTTCAGTTTAGCTAACGCAAAGATCATCCTGCTGATAAAATATACCGCCGGACTTTTAAACGGGTGCCCGCCAACCAAAATAGCCTTCCACTTTTTGTTAGGTAATAGGTGGTTAGTAAAATCATCGCCCCAGTTGTTCCAGTAGGCATAAAGCACTATTACTTCAAAACCGGCATCGCTTAACGCATCGGCCTCCTTTACCAGGCGCGGGTTTAGCGAGGGCTGACCCGAAGTAATTAATAAAGCTTTTTTGTTAGCTGTTTTGATATTAGTTTGATTAAAGTGATAAATATTGTTTAGCCACTTTAGTTAAGTTGAACCTGCTTTCGGCAATCTCCCGGCAGGCTTTGCGGCTTATGGTGCTTAATAATGGTATTTTTTGTATCATTTCATCCTTATTACTTACAATAAAACCGGTAACGCCATCTTCAATAACCTCGGGTACCGAGCCACGTTTAAAACCTATTACCGGGGTGCCGCAGGCCATAGCTTCTATCATTACAATGCCAAAGGGCTCATCCCATTCAATAGGGAACAATAGGGCTTTAGCTTTTTGCAGGTAGATATTCTTTTCGGTATCATTTAATGGGCCTAAGTAAACTATCTGGTCGTTATCTATCAGCGGCTCAATCTCGATTTTGTAATAGGCTAAATTATCGGGTGTGTGCGATATATTACCTGCTATTAATAATTTATGGTTAGTGGCCTTTGCTACCTGTATGGCGGTATGTACCCCTTTTATTTTATCCAGCCTCCCCAAAAACATTAATGGGGCGTCTTCGGCAATTGTTTCGTTAAGGTCGTAAGTCGAAAAATCTATCGTGTTATAAACCGTATGCCACTGCCCGGCAATATTACCCGTGCCTACGCAATAATTACTACAGGCTGTAAAAATCAAATTTTTGTTGGGCAGCAGGTTAAATATACGTATGCCCGCGTGCGCTACCGGCCTGCCATAGGTCATTATTTTTTTAACCGGGGCGTTTAGTACAGGCAATAAATATATTAGCCGCCCAAAATTGTGTATCAAATCAAAGTTTTTATGATTTTTCCGCAAATAATTCCATACAAACCAAACCTCTTTATTGCGCTGTTTTTTTGAACGATCAAGGTCATTTATCCCGTAAGTAACTGTAGTACCCGTGCAATGTGAGTCTGGTCCGGCCAATAAGGTTACCTGGTGGCCAAGCCTTGTATATTCGCCGGCAAACAGATCAACCAGCCGTTCATGCCCGCCATATAATAGTGGGGGTACAGGTATGCCGGGATCCATAATTAATAATATCCTCATTAAAATTTTTTGATGAGTGAACGCGAAAGATTTATTGCTGGCAATTCAACTAATTTATAAAATATCCACGCGCATATAATGCACAAAGTAATGGCCGCTAATAAAAACAGGTTACTTACATATATCGAGTGTGTGTAGCGTTCGGTTAAATTCATAAAACGGCCACCTATGGGTATGTGTATAAGGTATAATGAATAGGATATTGCCGCAAAGAACTTTGTTATTTTGCCCGAATGGTTCCAATAAACCATGCCTAAAACGGTTAATAATTCGGCGGCGAAGATGCATTTATCCGGGTTGTTAAAAAAGGTAAATGTAATTACAAGTAACTCCAGCAGCCAAAACTCGCGGGTATCTATGTGGCCGGTTTTATATTTAAAATACAAT
>NZ_JBDTJZ010000144.1:0-24484 GCF_039935595.1 Mucilaginibacter sp. | reverse complement strand
GGGGGGCACAACTTACCAATGGGTGCCATCAACAGGTTTATCAAATGCCAATATCGCAAACCCGGTGGCGTCGCCATTACTTACAACAACTTATACTGTTGTCGTAAGTAATAATAATTGTACAGCTACAGCCTCGGTTACTGTAACGGTAATACCCAAACCAACGGTAAATGCAGGTATTGATCAAACTATATTGAGCGGAAATACAATACAGCTTAAACCAACAATTACCGGCAGCAATTTGCAATATAAATGGTTACCTGCAACCTATTTAGATGACCCTACAATACCTAATCCAATAGCTTCGCCTACACAAGATATTACATATACATTATATGTTACTTCGCAGCAAGGCTGTTTTACCGTAAGTGATGATATTGCTATTAAGGTAAATGCCAATATTACGCCAACCAATACTATTACGCCCAATGGGGATGGAATAAATGATGTTTGGAATATACCCGGGTTAAGTACTTATCCATCCTGTGTGGTAAATATTTATAACAGGTACGGCAAATTGCTTTTTACAAGTTTGGGCTACGCTAAAGCCTGGGATGGTAAATATAACAATGCTGTTGTTCCTTCAGGTACATATTATTACACCATCGATCTTAAAAATGGTTCGAAAGTTATTTCGGGTTGGATAGCCGTTGTTAAATAATAAGCTAATTATACTATTTTTGACTTTCGTGCTTTAATTTTATATGGAAGAAAAATACAAACGGGGCGAGGTTTTATATGGCGATGATTTTACTATTGACCAGATACAAAACTGGTATAATGAAGAAACCGAAGCCTATGCCAACCTGGGCAGCAAGGAGGCCGAAGAATATACTTACGGCTATGACGCGTTAAACACGCTGCATGGCTTTAGCTATTTAAAAGGCAGGCACTTTGAAAATGCTTTAGGCATGGGTGCCGCCTGGGGACATGAGTTTTTCCCGGTTATTAACCAGATTGATAACATTTATATTATTGAGCCGTCGGATAATTTAAAGTCCGAAAAGTTGGGTAATATCACGCCTAAATATGTTAAGCCTGCCGTTTCCGGTAAACTGGAGTTTGAGGATAATTTTTTCGATTTGGTTACCTGTTTTGGTACACTGCACCATACGCCAAACGTATCGTATATTATTTCTGAATTGCACCGGGTAACCAAACCCAGGGGTTATATTTTGCTGCGCGAACCCATTATATCCATGGGCGACTGGACCAAACCCCGCAAGGGTCTAACCCGTAACGAGCGCGGCATACCCCTGCAAATTTTCAGGAAGATATTTAAGGACCTGGATATGGAAGTAGTAAACGAAGCCGGCTGCTTTTGCATGACCGCCTTTTTTCAGCGTACGTGGGGAAAGCTTTCAAAAAAGGCCATTTTTACGCATAAAAGTTATGTACGGCTGGATAAATGGCTGGCAAAATTATTCGCGGGTAATTTGCACTACCATGCTACTAAAAAGTTAGAACGTATTGCGCCGCAAAGCGTGTTTTATGTGTTGAAGAAAAAATAATAAAATCCGTTTGTCATTTCGAGTGACAACGAGAAATCTATACACAAGCATTGCGTGTAATCGGCTTGTGTATAGATCTCTCACTATGTTCGAGATGACAGGAGAAATAAATAACCATGCAAAAACTCGCACCCATAGCTTTATTTGTTTATAACCGTCCGGAGCATACCCGCCGTACCATCAGTTATTTGCAAAAGAATGAACTGGCTGACGAGTCGCGATTATTCATCTTTTCGGATGCGGCCAAAACCCAAGTCGACCGGCATCAAGTTGAGCAGGTGCGAAAACTGATACATGAAGTGCACGGCTTTAAATCGGTAAAAGTTATTGAGCGAAAGGAAAACTTTGGATTAGCAAAATCAATCATTGATGGCGTTACCCAACTGGTAAATGAATACGGAAAGGTTATAGTTTTTGAGGATGACCTGCTAACCTCGCCCTATACCCTGCAATATTTTAATGAGGCGCTTATCCGCTACGCGGACGAAGAAAAAGTGATGCATATAGGGGCATATATGTATAACTTAAAAGCTAAGGGTTTACCCCAAACCTTTTTTTACCGCGCCGCCAGCAGCTGGGGCTGGGCCACCTGGGACAGAGCATGGAAAAATTTTGAACCCGATATTGATAAGCTGATAGCGCAGTTTGATAAAGAAAAAATCAATCGCTTCTCTATTGAAGGAACCATGAATTTTTGGAAACAGGTGGGCGAGTTTAAAGCCGGTAAAAATAATTCATGGGCCATACGCTGGTATGCCTCGGTGTTTTTAAAAGGAGGGTTAACGCTAAACCCGGCACACTCGCTGGTAAATAACATTGGGCATGACGGTACCGGCGTACACTCCAATATCGAGGATATGTACGCTGTAAAAATTTCTCAAAAGCCGGTTACCCATTTCCCGGATGTGATTGAGGAAGATGCGCAGGCTTATCAAGCCATAAAAGCTTTCCTGAAAACCCGTAAGGGCAGTTTGTTGCAGCGCGGTTTACGGTTTATGTTGCAGATTAAGGCGAAGTATCTTTCAAAGAAATAGAACAGTCCTTATTACCATTGTCTTATTTAGCTGAAAATTAATGTATTACAGGTGTTATGTAACGCAACGTTATGCTTAGAATTATGAATTGAAAAACATCAATTATCAGTATGGCTTAAAAGTCATTTTTTGCTAACCCGATATTTTTACAATTAATTGAATTTCAAACATTTAACAAATTTTTTATCGAATTATGTAAACCCTTGTAAACCATTTTACCAAAAAAAATAATCCTGATTTTCAGCGGCACATAGTTGGGAATATATAAAGATCCCCTCTCTAGCATAGAGAGGGTGGTCGAACGAAGCGATGACCGGGTGAGTCGACTTTCCAAGAATAAATGTATTTTTACCCTATGCTAAAAGTGGTGCATTTAAATACGTATGATGGCAACGGAGGGGCCGGACGAGCGTGTATGCGGCTAAACCGGGCGCTGCTTGAACAGCAGGTGGATTCAAAGATCATTGTGCACTATAAGTTTGGCAACGACCCATCCATCAAAACATTTAACACCAATATCTTTAAAAAATACTATACCGCGTTCATCATTATTTTCGAACGGTCGCTGGCTAAACTATACTTGAAGCCGGTACGTACCCCATTTTCATTTGCCTGGTTTGGGCGCTCGGTTATTAAACATCCGGATGTTAAAAATGCCGATATCATTCACCTGCACTGGGTTAACCATAGTTTTTTAAACCCCAAACACCTGGCCCAGTTAGCCAAACTAAATAAACCCATTGTTTGGACATTTCATGACAGTAATGCCTTTACCGGTGGTTGCCATGTACGTTATACCTGTACCCATTACCAGCAGCAATGCGGCAATTGCCCTTTGTTAAAAAATGAAGCTCAAGATGACCAGTCGCAAAAAATATGGGTGCAAAAAAACGAGGCGTATCAAAAATTAAATATCAATATAGTTGCCCCAAGTAGCTGGATGGAAGAATCGGTTAAATTAAGCAGCTTAATGGGCGGGCGATCAATTCATCAAATACCAAATACACTCGAGACCAACATATTTAAACCCCTAAATAAAAAACAAGCTAAAGAGCAAGCCGGACTAAACCCCGATAAGTTTATTTTTTTAACAGGCTTTATGCCATCACGCAAGGACCTGCATAAGGGTACGCAATACCTGTTGGATAGCCTCGACCTGTTAAAACAACGATTGGGAGAAAATGCTGAAAATATTGAATTGGTAGTGTTTGGCAATCGGAATACTGAGGATGTTCCCGATTTTCCATTCAAGACCACTTTTTTAGGTACTATAAGCGACGATGAAAAGCTGGCTAACTGCTACGCCGCTGCGGATGCATTTTTAATACCGTCGCTGGAGGATAACCTGCCTTATACCGTAATGGAGAGTCTGGCTTGCGGCACGCCCGTTATAGCCTTTACCACGGGCGGTATACCCGACATGGTGCGACATAACTACAATGGCTACCTGGCCGAATATCGTTCGGCACAGAGCCTTACAGCGGGTATGGAGTGGGTTATAAGCTATCCCGACAAAGAAAAGCTGGAGGCGCAATCAAGATTAACGGTAATGGATAGGTTTGCCGAAAGAATTGTGGCCGCCAAACATATCCAGCTATATAAAGCGCTTACCACACCGGCAAAGAAAAAGAAAGGGACCAGCGCCGATGTTTAAGCCCCGGTTAAGCGTAATTACTGTGGTTTATAATAATGCGCAGCATATTGAGCGCACGCTGCTATCGGTACTTAACCAAACCTATACTGATATTGAATATATTGTAGTTGACGGCGCATCCACCGACGGAACGCTAGATATAATTAATAAATATACAGACCGCATCACTAAGGTTATAACCGAACCCGATGCCGGGATTTACGATGCCATGAACAAGGGCCTTACCCTTGCCACCGGTGATTATGTGTTGTTCATGAACTCGGGCGATGAGCTATATTCGCCGCAAACTGTAGCGCGGGTTTTTGCTGCCGCGGATAATGCGGACATTTATTACGGCGAAACCGAAATGATCAATGATAAAGGCGAAAGCCTGGGCAGACGCAGGCATAAAGCCCCCGCGCAATTTACCTGGCGCAGCTTTAAATATGGCATGAGCGTTAGTCATCAGGCTATTTATATAAAACGGGCATTGATTGAACCTTACGACCCCCAATACCAGCTAAGTGCTGATATCGACTGGATAATCCGCACAGCGCAAAAAGCAAAAACTATAGTTAATGTAAACCAATACGTAGCCAAATATTTGGTGGGTGGCCAATCAAAAGCTAAACACCACCAAAGTTTGCAGGAACGTTTTGATATTATGAGACGCTACTACGGGTTATTGCCCACGGTTTTTAATCATTTGGTTATTGCGTTTAATTTGGGTTGGTATTGGTTGCGGAATAGAAGGACGAATGATTAGCCCTCCGGCCACCAACAGCAATGACATGCTGTCCAGTTTTTGTAACTTGGCACTTTGATTGTTAAATCAATATTAATGAAACAAAAATTTTATGATACTGCCATTAAGCAGGAACGTGCGGTTTTAGTTGGCGTTATCACCGCCAACGAAACGGATGAACGCGCCAAAGAATATTTAGAAGAATTACAATTTTTAGTAGATACCGCCGGTGCCAAAACCGAAAAAATATTTACTCAAAAACTTTCCCAGCCGGATAGGCGTACGTTTGTAGGCTCGGGCCGGTTAGAGGATATAAAAGCTTATGTAACAGAAGAAGAAATTGATATTGTAGTGTTTGATGATGAACTAACCCCATCGCAACTGCGCAATATTGAAAATGAGCTACAGGTTAAAATACTGGACCGTAACAACCTGATACTGGATATTTTTGCCAGCCGTGCACAAACCGCGCAGGCCAAAACACAGGTAGAGTTGGCACAGTTACAATACCTGCTGCCCCGCCTTACCCGCCTTTGGACCCACTTAGAGCGTCAAAAGGGTGGTATTGGTATGCGTGGCCCGGGTGAGAGCCAAATTGAGACGGATAGAAGGTTGATCCTGGAAAAAATTTCGTTGCTTAAGGAGCGGTTAAAGCTGATAGACCGTCAAAACGAAACACAGCGAAAAAACCGTACCCAAATGGTACGTGCCGCATTGGTGGGCTATACCAACGTGGGTAAATCAACCATTATGAATATGCTCTCCAAATCGGATGTGTTTGCCGAGAATAAGCTGTTTGCCACGCTGGATACTACCGTGCGCAAAGTGGTGATTGAGAATGTGCCGTTCCTGCTGTCAGATACCGTTGGGTTTATCCGCAAACTACCTCACCATTTGGTAGAGTGTTTTAAATCGACCCTGGACGAGGTGCGCGAAGCAGATATATTGATACACGTGGTTGATGTATCGCACCCCAGTTTTGAGGACCAGATGCGGGCCGTAAACGAAACGCTAAAAGAAATGGGCGCGGTAGATAAGGATACCATTACCGTTTTTAATAAAATGGATGCTTTTCAACCCCCTGCACCCCAACCCGGCGAGGAAGCCGAACCGCTAACCCTGGAAGATTTTAAACATAGCTGGATGGCGAAAAATAATAGTCCGGCGATATTTATATCGGCTACTAAAAAAGAAAATATTGACGAGTTCAGGAGCCTGTTGTATGAGCATGTAAAAGCTATACATACGGACAGGTATCCGTATGATCATTTGTTGTATTAGTACAAGTTCCCCTCCTCGGAGGGGGCGCGAATGAAAGTGCGTAAAGCAGGGGTGGGTTAACCACTTAATTTAACACACCCCTCCACCCCTCTCAAGAGGGGAATCGCACAACCCCAGCTTTTAAGTTAAAAAGATTTTTTCTTTTATTGAGGGTATAATGTTCTTCTCCACCGCAGTATCAAACAATAAGTTTATCGCTTTGCGCCCTTCCTCTCCCAACTCAACGGAGTATTTATTTACATATAGCTCAATATGCTTATACATCACCTCCTCGCTCATTTCCTGCGCGTGCTGGCGGATGAAGTCTAAGCCCGATTTAGGATTGGCAAAAGCATACTCAACCGATTTACGCAGCACCCGGTTTATTTTATGCTGAACATCCGCAGGTAAATTACGGCTAGCTACAATGCCACCCAGCGGGATGGCGTAGCCGGTTTGTTTTTCCCAATAATCGCCCAGATCAATTATTTTTTTCAGGCCCTTATCCTGATAGGTAAAACGGTTTTCGTGGATGATCAAACCAACATCAACCCTGCCTTCTAAAACAGCATCTTCAATATCGCTGAATACCAGTTCTACTTTATTGGTAGCATTTGGAAAAGCCAGTCCCAATAAAAAATTAGCGGTAGTGTATTTGCCGGGTATTCCAATTTGCAGTTTGCAGTTTGCAGTTTGCAGTTGTGCCTGTAGGTTTTCAGGATCATCCTTACAAATTAAAAGTGGACCTACGCCAAAACCCAGTGCGCTGCCGCTGTCAAGCAGTACATATTTATCGGCTACGTATGCAAAAGCATGATAGCTTAGTTTGGTAATATCCAGTTCGCCGCGAAAGGCTTTTTGGTTAAGGGTTTCTACATCATCATAAAACACCTCAAACTCCAGTCCCTCGGTATCAATTTTATGGTGTATAAGCGCGTCGAAAATAAAAGTATCGTTAGGGCAGGGCGAAAAGCCGAGGGTTAGTTTCATAGGAATGAGTGATAGATTTTATAATATCTGCCTAAACCAATGTTACTAAAAAAATAAAAATGTATACAGATCAATATTATAAATAAGAATAATGAAAATACTGATTTTAGTAACGTATCTTTTTTGTTTTTAAAAGTTGATAAAGCCAGTATTATAAAACAAGGGATTAACCCTGCAAAAAGAAAAAGATGTATAAAACCTAATCCTTCAACATCATGTATTCCTCCACCAAAAAGTTTGATACCAAGATCATTTAATGATATTAAAAAACAAATAATAATTACTTGAAGTATGGTGTCAAACTTTCCTTTGTTTAAACTTATTAAGCAGGTTATAACTATTATAATGATTGGCGTGAGCGTTATTCCTGAGGGAGCAAAATAGTGATCGGATAGAATGTTACTTAGTATTATAAAAATCGCCAAAAGCAGATTCCAATATTTGTTTTTATCTAGGCTTGTCATTGTTGGTTTTACAACTCCCTTATTAACTCCAGCGCAAAGTTATTCAGATTTTTAACAGCAAGCCCTATCTGCCAGTTATCGCGGTTACGTTTCTCCACATAATTTGACACTGCCCTGATCTGTATGCAGGGCACCTTAAGCTGATGGCAGGCATAAAAAAAGGCCGCGCCTTCCATGCTCTCCAGTTGTGGGTTCAATCGTTCAACAGTATTGGCTATAGTAGCTTCATTACCATGCACCGTATTTACGGTAATGGCCTTAACTTTGGTTAGATTTATCTTTTTGCTGAAATGACTAAGGCTGCTGGTTGGCCTGAATATGCTTGCGCCAAAACCCAGTTTTTCAATACTGATAAAGCGGGTATCATCTTCGGCACCTAACTCGGCAAAGGTATCTTCAGTTATTTCAGCCAGTTGGCCCAATTGTATTTTACGGTCAAAACTGCCGGCTATGCCTAAATTTATAACCAAATTATAAACGTTATGCGGCAGGTGCCGGGCCAGGGCAAACGCAGTAGGCACCATACCTGCACCGGTTATAAGCACCGAGCAGTTAGCTACTGATATATGCCGGGTAACATACAAATTATCTGCCTCGTCAGATTTTTGCATACCTAGCGAGGTCATTAACGGCTCAACTTCGGGCTGTGTTGCGGCAACAATTAATATGCGCATATTTTGAATTTGTTTTGTACTAAGATAATTAATAAAGTTTGCAGTTGTTAGTTTGCAGTTAGCACAAAAAATTGACTAACTAAAAATAGCTGCAAACTGCCCACCGCAAACTGCTAACTATAAAAGTTTGTATATTTGCACCCATTAAATATTATGATGATATACGTAACGCGCAAGGAACATTTTAATGCAGCCCATAAAATGTACCGTGATGAATGGAGCGCAGAAAAAAATGCTGAGGTATTTGGTAAATGCGCAAACCCCAACTGGCACGGCCATAATTATTACCTTTTTGTAACTGTAAAGGGCGAGGTTACTTACGAAACCGGCTATCTGATTGACCTGAAAGAGCTGAAGGTGATCATTAATGATTATGTGATAGAACAGCTTGACCATAAAAACATTAACCTGGATGTACCTTTTATGAAAGGCAAAATGGCATCGACCGAATTGCTTTGCATCGAGATATTTAACCAATTAAAAGCACCCATTGAGGCCTACCCCGGTGTATTTCTTCACTCGGTAAGATTGGCTGAGACCGAAAATAACTCGGCAGAGTATTTTGGCGATTAACTTTATAACATGATCGATAAAAACAATATCCCCGATAGGGATGATGATATAAACGGCTATGAGAAAGTAGACCGATATAACCCGGATCTGATAACCAGCCTATCTGCACATTATAAAGAAGTTTTAAAACAAATAGGCGAAAACCCGGAACGCGAAGGATTATTAAAAACCCCCGAGCGTATAGCCAAAGCCATGTTGTACCTAACTCACGGTTATGACCTGGATGCTAAGGAAATATTAAACTCGGCCTTATTTAAAGAAGAATACAGCCAAATGGTGGTAGTAAAGGATATTGAAGTATATTCTATGTGCGAGCACCATATGCTGCCATTTTTTGGAAAAGCGCATATTGCCTATATCCCTAACGGATATGTGGTTGGCTTGAGCAAAATACCACGTGTGGTTGACGCCTATGCCCGTCGCCTACAGGTACAGGAACGTTTAACCAACGAGATACGCGATTGCATACAGGAAACCCTGCAGCCTATCGGCGTGGGCATAGTTATTGAGTGCCGCCACTTGTGTATGTGTATGCGTGGGGTACAAAAGCAAAATTCGGTAACTACAACATCTGCCTTTACCGGCGGATTTTTGCAGGAAAAAACAAGGGCAGAATTTCTTAACTTAATTTCGCAGAAATTAAGTTAGTGATCAGTAACTGGAGATTAGTGATTAGTAGTTTAACACAAAACTCCGGTGCAATTGTTACTTTTATATAACCAATTATAACTAATCTCTAATCACTAATTAACCAATCACTACATTGAAAGCATATATTTTTCCGGGGCAGGGCGCCCAGTTTGTTGGAATGGGTAAAGATCTTTACGATCAATCAGAAAAAGCCCGTGAGCTATTTGAGCAAGCCAATGATATATTAGGTTTCCGTATTACGGATATTATGTTTAATGGTACCGATGAGGACCTTAAACAAACCAATGTTACCCAGCCGGTCATATTTTTACACTCGGTTATTTTGGCTAAAGTGATAACTGATTTTAAACCGGACATGGTAGCGGGCCATTCGTTAGGCGAGTTTTCTGCTCTGGTTGCTGCTGATGCTTTATCATTTGAGGATGGTTTGCGCCTGGTTGCAGCCCGTGCCAATGCCATGCAAAAGGCCTGCGAGATACAACCATCAACCATGGCGGCCGTTTTAGGACTGGATGATTTTACAGTTGAGGACATTTGCCAACGTACCAGCGAAGTGGTGGTTCCGGCAAATTACAATTGCCCGGGCCAACTGGTAATATCAGGATCCATTGCCGGTATTGACAAAGCTTGCGAAATGCTTACCGAAGCCGGTGCTAAACGCGTTGTGAAATTGAACGTAGGGGGTGCATTTCACTCCCCATTAATGGAATCAGCAAAGATTGAACTGGAGCATGCTATTGTACATACCGAAATAAAATCGCCGGTATGCCCCATCTATCAAAACATAGATGCCAAAGCCTACACCGATCCCGAAAAAATTAAGCATAACCTTATTGCACAACTTACCGGGGCTGTAAGGTGGACACAAATTGTACAACACATGCTGGAAGACGGAGCAACTTCATTTACCGAAGTTGGGCCGGGAAGCGTTTTGCAGGGTTTGGTTAAGAAAGTTAACCGCGCCATACCCACCGAAAGTGCCCAATTGCAACAATAATTTAAAAAGCCGCAAACTAAAGCGGCTTTTTTTTATTTTAGACATACATAAATCTATTTAAAACACTTTGAGCTACGCCGCAAAATTACGTTGGATGCTTGCCCTTTTAACAGCCACGCTGTTATTAACGGCAATTATTGCGCGTAAAACTTATACACCGCAAAATAGCCTTAACCAATCAGCCAAAGTATTAGAAGATAATCTGCACCGAAAAGAAAGCCTTGTATACCAAAAAATAAACACAGAAGAAGCCTTTGGTAAGCTAAAAACACTAACTACTGACGGCCAATACGCGCTTGATTTTATAAAGGAAATGACCACCGACAACCGGATATGGGTGGTAACCTTTAATAATAATACGCTCAGTTTTTGGAGTGGTATTAAGGTGATACCTTCAATTACCGTTATCAGGAACGGGGCATCATTTATAAAAACAGCTAACGGCTATTATGAGGTTATAAAAAAAACAGAGGGCAATTTTTCTGCATTGTTCTTTATTTTGATAAAGGCTGATTATGCTTTTCAAAACCAATATCTCAAAAATGCTTTCGAACCGCAGCTGTTTAATGATAACAATATTGAAATTGCAGATTTTACAGATAAGAATGTTTACGAGATATATAATATTAACCATACCTACCTTTTTTCGGTAAAAATAAAGCCTAATCAAATTAATCACCGGTTCTTTTATTTTGAAACCCTTTTCTGGATCTTAACCTTTATTACACTATGTATATTAATACATAATATCAGCAGTTACTTTGCGCGTAAAGGGTACACCTGGGTCTCCATAATTTTTTTAACCGTGTTTATTGTGGGTATAAGATTTATTAATCTTTACTTCCATTGGCCAGATTTTACAACCCGGCTGGATATTTTTAACCCCCAGATATATAAATCAAATGAAGTATACCCTACGCTGGGCGATTTTTGTATCAACACTTTACTGCTGTCGTGGTTTGCATCCTTCCTGTTTAAACAGCGCAATCGTTTGCTACGGAAAGATCCGGGCAAAATAGTTAGTTACATTTTGCTTTTGGCTTGCATCCTTATTTTAATAACATCATTAACCGTACTGTTATATACCTTTTATGGCCTGGTAAGTAACTCGCAAATAAATTTCGATGTAAACAATTTGCTTAATCTTTCCTATTACAGCGCGCTGGGCATTTTAATGTTATGTTTTAGTTTTTTGATATTCTTCCTGTTTACTGAAACCTGCCTTACTATTTCAAAAAGGCTATCCATACCCTTATCCAACCAGCTTATTATATTTTTAGCCGGCATATTTTTAACTACGGTAATTGTAGCCTGGTGGCAGGAGTTTACCTTGTTTTATATATTCTGGGCCATTATTGTAATAATACGCGGTTATTCATACCGCTATTACAACCGTAAACTTACTTCGGGCCTATTTGCAGTTATAATTTTGCTTTATGCTTTCATATCATCTGTAATGATTAACCATTTTGAAAGTTTAAAGGAAAAGGAGGTACGCAAAAAGCTTGTGTATAAACTGGTAGTGCCTGATGACCCTATTGCTTATAAACTATTTAAGAATATAGAAGGCAAATTAAAAAGCGACCCATTAATAACAAGGGCATTTGCCGATACGGCCCATAATAATGTTGAGTTTTTAAAGAACTATATACAAAAGCTTTATTTTGATGCATACCTTTCAAAATATGATTTTAAACTACATGAGTTTAATGACAATGGGCAGGCTATAGGCCCTGATAAAACGTATGCTTTAGCTGATTTTAAAGATATGGTTCTTTTTAGTTCGCTTAAAGTTTCTAATTACTTCTATCATGAAAACTCATCTTTTGGCTTTCAAAATTATTTTGCGCTGCTGCCGGTAATTAATAATAACCGCAGCCTGGGTGTATTGGTTATTGAGTTACGGTCCAAATCGGTACAGGTGGCACAGGCGTTCCCAAAACTGCTTGTTGACGGTAATATAAATCAGGATGACGAGTTTAAAAACTACTCCTACGCTTTTTATAGTGATAACCGCCTGATAAGTCAGCATGGTAGTTTTGTTTATAACTTGAAAAACACTGATTTTAAAGGTGTACTTAAGAAAAGTGTATTTACTACTACCAATGTAAGTAATCCGGTTTGGTATAGGCCATTTGCACAATATAGCCATCTGGTTTATAAGTCTTCAGGTCGTAATCTTATTATTATAAGCAAGCAGGAAAACATAGTACTTTATGACCTTGCATCGCTCACCTTCTTTTTTGTGGTGATGTTGATATTCAGTGTAATTGTGATCATTATACGATGGTCGTGGATACGGATTAAAATATTAAGCGTTACTGATAACAGGGTAAAATGGACATTTAAAATAAAATTTGACCGCCTGTTATATAAAACACGCATACAGTTTTCGATGGTGTTTGCGGTGGTTATTACTTTAATAATTGTGGCCCTTATTACTTATATATCTATAAGCACGCAATATCAATCTCAACTGGATAAAACTATTCGAGATAAGATAAACCGTATAGCAAGCTCATTTGGAGATGAGATGGGTAATAAATCAATGACCCAATTAAATGAGAATGACCAAATAAGTTTTAATCGTATTGCAAATTCATACGGTACCGACCTGAGTTTATTTGACGGCAACGGACAGCTTTTAATAACCACACAGCCTAAAATTTATGAAACAGGTTTGTTGGTAAAGCGGATGAATGCGAGTGCCTACATATCATTAGGCAAACAGCAGTTATCTGAATTTATAAATGACGAGAAAATTGGCGATTTAAGTTACCGGGCCGCTTACTCGCCTTTAAGAAAATCAAACGGACAAGCTATAGCGTATTTGCAATTACCCTATTTTTCAAATGAGGCAGATTACCAGGATCGTATTGTATCATTACTTAACATCATGTTTAATGTATATGCTCTGGTTTTTATAGCTATTGGGTTGTTAGCTGTAGGGATAGCGCGGCAAATAACATCGCCGTTAAACTTTATCCAATCAAACCTGAGCCGCATAATATATGGCAAAAAGAACGAGCCAATTCAATGGGAGCGGGATGACGAGATTGGCGCACTGGTAAAAGAATATAACCGCATGATTCTTGAACTGGAGGAAAGCGCACAAAAACTGGCGCAATCTGAAAGGGAAAGCGCCTGGCGCGAAATGGCCAAGCAGGTTGCCCACGAAATTAAAAATCCGCTTACGCCATTAAAGCTGGGGTTGCAATTACTGGATAAGTCATGGAAAGAAAAGGACCCTAAGTTTGACCAAAAATTTGAACGTTTTAGCAAATCATTTGTGGAGCAAATAGAGAGTTTATCGTCCATAGCGTCCGAGTTTTCGGCTTTCGCAAAAATGCCCGATACCCGTTTGGAACGTATAAACATATTTGATATGCTTAGCCAGGCCGTTACCATTTTTAAACAGATGGATAATTTTACCATTAATTTTAATGCTGCTGCCGATCCGTTTTTTATATTGGCAGATAGGGACCAGCTTTTGCGTTGCTTTAACAACCTCTTAAAAAACGCCATTGAAGCTACTCCCGAAGACCGTCCGGGTGTTATTGACATAGCCTATACTATAAGCGAAAAAAATATTTTATTAACGCTGAAAGATAATGGCAATGGCATACCCGAAAACATGCGCGAAAAAATATTTGAACCTAATTTCACTACCAAGAGCTCGGGCACCGGATTAGGGCTGGCCTTTGTAAAAAACTCTATTGAAAATGCGCGGGGAAAAGTTTGGTTTGAAACCACTTTAGGTGTTGGCACCACTTTTTATCTGAGCCTGCCCGCGGCTGATGTTAATGCTTAATAACTTTTTTAAGCGTCATTAAATTTTGCGCGTTTACGCTGTAACCCGATATATTATTTTGGTACAAATTTATTCGCTTTTCATAATACAACACCACCACCGGCGATTGCTGCATAATAATATTATCCATTTGGCGATACAGGGTATAGCGCTGTTCGTCATCTTTTACCTGATCGGCCTTTTCAAAAAGGGCGTCAAACAGCTTATTGTTAAACCCTGTATAATTAGGGCCAAAAGGCACTTTGTTTTTTGAATAAAAAATCGAAAGATAATTCTCGGCGTCAGGATAATCAGCTATCCAGACCCCGTAAAAAAAGTTAACGCTATTTTTGGCTATCAACTCGCGCAGGCTCCCTCCCTGGGTTATTTCAACGCTGGTTTTAATGCCAATTTTATCCAGCTCGCGCTGCACAAACTCTATCAGGCCCCGGTAAGCAACAGTAGTGTTTAACACAATTGACGGCAAATTTTCGCCATCAGGATAACCCGCTTCGGCCAGTAACTGCCTTGCTTTTTCCGGGTTATATGAATAGCCTTTTACTCCATCTTTATTATATCCGGGCATACCCGCCGGTATAAAACCCGCGCTGCCGGGTGTGGCCAAACTATTACGCAGGTATTTCACCATTTTTTCCTTATCAATGGCATAGTTAATGGCCTGTCTTATTTTTAATATTTTCAATGGCGAGTTTTTAACAATAGCAATATTGGTATCAACTAATATGCCCAGGTACAGCGTACTTAAATAAGGGCCGGTATTAAGGATAAATTTGTCTTTATATTTTTTAGTGATATGGCCCGATTTGGTTAAAATATCATCGCGGTAACTGCCATCAATATCATTTAAAAAGTCAAGGTCCTTTTTGATAAATTCCATGAAAACGGTTTGCTTGTCGCCTATAAAATAGCCCCGTACAGCATCCAGGTAGGGCAACCGCTTGCCCTTATCATCCTTTTCCCAGTACTTTTCGTTCTTTACCAACACAACCACCTCACCTTCTTTCCAGTATTTAAACCTAAACGGACCGGTGCCTACCGGGTGGCTACGAAAATCTTTGCCATAAAATTCTACCACCTCTTTGGGCACTACCGAGCAATAGGGCGCTGTCAGCATACTTAAAAATGGCGCAAATGGCTGTTTTAATACTATACGGAAAGTGCTGTCATTTAATGCGATAAAGCTATTTTTACTCTGCACCTTATCGCTAAATATCCATGAGCCCGATGAGGCTACTTTAGGGTCAATCAACCGGCCAAAGCTATACGCAAAATCAGCGGCGTTAACTTTACGACCTATTCCGTTTTTAAAATGTACATCGTCCTGAAAATAAACATCATCACGTAAATGGAAGGTATAGGTTTTACCGTCTGCTGATACCTCCCAGTTTTTAGCAATGCAAGGTATAGCCTTTAAACTATCGTCAATTTGCACCAACCCGTTATAGAGCTGGTTATCCATCAGGATGGTATTTTTATTGCGGCAAAAAGCGGGATCAAGCGAGGTAAGACCTTCGTCAAGGTTTAAGTTGAAGGTGGTTTTGTGGGATGTGGATTGATCAGTATGGCAGGAAATGAATAAAGTAACACAAATAAAAAATATGTAGCCGGTTAGTTTATTCATTAGCTAAATATATCAATTATTAAAAGAGTGGATAAATGAAATATTGAATATGGCTTTTTAATTATACTTGGCGATGTAATCGCGATACCATATTAAGCACTCATGGCAGACTTACCGTGTACCCATATCTTTTTAATTAAAAAAAATGCGGTTATATGTCCCCTACGGGCAATGTCATTAAGTTAAGGTATTGAGTCCCATTTTAATATCGAACACAGAATGTCCAATCTCGAATAATGAAGTTAAAACTTCGATATTCGAGATTCAAAATTCATTATTCGATATTATTTAAGCTTCTGTTTCCCTTAACTTAACGACATTGCCCTAACGGGACATAGATAGTCAAAAGATATGGGTACACGGTAGGTAGCTGGGAGGTGATCGCGCATGCCCACCCAACATTTTAAATTTACTTCCTTTGTTGGTGTTGTTCCCAAACCGGATGTAATCTCTTGGGATTAATTAATATTCTCATTACATGTTGATGATAACACCAACATGGGCGAGAAATTCTACTTCATAAATCCGAAATTAAAGGTTCTTCCCCTCAATCACTTTAAAAAACTGGTCGCGGTAGGTATCGCCTACGGGGATGATCTTATCGCCTATAAAAATACGGCTGCGTTCAATGCTGTCAATTTTATTCAGCGCTACTATATATGATTTATGTACCCGCATAAAATGTCTTTCGGGCAGCGTCTCTTCCATCTTCTTCATGTTTTGCAGGGTGATAATACGCTCGGTAGGTGTAAAAATAGAGATATAATCTTTCAGGCCCTCTATATATAATATCTGGTGCAGGTAAACCTTCTGGATCTTATACTCGCTTTTAACAAATATAAAATCGTTCATAAAATCCTGTTGCTGCTGCTGTACCTGATGCACAGGTTCGACGGCGGGTGTGGAGGCCTTAACAGCAGGTTGTATAATGCCCTGTGCTTTTTGCGCGGCTTTAAAAAAACGATCGAATGCTATGGGTTTAAGCAGGTAGTCAACCACATCCAGTTCATACCCTTCTAACGCATATTGCGAGTAGGCTGTAGTTAATATTACCTTGGTCTTACCGTTAGCTATCTTTAAAAACTGTATGCCGGTAAGCTCGGGCATTTGCACATCCAGGAATACCAGGTCAATATTACCTTCCTGCACCATGGTTAAAGCTTCAATGGGGTTGGTGGTGGCTTTTATAAGCTCCAAAAACGGCACTTTGGCTATATAATCTTCCAGTATATGCAGCGCCAAAGGCTCGTCATCAACTACAAGGCATCTAATCATTTTATAAAACTAATGATAATTCGCAAGTATATGTATCCTTTTCGTCGTGTATATCTAAATTATATTTTCCGGGATAAAGCAGATCTAACCGGCGTTTAACATTGTTTAACCCTATGCCGCCAACGGCGTCGGTATTGTTTTTATGCTTTTTATTATGAACATAAAATTGCAGCTGGTTAGCCAGTATACTTACATATAGTTGTATTGGCGAAGAAGCATCACTGGCCACCCCATGCTTAAAGGCATTTTCAATAAAAGCAATGAGCAACAGGGGTGCAATTTTTTGGTTGGTTACCTTACCTTCTATTTTAAAATCAACATAGGCTTTGTCACCTAATCTTATTTTTTGCAGGTCGATAAAATTTTGAAGGTAATGCAATTCTTTCGACAGGTCGACTGTATTGTCATTACACTCATACAGCATGTACCGCATAATTTCTGATAGCTTTAAGATAGCATCAGGCGTAGTATCTGACCGCTGATAGGCCAACGAGTAAATACTGTTTAAGGAGTTAAATAAAAAGTGCGGGTTTATTTGCGATTTTAAAAAAGATAGTTCAGCGCTTAGCCGCTGGTTTTCCAGGTCGCGCTGTACACGTTCATTAACAAACCAGTCAACAAATAACTTAAGTACTACACTGAAAAATATAAAAATAATGCTGGTAAACACGGTACTGACGAAGTACCCGATAAAATTCATTTCCTGCATGCCCATTGGCGGGCCGTCACGGCGGCGTGGACGGAAAAATTGATCGTCTTTAAAGAATAACGCTATACCATATTTAATAAAGCCGTACATAACTATGGCGCTAAGTATAGCCGCTAAGTATAAACCGTACCGCTTTCTGTTTAAGTATTGAGGTATTAAAACAAGATAATTAAGGTAAAACAAACTGATATTAACAATACCATACAGTAAATACTCAATAAGCACGTGGTGCATGCTCAATTTGAATACATTACGCATCATAAACATGGCGAATGAGATTAGCCCGGCCCAAACCAGGAAATGCCAAAACACCCGTCGCTTTTTTTCCATAGTATCAAAATTAGTGTTATGGTTTAAGGCACGCGCTACTATTTATATATACGCCTTTTATTTACCGATGAACGGGCAATAAGTTTCGACGAACTGGCAATATGGCCCAAATTGGCGTTCATCTATAAATAAAACCACTTGGTATAATACTTTTTAATAGCCCAATTTTTTATAATTTCTTTGTTTCATCAAATCGCAACAATATGAAAAAGCTGTTCACCAACTCAAACCCGTTTATACTTTTACTGGCACCTGTAATGTTCGCTGTTATAATGGGCGCTGCTTACCAGGTTGAACAAAAGAAACAAAGTTTAGAGGCTTCTGCACCAATGCAGGCAACTTCGCTTTTTGTTAAAGGCGTTACACTGGTTAAAACGGTTTGTTCAATTGCTAAACCAAGCGTTTGGTAATTATAAAAAAGTAAAATACCCCTATTTTAAATAGCATAGCCGTAGGCCATAGGTTTACGGCTATTTTTTTGCTTTGTTTTGCGGTAGCAGTTTGCCTAACTGGCTGTATACCCTAAATTGGCGTTCATCTATAAATAAAACCACTTGGTATAATACTTTTTAATAGCTTGATTTTTTATAATTTCTTTGTTTCATCAAATCGCAACAATTATGAAAAAGCTGTTCACCAACTCAAATCCGTTTATACTTTTACTGGCACCAGTGGTGTTTGCTGTTATAATGGGGGCTTCTTACCAGTTGGAGCAAAAAAAACAAAGTATAGAGGCTTGCGCGCCAATGCGGACCACCTCGCATTTTGTTAAAGGCATTACGCTAGTTAAAACCGTTTGTTCAATTGCAAAACCAAACCTATGGTAATTAAAACCGAGGGGTTAACCTTTAACTTTGGGCAACAAACTGTTGTTAAGAATTTATCATTGCAGGTTCCGGAAGGAAGCATATACGGTTTTTTAGGGCCCAACGGTGCCGGAAAAACCACTACCATTAAATTACTGCTTAACCTGTTAAAAACACAGGAAGGAAATATCGAGATATTTGGCCTGCAGTTTAATGCACACCGCAAGCAAATATTGGCTCAAATAGGGTCGCTTATTGAGCAGCCTGCCATTTACGCCCACTTAACCGGTAAAGAGAACCTACTTAACCGCGCAATACTTTTACAAATTCCCGAAACCAGGGTGGACGAAATGCTTAACCTGGTGCATTTAACCGCCGCCGCCCATAAAAAAGCCGGCAAATACTCATTAGGCATGAAGCAGCGTTTAGGTATAGCCCTGGCCTTATTATCAGACCCTAAGCTTTTAATATTAGACGAACCCACCAACGGCCTTGACCCTAACGGCATTATTGAGATACGTGAGTTATTGATACGGTTGGTTTCTGAACATAAAAAAACTGTTTTTATATCAAGCCATTTATTAGCCGAAGTTGAGCGTATGGCTACCCATGTAGGCATCATCAATAACGGTGAGCTGCTTTTTCAGGGAAGTATAAAGGATTTGGAGGCTATTAGCCAACCCGCCATATATATTGAAACTGATGATACTGCCGACGCGGCTAACCTGCTTAAAAAGCAGGGTTATAATATTATTGATGTGGATGTTAACCACCTTTCAGTAGCGTATCAGTCAAAAAACAAAGCCGGCGAAATCAATACCCTGCTTAACCAAAGCGGCCACGTTGTTTACAGTATCCATAAGGTGCAAAAGGACCTGGAGAAACTATTTTTAGACATTACCCAAACCCCTGCCTGATGAAAGATCTTTTACTATCGTTGCAGTCTGAGTTTTATAAGAGCCGAAAAACGCTGGGGTTTTGGTCGGCTATATTATTGCCTGTGTTAATATGCTTATTGGTTTTTTGGCATTTTTATACAGATAGTGTTAAAATGTCTGGCTTCCCGGCCATGCTGCTATGGCTGCGTTATGCCGGCTCCATATTAAACGTAATGGGCACTTTATTGCTGCCTATGTTGGTGATATTTATTTGTTACTCGGTTAACAGCATTGAACATAAAGCCGATACCTGGAAAACTTTGTTCAGCCTGCCAATATCTAAATGGGCCGTTTATTCGGCTAAATTTATTTATGCTTTATTGCTGATAGCCATTTGCCTTAGCCTGTTTTACGCGCTTACAATGGCATCAGCTAATTTGCTGGGTAATTTGAAGCCCGAGTTCCGCTTTGCGGATTATGATATGAAAGGCGCATTATTACAGATCTACTTTAAACTATTCTTATCTGCCCTGGGCATATTATCCATACAGTTTTTATTGAGCCTTTTATGGTCCGACTTTTTAAAGCCGATGGGTGTTGGCTTTGTCGCCACTTTATCGGGATTAATATTAGTTGGGTTTGATTGGAAATACGACTACCTGATACCTTACGCGCATCCGTCATTAACCGTGAGAAGCATCATGCCGCGCCGTGGCATGATGGCCATACCCGAACTAAAGGTTGAAATATTTACCGACTATGTATATGTAAGTCTTATTGTATGCATTGCCGTATTCATTGCCGGCTTTTATATTGTACAGAAAAAGAGTGTAAAGTAACTTGAGTTCGATATCAGCCTTATTTTAAGCTGATATGACCCGTAGGGTCTACCTATTTGTAGCACCTGAATAAAACAATTTCTTATGCCCTGTTAAGGGCTACACTTCGCAAATTTGGGTAACCCCTAACGGGTCAAAAACACAAATGGGATAATTAACTACAAATAGGTAGACCCTACGGGTCATGTTGCTTATTTTACTTAAACAAGTTCTTTAACGCCGCCAATTTTACAGCCATATCGGTTTCCGCTTCCGGCTCTTTTCTTTTAGGCTGATGCTGTACAGGTTTTTGTGGTTGATGCACTTTGGCGGGGCGCTGTTCTACTTTTTTAGGCTCATCCGTTTTCATGGATAAGGATATGCGTTTGCGGTTCACATCCACCTCGGTAACCGTAACCTCTACCTGCTGGTGCACTTTAAGCACCTCGTTAGCATCTTTTATAAAACGGTTGGCTATCTGGCTTAAATGTACCAAGCCATCCTGGTGCACGCCAATATCAATAAAAGCACCAAACGCAGTGATGTTGGTTACAATGCCGGGCAGTTTCATACCGGCTTTCAGGTCGGCTATGCTGTTTACGCCTTCTGTAAAGCTAAAGGCTTCAAACTTTTCGCGGGGGTCGCGACCGGGTTTAGCCAGCTCGGCCATAATATCATTTAGGGTTGGTAATCCAACGGTATCTGTAATATATTTTTGCAGGGGGATGCTTTTGCGCAGCTTTTCATCGCTCATTAAAGCGGCAACCGTGCAATTGCTGTCTTTAGCCATTTGTGCCACCAGGTCATACCTTTCGGGGTGCACAGCACTTGCATCCAACGAGTTTTGCGCGTTGCGGATGCGCAGGAAACCTGCCGCCTGCTCAAATGCTTTATCGCCCAGGCGGGGTACTTTTTTAAGCTGATCTCGCTTAGTAAATGCCCCATTAGCATCGCGATAGGCCACAATATTTTGTGCCAACTGCGGCCCAAGGCCCGATACATAAGCCAGTATTTGTTTAGATGCGGTATTCAATTCAACGCCAACGGCATTTACACAACTAATAACCGTATCATCCAATGAGGCCTGTAGTTTATTTTGATCCACATCATGCTGGTACTGGCCCACGCCAATGGATTTTGGGTCTATCTTCACCAACTCGGCTAATGGGTCCATTAAACGGCGACCAATAGAAACCGATCCCCTAACAGTAACATCCTTATCCGGAAATTCCTCGCGCGCCACATCCGATGCTGAATAGATAGATGCTCCGCTTTCATTAACCATTACTACTTCGACACCGGGCAGGTTTAATTTTCGCACAAACACTTCTGTTTCGCGCCCTGCGGTACCGTTGCCAATGGCAATGGCCTCTATATTATATTTTTCAAAAAGATGTTTAACCGTCTTTTCGGCTTCGGTAGCCTGCCCCGCACCGGTATGCGGGAATATAGCCGTATACTCCAACAACTTACCCTGCTCATCCAGACAAACTACCTTACACCCCGTGCGGAAACCGGGATCAATAGCCATGGTGCGCTTTTGGCCCAGTGGGGCGGCTAATAATAACTGACGTGCATTTTCGGCAAATACGCGTATGGCTTCCTCATCGGCTTTTTTCTTGGTCAACAGCCTTACCTCGGTTTCCATTGACGGGCGCAGCAGGCGCTTGTAGCCATCGGTCATGGCTTGCTGTACCTGGTGGGCCGCATCGTTATTGCCGGTTATAAAAGTTTTTTCCAGCAGGTCTATCGCTTCCTCTTCGGGTGGCAGTACATCTAAATATAATATCTCCTCCTTTTCGCCCCGGCGCATGGCCAGTATACGATGTGATGGCGCCGACTTTACCGGCTCCTCCCAATCAAAATAGTCTTTATATTTCTGCCCAGCCTCTTCCTTACCCGGCACAACCTTCGATTTAAAGCTGCCTTTCTGCATAAACAGTTCGCGCAGTTTGGTGCGTACTTCTACATCCTCGCTTATATGTTCGGCTATAATATCCCTTGCCCCGCCTAAAGCTTCTTCAATATCTTTAACACCTTTTTTCTCGTCAATATATTTTTCGGCCTCGGCTGTTATGTCAATTTTATTTTGCGCAAATAGAATATCAGCCAATGGCTGTAAGCCTTTTTCGCGGGCAATGGTAGCCCGTGTTTTTCTTTTAGGGCGATAGGGCAGGTAAATATCCTCCAGCAGCACCATGGTTTCGGCTTCGTTTATCTGCTTTTCCAGTTCGGGGGTCAGCTTGCCCATTTCGGTAAGCGATTTTAATATCGCTTCGCGGCGCTTATCCAGATCGCGCAATTGCTGCATACGGTCGCGCAGGCCGGCTACCTGTACTTCGTCCAAACTTCCGGTAACTTCTTTACGGTAACGCGAAATAAAGGGTACGGTAGCACCTTCGTCTAACAATTCAATGGTGGCAACAACCTGCTTTTCGGCAATGGCAAACTCGGCAGCTAATTTTTTATAATGGGTATTCATGTATCGGGTAATTGGATAGCGAAAATGGGATTATGATTTTAGAAGTGAAAGGGGTGTTGGTAAATTGTTGGATACCTAAAACGAAGTATACATTTTTTATAATTTTTTCTTAATTTTGTTATAAGTCAACTAATTATAGTTTAAAATATGGTTATCACTATAAACAAGGATACAAAAGCCGAAGAGATAAATAAAGCCTTAAAAAAGCTACCAAAAACTAAACGGAAAAGCCTGAGCAGTTTTTATGGCAGATTGAAAGGTGCTTTTGGTGATGGCTTGGCTTACCAAAAAGCGATAAGAAATGAATGGGATTAAGTATCTGGTAGATACTAACTGTTTTATCTATTTACTTGATGAAAACCCCATAATACTTCCTTTTATAAATAGCGGTTGGGCATTTTCATACATTACCGAAATGGAGTTGCTTAGTAAAAAAGGCATGAGCACAAATGAGGATTCGCTGACCAGGGAGATGCTAAACTCTTGTTATAAAATAAATCATTCCCAATCAATTACTGAATTAGTTATCAATCTAAGGCGAAATCATAATATCAAACTTCCTGATGCCATTATTGCCGCCTCTGCTCAATTATTGCGATTACCAGTAATAACTGCTGATAAAACATTTGCCCGGTTTACTGATATTGATTGTATTATATTGGATTTTTAAATCACTTAGCATATTTTTTCATTACCTCATCGTGCGGAGTAAGCACGCCGGATTCAGCCTGTTTTCTTGAACGTTCAATACCGGCTTTTACATTTTCAGGTAGGTCATTCCAAAAATCCTTTTCGTTATGTTCAAAAACGTCTTTTATCTGTTGGATCAATGACTCATCATTTTTATCAAGCAAGTGCTTAACCAATGATGTTTTTTTAGTTTGAATGTCCATATTAAAATTTAGCTATTGTATCCACAAGTCAAAAAGCACTACTTCTCCTTCTTCTTCCCCTTAGCCAAATTCTTCTCTACCCTAAATTTCACAATCCTGCCTATCAAATCCAGCGGCAGCGGCTTATCCAGCGTAAACTGCATGGTGCCTCTCCCGGTTTCATATTGACGTGCTTCTTCAAAGGCTTCAATACCCATGGGTGCGGGGTAAAAGCCGATATGATTTTTATACCCACCAAAATGCACGAGGTTACCATTTAATACAAAGGTAGGTATGCCATATTTAATATCCTCGGTAGCTTCGGGGGCCGCGGCTTTAATGGCTGATCG
>NZ_JBDTJZ010000143.1:0-6737 GCF_039935595.1 Mucilaginibacter sp. | reverse complement strand
AAATTATTAACTGATTAACGTTTAGTGTATTGATTTGGTGCGCCCGGAGTAGGTAAATAGTTTGCTACCTGTGTGCCGCTGGTATGTGCTTTGGCTAAAGGTTTGGTAAAGGTAATCCCGCTGCCTGCCACTTCTGTATTGGCCGCATGGCTATTTTTAAGCGGAGCAGTAACCGTTACAGATTCTGTTTGCGGGGTACGGTTAGGGCCGCCACCACGACGGGCAAGTGTAACCGAAGCCACCGTAGCAGTTTCATTACCTATGGTTATTGTTTGTCCCGCCACAAAGCCCGCAGCGCTGGCAACAGGTATAACGGTTGCTCCTGCATCGGTAGCTGTGGCAACAGTTGTACCGCCAGGGGTACCTATTGATGCAATAACAGCAGTTTCGCTATTAGCGTCTGAGCCAATTATAATTTGCTCGCCCGCATTGAAGCCGGTTGCATTGGTAAATTTAACGTTTGCGGCACCTGCCGCTGATGCTAATGACAGACTCATATTACTTTGCAACATAAAGTCAGCGCGATTATCATCGCTGTCAAAACCGTCAGGATAACGACCTGCACTTTTGTTTGGCTGCTCGGTAGGAGCAGCGTTACCAAATCTGAAACCACCACCGCCTACAGTAGGGGCCGCAGCAAAATTGCCTGGTTGTACCGGCCCTGATTTCAACTGCCAGCCTTCACCTAACCATGGGTCAATCACACCGCCATAATTAAGGCCGTCAACAATATTGCCTTTGGCATCGCTCAATCTCATACTGCCTGAATTGGCTAACGCCGGGCCTCCTATCCATTGGTTAGGTGCTTTTTTGCCCTGATAACCTGCAGTTTTTACCTTAGCGTCATATACCACCGCGTTTATTTCCTGGTTGTTAGCCAACGGGCGATCAAGGGTGATCACATTATTTAATGCCAACACCGGCTCGTTGCTTGAGTGTGCAACGGCACTGGCAGGCTCAAAGCTAATACCTGTTCCTTTATTGCCAAACGGCATGTTTGAAGCATGGTCATATTTAAGCGGAGCAGCCAGTTCAAGACCTGTTCCGGCATCTTCATTAGCTTTAAGCGGGCCGTTAAGCGTGTTACGTACCGATTGTGTACCCACTTTGGTTACGGTAACGGTTTCAATACCGTGACCCTTGCTGTCAATATCTAATCTGATCTGATCACCAACAGAAATATTTGCGGTCGAGGACACTTTAATATTAGTGCTTCCGGCTTTAGCATCTGCGGATAAATAAGCTTGTGTACCCGGTTTACCAACCCCGGTAATAGTAACTATTTCATATTTTTCAATGCCTTGTGCTACGGCAGGGTATTTTGCGCCATGGCCGATAGCCATTTTTTGACCTACCTTAAAGCCGTTTACACTTGAAACCGGGATGCTTGTTGAGCCTGCCGGGATGGTAATAACCGGACCTTCGGGTACAGGTTGCCATACTAAGGTTGAGCCCGAAGGGCCGCCTGGTCTGCCGAATTGTGCAGGGGCTGCATCAGGCTCAGGAGTAGCTATACTTGCAATCTTGCGGGTTTCGGCAGTTGCGCCCTCTCCAATTTTGATCACATCGCCTGCTGACATGCCGGTGGTGCTTCTAACATAAATGGTTGATTCGCCTTTTTTAGCCGCAACAGCCAATCCTGAGTTTGATAAACCTAAAAGATAAAAGCCTTTTGCGGCTATCTTTGTGCCTGCAGGTATTTTCACGTTGGAGAATATTGGTGTTTGAGTTGCGTGCTGGGTGAAACTCCAGTTAGAGATATCTACCGCACTTTTACCTGCATTATACAATTCAACAAACGAATTGCTGGTATTATCAGTAGAGCCGTCATTGATACGGAACTCATTGATCTTTACCGGGCTAACATTGCGCAGTTTTTCATGTGCTTTTTCTGATTGGGCCTGGTTGGCTGCGTTGGTCCATGAGGCATTGGCAACCAGGTCGCCGTTAAACGCGGCTGGTCCTGATGTTACCTTGAAGGTGGCATTTACACTTTGGCCGGCAGCTACAGTAGTAAATTTCTTAGCACTTCCGGTTGACCATCCTTTAGGAGCAATAATGCTTAAAGTTACGCCTTTTACCGGTGCGCCTGTTGTATTGGTAAAGGTTACAATAGTGTTTTGTGACGACCCCGGAGCAAAGGTTTGCAAACCCGGAGGCGTATTTATTAATGCAGCCGGTGCTAAACTTAGCAGGGCAACATCATATTTTGAAGCTACTACGTTGGCTTGTATTTTGGCGTTGGTCTCTTTGGTAGGGAAGGTGCCACCAGCGGTTATAGCGCCTTCATAAAAAGTACCCTGCGAGCCGTTACTATTATCGCCGCCGTTACCTAATAAAATGGCACCTTGTTTGCGCATAGGGTCGTAGCTGTTTCTGTCGTTTTTAATACGTCCGCCATCATACATCACCATCAGGTCGCCGCGTTGTGCATCACCACCCATTGATCTCCAATGGTGCGGTTCGCCATCAGCCATTGCGGTTACAAAGCTCCAGTTAATGGTTGGTATAGGGCAGTTTTTATCGTTTGGCGACGCGTTTACGCAACCCACCAAATTGTTTTCCTGATCGGTCATTACCCACGGGCCCTTGCCTTCTCCACGATACCATGAGCCGGCATTGCCATAATAAGCGGTTTCCATGGTGCCGTCACCGTCATCGCGGCTATCTGTTTCTGCGTTGCCGTAATCAAAGCAGCAGCCACTGTTATAGTGCTTGCCGTTAATAACCCAATATTGGCCTTCGGCCTGGTCATCAACAGCGGTTCCTTTAGCGTCATTTAAACGCATACCCATACCCGGAATTATAAAAACACCATAAGCTTTATGGCCCATAATGGTAATAGGTGCCATATCAGCAATTGGCAGGTTATTAAAGCCACCCATTGCCGGGCCGCTAAAGCCACCATGAGGTGCCTGTACCAAATTATTACCTTTGCCAGACTGATCATACAATATGGTTATCCAGCAGGTTGTATTGCTGCAAAACGCGTCCTGTGCAGCAGCATTAGCATATCCGCCGGCATCGCCATTGCTGGGTTGCACCACACCTATATCCTTTGTCTTACCGTCAGATCGACGCATAACCTGGTATAACGGGCCATTGTAGGATGCATATAATGCGCGCGTACTGCTATGAGCAGCAGTACAAGGAGTACCCCCGGCGGCATAAATATCACAAGGGCCTTCCGGTCGGGCCGGAACCACTGTTGTTTTTGTACCTGTCATGGCTACCATCATAATGCCGACTGGTAAAACCAGCGCGGACGCCAGCAGGGTAAGCAGGTGATTTTTCTTTTTCATGTTTGTGTTTTGAGCTTATTGGTTATGCAGTTATTAAATAATGTATAATATTTTCCTTAAAAAATAAATGTCAAAAAAACATTTATTTACGTCGACAAAAAAATATAGGCCGACTGTATATTAGTTTTTTATAGTTTGATAAATTATATCGGCTTAATTGGTGTTGCTAATATAAATCGATTGCAATGATATTTCCAAATAATTAAATCGAATAATGATGAATTATAACTGTAAAAATTACATTTATATACTAATTTAGCGTAACCAAATAGCCCGGCAAGTCGGGCAATCATATAAACCAATAATGAAAATTTCGGGAAAACTATTATTGCTGACGGTTTTAAGCATTTGTACATTAAATGTCCGCAGTCAAAACAACACAGCAGGTGTAAGGCAAAAAATAAACATTAACAGGGAGTGGAAATTTGAACTGGGCGATTATGCCGATGCCCAAAATGTTGCTTATAATGATAAAAGCTGGAAAAATGTTAACCTGCCGCACAATTTTAGTATCCCGTATTTTCAAACAGCGCAATGGTACACCGGCTATGGCTGGTACCGCAAGTATTTTGATGTACCGGCAGCATGGAGATCAAAACGGATATTTATAGAGTTTGAGGCCGCTTTTAGGGAAGCGCAGATATTTGTTAATGGTCAACAGGTAGGGGAGCATAAAGGCGGCTATACCGGTTTTGCTTTTGATATTACTGATAAGCTAAAAACAGGGCGCAATGTATTGGCTGTTCGTTTAAATAATAACTACAACCGCGCCCTTGCCCCGCGCAACGGCGACCATAACTTTACAGGTGGTATTTACCGTGATGTTTATCTGGTAGTAACCGATCCGGTTCACGTTACCTGGTACGGAACTTTTGTAACCACGCCAACCGTTTCAAAAGCGGCAGGTACGGTAAATGTTAAAACCGAAATAAAAAATGATGGCGCAGTTGGTAAAAAGTATACCATTAAAACGGATATCATTGATCCATCTGGTAAAACGGTAAGCACGGTCACCTCCGCGCAGCAAATACCTGCAAATGGTTTGGTTAATGTAGACCAAACTACTAAAGCTATTGCACGGCCAAAACTTTGGCACCCCGACCATCCATACCTTTACAAAGCCATAAGTCAGATCATCGACGGAAAAAAGGTGCTTGACAGGTATGAAACCAAATTTGGTTTTAGATGGCTAAAATGGACCGCCGATAGCGGTTTGTTTCTCAATGGCGACCATTACTATTTTCGTGGGGCTAATGTGCACCAGGATCATGCAGGGTGGGCCAACGCCGTGACCAATGCCGCTATAAAGCGGGATGTGAAAATGGTTAAAGATGTTGGTATGGATTTTATCCGCGGGTCGCATTACCCGCACGACCCGGCATTTTCTGAAGCCTGTGATAGCCTGGGTGTTTTACTTTGGGAAGAGAATGATTTTTGGGGATCGGGCGGTACGCAGCGCGAAACCGATAACTGGTATGAGGGAGGAGGCGCTTACCCCATGAATGCGGAAGACCAGGCGCCGTTTGAAGCGAGTGTAAAGTCGGATCTGCGCGAAATGATACGCATACACCGTAACCATCCGGCTATAATTGTTTGGAGCATGTGTAATGAACCATTTTTTACGGGTCGCGGCACCCTGCCTAAAGTACGCGAGTTTTTAAAAGAGCTAACCAAAATTACCCACGAGCTTGATCCAACCCGAGCTGTAGGTATTGGTGGTTCGCAAAGAGGGGATATTGATAAACTGGGCGATATTGCGGGGTATAATGGCGACGGTGCAAGGTTATTTATGAACCCCGGGATACCCAGTGTGGTTACAGAATATGGCTCGACCATAGCCATACGCCCGGGTAAGTATGAACCCGGATTTGGCGATCTGCAAAAAGAAAAATATGCCTGGCGTGCCGGCGAAGCGTTATGGTGTGCTTTTGACTACGGCACCCGCGCCGGCGATTTTGGTAAGATGGGTATGATAGATTATTTTAGGCTGCCCAAAAATCAGTATTACTGGTACCGTAACGAGTATAAGCATATACCGCCACCTCCGGTTGCTGTTGAAGGTACAGCGGCTAAACTAACTATCACATCAACCCAAAAAACTATAGAGGGTACTAACGGAACGGATGATGTAATGCTGATCGTGTCTGTCACTGATAAAAACGGTACGCAGCTAAGTAATTCGCCCGATGTTACTTTGCAGATCGTATCAGGCCCGGGCGAGTTCCCTACGGGCAGGAGTATTACTTTTAGCAATAAATCAGATATCTATATTCGCGATGGTAAGGCCGCCATTGAGTTTAGAGCCTATAACGGCGGAAAGACCATCATCAAAGCAAGTTCACCGGGACTGGAAAGCAGCTTTATTACTATTGAAACCAAAGGGAAACCCTATTATATAAAAGGAATAAGCATTGAAACTGCGGAGCGTCCATATATCCGCTACGTTGCGCCTAAAGTCGAACCTGCAAAAACTACGACAGTAAATATAGCTTATCAAAAACCTACCCGTGCAAGCAGTGAGGCTTCAGGGAAAACTGCCAACCTGGCTAATGATAATAATGCGGACACCTATTGGCAGTCGGCAGGAAACGAGGGCGAAAAATGGTGGCAGTTGGATATGGAGAACCTGTATAAGCTGGATGAAGTGCTGTTAACTTTCCCGACAAATGATGTTGGCGCTTACCGGTTAGAAATATCAAAAGATGGCCAAAACTGGCAGTCCGTAACGGATGCGGTTGCTGCTTCAACTAACAGCAAAAAGCGTACGGTGCAAACAAACAGCAGTATTATAGGGCGTTTCCTAAGGATAACGTTTGCTAATACCGCCAATCCGGTTGGCATTAATGAGATAGAAGTACATGGAAAAGCAAGCAATTAACTTAGGTTCGACAGCATGTCGGTGTATAGATCTCTCCCGTTGGTCGAGATGACAAATTGCTTAATTTAATAAAATTTGACAGAGCGGTAGCTTGTGAAGTGGTGGTAGGGGTTGGTCGCTTTGCATTTTGTAAAACCCCTCCCTTCGCCCTCCCGGGGGGAGGGAATCGCACAAACCCTAAGCTTTATAAAATTTTGCCGACCAATTACTCAAACTGTAGTTCCCAATGGTCCTCACCGCCGTCAACAACGCGGAATATCTTTTTTTCTACTGATTGAGTACCGTCGGATGAAGTGATACGTACAATTTCATGGTCATGGAACTCTTCTGTTTGCGATACCATAATTGCGCTTACAGAGCGTGGGTCGCCGGGTACTGTTAATGTTTTCATTGTGCTATAGTTTTGATAATTGGTTAACAAGGTATAACGCATTAAGTTTTAATAGGTTCAGGCAATTTTTAGAGTAATATACGTCATTAAAAGTCTGTTTTTGTATTATTTTTCAAATAAAACTTTGTTAATGTAAAAAAGACAGTTAATATTGCTATAATTGAGT
>NZ_JBDTJZ010000142.1:0-14886 GCF_039935595.1 Mucilaginibacter sp. | reverse complement strand
CATGAGTTCATTTTTCCATATACTTTTTGATTTTTTAATTTTTGAGGTGACTGCTAAATGTGTGGGCTTATTATCTGTTATTGGTGTTTTTATAGGCAATGTATTTGACAAAATACTGCCAGCTGGGTGTTTTTTTAGATTTATATACAGAGGTTTATCCAAATTATCAAACCATCGCTTGATTGTACCTGCGGTATCGACAAACCAAAAATTAACATGCTCAAGCGTTTCTTTGTCATATTCAATAATATTCTTGCTTTCGACACTTTTTATAAAGAATACACCAAAATCTCTATCATTGGTAGTTTTAACGGATTTAGGATCAGGTTTGATAAAATTATCGACCATGAACTCAGTAGTATTTACTTTACTTGAAATTTCACTACTCCTTTTTTTAATAAAATCTATCAATTTATTTTCCAATTCAAGCAGATTCATTTTTAAATACAAATTCCCTTTATCTGATATGAAGGCGTGAGTTTTGGAAAGATTTACAAGTTGTAGTTCACTAAGATTTACCAAAATTGCCCAAATTTCATTTTTATTTAAATCGCCAACTTCTAATAAATTTACGTCAGTTTCAGTTTTTAATAAAAACAAGACTGCTAAATAATAATTTTCTATTTTATAAGGCATAAAAAAGAGGCTTTGGTTGAACCCCTTAATATCCGATTAAAATATTGAATTACAAATTGTTATTGCTTGCTTTTTGTCGCGGCTAATCTTTCCCGACTTTCGGACTTTCCGACTTTCCAAAAAAACATATCTTTGCGCTATTATGAGCAAATCAACCGACGAACTTTTTAAAAACGTTATATCGCACGCAAAAGAATATGGCTTTGTTTTCCCCTCGAGTGAAATTTATGATGGCCTGAGCGCTGTTTATGATTACGGCCAGAATGGTGTGGAACTGAAAAATAACCTCAAAACCTACTGGTGGAAAAGCATGGTGCAGATGCACGAGAACATTGTCGGTATTGATTCTGCCATATTTATGCACCCGAAAATCTGGAAGGCCAGTGGCCACGTTGATGGTTTCAGCGACCCGATGATTGACAATAAAGACAGCAACAAACGCTACCGTGCCGACCAGCTGCTGGAAGATAAGATAGAACGTTATAAAAAAGATGGTAAAACCGATAAGGCTGAGTTACTACAGGAGGAATTGGATGAGGCCCTGAAAATGGAAAACCTTACCCGCTTAAAAGATTTAATAGTAGCTCATGAAATTGCCGACCCCATCAGCGGTACCCGCAACTGGACGGATGTACGCCAGTTTAACCTGATGTTCAGCACCCAGATGGGCGCTGTGGCCGATGATGCCGACGTGGTTTACCTTCGCCCCGAAACTGCCCAGGGGATTTTTGTAAACTACCTGAACGTTCAGAAATCGGGCAGGATGAAAATTCCGTTCGGGATAGCACAGATAGGTAAGGCTTTCCGTAACGAGGTAATTGCCCGCCAGTTTATTATCCGTATGCGCGAGTTTGAGCAAATGGAAATGCAATACTTTGTACGCCCCGGCACACAGCGCGAGTGGTTTGATAAATGGAAAGAAACCCGCCTGAAATGGCATTTGGCTTTAGGAACCCCGGCAGAAAAATACCGTTACCATGAGCATGTTAAGCTGGCGCATTATGCCGATGCTGCTTTCGATATCGAGTTTGATTTTCCATTTGGATTTAAAGAGGTGGAAGGTATACACAGCCGTACCGATTTCGATTTGAGCCAGCACCAGAAGTTCAGCACCAAAAAGATGCAGTACTTCGACCCGGAGGTTGACCCTGCAACGGAGAAACCTTACGGTAACTACATCCCTTACGTTATTGAAACATCAATTGGCTTGGACAGGATGTTTTTGTTAACGATGATAAACGCCTTTGAGGAAGAAGACCTGAGCACCGAAGAAAAACAGGATAGCCGCACCGTTTTACGCCTGCACCCTTGTTTGGCCCCGGTAAAGGCCGCCATCTTCCCGTTAATAAAAAAAGACGGTCTGCCCGAAAAGGCACGCGAGATAATGGACAGGCTAAAATTTGATTTCAATCTGCAATACGAAGAGAAGGATGCCATTGGCAAGCGCTACCGCCGCCAGGATGCCATAGGTACGCCAATTTGCATCACTGTTGACCACCAGACTTTAGAAGACAACACCGTAACCATCCGCCACCGCGACACCATGGCACAGGAGCGTGTGGATGTTGGGCAGCTGGAGAAGATATTGGGTGATTTGGTAAGCTGGAAGAATTTGTTGGGGTAGAAAACAATCGTATTAATTTTACAGATTATATTGTAAATTGAACTTATGAAATTACTTGGGATTTATATACATGACTATTTGCAATTTAAAGACTTTGAAATTGACTTTACTTACCCTAAATCCCACCCAAAAACAGGTAAGCCTTTGGACAAAATTTGTTTAATTGGAAGGAACGGTACCGGCAAATCCAATTTGCTAAATATCATACAATCCAATATTCGAAATTTTAATAGAACAAATGATGTAAATGGGATTATTTATAAGATTGAGTTTAGGGGCGAAGAATTTTATTTTGTAAGATCTGGACCACCATGTTTTTTTTTTAAAAAAGAAATAGATCACATCCCCAATTGGAAAAGGCTGTTATTTACCATGTTTGATGGTAACGTAAATAGGCTTGGTCAATCGCACAATTTAAACCCATATTTAGTCGCTGATGAAATTGCCACAGAACTTTTAAAGGCTAATAAGAATTTAGGGGATTTGTTAATTTATATACCGTCCGAAGGAAATCAAAATCTTTATTCACAAATCAAAGATGTTCCTGCGACTTCACTCAATGAAGCTCTTAAGCTTTTTGATTCCTTTGATCATTATCATTTTATTTCAACTGACACAATAACAAATTTTTGGAATATACTAACATACCAAATAAAAAAAAGAGAAAATGATCTGCGTGAATTTGAGAAATTAGATGTTAATCTTGACAAAACAATTAGGGAAGTTCAAGCTCTTTTTGATGAAAAAAATCCAAAGATACTGGATGAGATAGCGATACTTTGGAATAGAATTCTAGGTAAAGCAAATTTGGAATTTGATAGTAAGAATGCATCTAATCCTGTTCAATTAAACGATAATTTAAAGGCATATATTAATCTAAAAGGCGAAAATCGTAGAATTGAATATAACCAACTAAGTAGTGGCATAAGGAAGTTTATCTTCACTTTGGGTCATGTATATTCATTGTATTTTAACAGAGAAATTAAAAACGGTTTTTTGTTGATAGATGAGCCGGAAAATAATTTGTACCCTGACTTCCTATATGATTTAATAGAAACTTATTTAAATATAATTAAAGAGACACAGTTTTTTGTTGCTACCCATAGTCCGATAATTGCAGCTCAGTTTGAACCTTATGAAAGAATAATCTTAGAATTCAATATGGACGGCAGTGTTTTTTGGAAAAATGGAGAAACACCTGTCGGAGATGATCCGAATGACTTGCTATCTAAGGACTTCAACATCCGTAGTTTATTGGGAAAAGAAGGAGTGAAAAAATGGGAGCGCTATATTGAATTAAAATTGACTATTCCGGCGATTACGGATAGGGAGCAAAAAAGCAAATTGTTAGACGAGTTTATTCAAATAGGCAACGCTTATAACTTTACCACTGATGAGGTATCTTAAAAAGGTGAATGACTCCCAGATAGTTGCTGATAATTTGAGTTACGCGAATGTTAGTGATAGAATTGATATCAGAAACCAGCTTATTAATGAACAGCAGGGTTTTTGTGCTTACTCAGAACGATTTATAAAACAAACTGATAGCGTTGATATTGAGCATTTCGATCCCAGAAAAAAGAATACACCCGGTGATTATTATTATAATTGGTACGCAACACTACATTGGTTAAATAGCCACAAGCCTTATAAGATTGACCCTTTTTTACCAGTTTTAATCCCGCATAGTTTAGATTTGACTACCAGGATAAAGTTTGAAAATGGTTTGTTTGAGACGATAAACAGGCCGGATGTTGAAGCACAAAACTTGATTGATTTTTTAGGTGTTAATAAATATGAACTTTACACAGATCGGGTTAAGCATTTAAATAGGATTAATGCGTTGAAAGTTTTATGCGGTGACGATGAGGAATTATTTATAAAAAAGATGATTGAAGATCAGGATAACCTAAGTTTTGCAACAGCTATTGAATATAAGTTTAATTTGGATGTAGACAATTTGATAGCTCTATCCAGAAGCCTGTGATTTGAAATGGCGGCCATTGTAATCCAACATATGAATAATTACGACCACAAAATCGGCATTTTGCCGTTATTGTCACCAACAACACGATGATTATTGTGTGAAGAAGAAGCTGGCGGTACATCGGAAAACGTAATGACTGTCAAACTCTGTTTCTTGGTGACAACAAGGGCGAGTTTCAGCCTTCGTCTATAAATTCTACCTCCCGGCCGATTATACCAAAAGAAAACAACTTTCATTCCTAATATTGCTGTATAACCCGGCAATATTAGGAACATGAAAAAGATTACCATCGCTATCGTACTGCTTTCGGCAGTAATTACATCGGTTTACGCGCAAAAAAAAGCGGCTTACCACCTGTCAAAAACATTCCATATCAAAAGCAGTGGCGGCTATGATTATATCACCGTCGATTCGGCTTCCGACAGGCTTTACGTATCGCACGGCAACCAGGTAAACGTTTTAAACAAAACTACCGGCGACTCGATAGGGGTTATAAAAACGGAAAAAGATATGCACGGTATTGCCATTGTAAGCCAGCTGGGCAAAGGGTACATTACCAACGGTTCGGCTGCCAGCGTAGCGGTTTTCGACCTTAAAACCTTTAAAATACTCGCCCATGTGCCGACGGGTATGTTTGCCGACGGTATTTTGTATGATGATTATTCGAAGAAGGTCATCAGCTGTAACGGCAAAAGCAAAAACATGACGTTTATTGACCCTGCCACCGACAAAGCCGTAGCCACGGTACAACTTACCGGCTGGCCTGAAACTGCTGCAAGCGATGGCAAAGGAAAAATATACGTTAACAATGCCGAAAAAAGCGAGATCGACGTGATAGACGCCACCACCTATAAAATCGTAAACACCTGGCCAATTGCTCCCGGCAAAAGCGCTTCGGGCTTAGCTATCGACAGAAATACCATGCGCCTGTTTGCCGGCTGCGATAATAAGTTACTGGTAGTAATGGATGCCACCAACGGGAAAGTAGTAACCACTTTGCACATAGGCGATGAGTGCGATGCCGTAGGGTTTGATAAAAAGCTAAAAACAGTTTACTCGTCAAACGGTGACGGCACGTTAACCATTATCAAAGAATTATCGGCCAATAAATTTAGTGTTGTTCAAAATCTTAAAACAAAAGCCGGCGCCCGTACCCTGGCGGTTGACCAGGTAAGTCACCTGTTGTATTTGCCAACCGGTAAATTCGGCCCCAAAAAAGCGGGCGAATTCAGGCCATCGCTAATCCCCGGTACTTTTGAAGTATTGGTGGTGAGCAGCGGTTTGTGATTATTGATAGGAGATTAGCGATTAGTTTACTAATTTTCATTTTTTAAACCCGGAACTCAAAAAGCCGGGCATAACATAAATGGAAAACCACACAAACAAAATCGGCATCAAATCATGGGCAGAAGAAGACCGGCCGCGCGAAAAGCTAAGCGGGCAGGGCCGTCGTGCCTTAACCGATGCGGAGCTGATTGCCATTTTGATAGGCTCGGGCAGCAGGAACGAAACGGCCGTTGAACTAAGCAAACGCATCCTGCACCATTACGATAACGACCTGAATAAGCTCGGAAAGGCATCTATACCGGAACTTTCCAAATTTAAAGGCATCGGCGAAGCCAAGGCAATCTCTATCATAGCCGCGCTCGAAATCGGCCGCAGGCGCAACGATACCAACAGCCCCGACCCGGAGCACATCGGCAGCAGCCGAGACGCCTACAACATCATGAAGCGCCATTTCATCGACCTGAAGCACGAAGAGTTTTGGATTATGCTGACAACCCGTTCATCAAAGATGATAGCCAAAGAGTTAATAAGTCGGGGCGGCCTATCCGAAACTTCGGTCGACCCCAAGATTATTTTCGGTATGGCGCTGCAGCACCAGGCAACAAATATTTTCCTTTTTCATAACCATCCCTCGGGCAATTTAAGCCCTAGTCACCAGGATATTCACCTCACCAAAAAATTAGCCGAAGCCGGCAAACTATTGGATATAAGGATACTCGACCATTTGATTATTACCGACAAAGGGTTTTATAGTTTGGCGGATGAGGCGCATTTTTAGGGAAGTCCGAAAGTCCGCAAAGTCAGTAAAGTCCGAAAGATGATTTTATGGCGAAAATTGGAAACAACCTGCTCACAATAGCGTTATCTTTAAACAAAATTTAACGCCATGATAACTCCAGACAACCAAATACCCATCGACGACCAGAACGATAACGATGCCGACGACCAGCTAAGCCAGAAAGACGTGCATTCGAACGGTTTGGATGACTTGCCTGAATCAGGCGACACAGTAGATTACGCTGACACCGACAAGTTGCAACGCGCATACGATGCCGCAGAATCAGCCTACACGCTTGATATTGGCGATGATGGTGATACGGATAATGATGATTAATTTGCCCCTCTAAATCTCCCCTAAAGGGGAGACTTTTATTTTTTTATTAATTATTTAATTTATCAACTATCGTTCCCCCTTCAGGGGGTTAGAGGGCTAAAAGTAACCGCCCTTTTTTCTATCTTCCATCGCGGCTTCAGATACTTTATCATCCATACGTGCGCCGCGCTCGCTTATTTTCGAAGCGCTTATTTCATCAATAATATCATCTATTAAAAATGCTTCAGATGCTACTGCGGCTGTACAGGTCATATCTCCAACGGTACGGAAACGTACTGTTCTGCGTTCAATTATATCGTCCTCATCCATGTTTAAAACAGGGGAGGCGGCCATTAATTGGCCATTGCGTACAATAGTTTCGCGCTCATGCGCAAAGTATATCGTAGGCAGGTCTATTTTTTCGCGGCGTATGTAGTTCCAAACATCTAATTCGGTCCAGTTGCTAATAGGGAATACCCTTACATTTTCGCCTTTATGTATTTTACCGTTGTAAATGTCCCATAATTCAGGACGCTGACGTTTGGGGTCCCACTGACCAAACTCGTCGCGAACAGAAAATATACGCTCTTTAGCTCGGGCTTTCTCCTCGTCACGGCGGGCACCGCCAATACAAGCATCGAACTTATGTTTGGCTATGGTATCTAATAAAGTTACAGTTTGTAAAGCGTTTCTGCTGGCGTTTTTACCGGTTTGTTCAACTACTTTACCTTCATCAATTGAATCCTGTACCAAACCAACTATTAGTTTCTCGCCCAGGCGTTCAACCATGGCATCTCGATATTCAATAGTCTCAATAAAGTTATGGCCGGTATCAATATGTACCAGCGGAAAAGGAAACTTGCCCGGTCGGAAAGCCTTCTCGGCCAAACGTACCAGGGTGATGGAGTCTTTACCTCCCGAAAATAAAAGCGCGGGGCGCTCAAACTGGCCGGCTACCTCACGCAGAATATGTATAGCTTCTGCTTCAAGCTCGTCTAAATAATCCAGTTGGTTGTGTTTACTCATTATTTTTAATTAGTGAATTATTGAATTATTGATTTAGTGAATAAAACCAATAATTAGTTACTTTTTCTTTTTTAAGATAACATTCATGGTTTTAATTTTCACGTTATCATCAATATTGGTAAAACTGGCCTGATCGCTCAATCGCCAGTAAATTTTAATCTTATCTACCTGGTCAGCTCTTATGATATGGCCGGCAACGGTTACATCATCACTGAAATATTCTTCACCGTCAACCAATAATTTTGTTACCTGATCGCCCTGTGAATATACTTTACCATCTTTATCAACCGATATAGCTGATATACGTTTTAACAGATCCTCTAATTTATCATTGGGCTGTATAACGTAAGTACTTGCCCTAAATTCTAATGTATCTCTGGCCTGAATATTTTTTTTAGCAGACGCGATAACGGCACCATTACTAAATATGCTATTTGCAAATAATAACATCGTAGTTATCAATAAGCTCAAACAAAGTAATAGTCCTTTTTTCATAGTTGAGTCGGCGAATTTAAATCAATAATTCACTAATTCATTAAATCAATAATTATTTCGCTTCGTGTTCGTGCAAGCCACATTCTTTTTTCGACTGATCTTCCCACCACCAGCGGCCGGCCCTAAAATCTTCGCCTTCGCGTACGGCACGGGTGCAGGGCATACAGCCTATGCTTGGAAAACCCTTATCATGCAACGTATTATAGGGCACGTTGTATTGCTTAATATATTCCTTTACCTGATCAAGCGTCCAATCAAAAATAGGGTGAAACTTTACTAATTCATGCGCTTCATCCCATTCGGTATTCTCCATAAATTGTCGGTTGGCTGATTGTTCTGCACGTATACCCGTTACCCAGCATTTATTACCTTTTAAAGCCCGGTTCAAAGGCTCAACCTTACGTATGCCGCAGCATTCTTTACGATTCTCCACCGATTCGTAAAAACTGTTTGGGCCCTTAGCATTCACCATTTGCTCCAATAACTCGTGTTGCGGATAATATGCGTGTATAGGCTGGCCATACATTTCCATGGTACGGTTCCAAACGTAATAGGTTTCGGGAAATAACCTGCCGGTCTCTAACGTAAATATTTTAATGGGGATATTATTGGCAAATATCATGTGGGTAATTACCTGATCTTCCCAGCCAAAACTACTTGAAAACACAATTTCGCCCGGATACAAGTCTGCCAGCTTTTGCAAAGCCTCAACAGGGCCTAATCCGGCAGTTTCCCATTTTACATTCTCTATTTCCACACTCATCTTATATTAATTTATCTACAAATATAACTATGCTTCTTATACTGGTTATAATTACGATTATGCCCACAGCAACCATGATAGCCTTTACAGATATTTTGTTGGATATTTTAGCTGCAATAGGCGAGGCCAACGCGGCGCCAATTACTAAACCTGCCACCGGTTCCCAATGAACACCATTTGTCATGGTAATAAAGGTTAAAGAGCTACTTAGTGCTATAAAAAACCTGGATAGTTTAACTGAGCCCAATGAAAAACGGGGATGCCTGCAACCTGCAATTAAAGTTGATAATACTATTGAACCCCAACCGCCGCCGCCAACAGCATCAATAAAACCGCCACCAAGGCCTAAAAGACCTATTTTTTTTACTTTATCGGCTGATTTTTTTCTGTTGATTTTAAAAGCCTTGGACAATATTACCCCACCCAAAATTAGCGTATAAAAAGCTATAAATGGCTTGGTATAATTACTATAATGCTCTAAGGAAGATAATAAATATGCACCCGTTACAGCCCCTATAATACCGGGAAGTACCAATAATTTAAAAAGCTTCCAGTTAACATTGCCCATACGGTAATGCATCCAGCCTGCTATGCCATTGCTTAGTATTTCTGATAAATGTACGCCCATGCTTGCCGTAGCCGGCGATATCCCCATTGCTATAGAGAACGCGTTAGAGGTAACACCATACGACATGCCTATGGCGCCATCAACCAACGCAAATAAAAAGCCTGCCCCTAAAAAATAATAAAATACCGGATTGATATTTTGTGCATACACACGAAAATCGGCGTCGTTATACCAAAGGCCGGTTATGGCAATAATTAATGATAGAACAATGGTACCCCAAATAATCCAACTTAAATTGTTCCTTTTGGGCCCTGTAGGCTCAACCAATACCGCGGTAGCTTCATTAAGGGTTTTAACCTTATAAGCAAAATCACCGCTTAGCGTATTGCGCAAATCATTCATTTGCTGTAGGGTGATATCTAACTCTGCCGGCAGACTCTCGTTTAATACTTCTTTAAGTCTTTTGGCTATAGTAGGAGATTTACCATTGGTAGAAATACCAATTTTCAGATCACCTTTTTGTACGATTGAACCCAGGTAGAAATCACAAAGATCCGGCTTATCAGCCACATTGATCAATAATTTACGCTGATGTGCCGATTCGCGGATATAAGCGTTTAGTTTACTGTTATCAGTAGCAGCTATAACTATATCAGCTGTATTAAGGTCATCATCAGTAAATGACTTTTGATTAATGGTTAGTTTAGGGAATTTCTCCGCCAACTGATATATCTCAGGGATAATATTTTCGGCAATAACGGTTACCGTTGCCTCCGGACTGTTATGCAAAACAACAGTTAGTTTCTCTAAACCAACATTACCTGCACCCACCAACACGGTATGCAATTCATTAAGCTTTAAAAAAACAGGGAACAGCTGGTTTCCTGTTTTTTTATCTTCTTGCAGATCTGCTATGTTATTTTCGGGTAACAGGGTCATAATGCTTTACTTATTACGACTGTAATAACAATTCTCTTTTTACTTTAACGGTTGCCAAAAAATCAGCGGCTTGCGCCAAATATGCTGTCGCGAATGATTCTGACGGCTCATTTTGATTTATCTGCAATATTAGGTCATTAAAGCTGCCATTAAGGCTTATCTCGTTAGTAGCCACATACTGCGTATCAAACTCACGAATAATACCGCCGTGTGTGCTGCTGTTAACTCCTTTATCTAAAAGCAACGCTTTAGCTGAACTTATTAACACGCTGTAAGCATGATAGATAGCATCAGCCCATGAACCGGCTTCGTATGATGCGTTGGCCCATTCCATTTTTTCGTCAGCTTCATATAACAGTGTAGCAACCAAATCAATCACCACACCCGCGCACTCGCCAACACCAATTGCAGAAGCATAGGTTTCCATATGCCCCCAGTCAACAAACTCCTCATCGGTAAGGGTAGTTAAGTCGGCTAACGGTTTTAACATCTGGTAAAAATAATCCTTGCCCTTGCGGTCGTAATAGCTATGGAATATTTCGCCTTCGGTTGAGTTTGCTTTATAATCATTTAGCAATGCCCTCAACACGTCAGTAGCGCGTTTTGAAGGTATTTTAATAACCCTGTCGCCGGCACGGCCCACGCCATCGCCAACAATACCGCCGCCCAGCATTACCTGCATGGATGGCAACACCCTGGCACCGGCTTTTAATGAACTACCATGAAAACCAATATGTGCCATACTATGCTGTCCGCACGAGTTCATACAGCCGCTTATCTTGATCTTAATATCGCGGTTATATATCAGATCGGCGTATTCTTTATATATCAGGTCCTCAACAACAGCTGCAAAGGTCATGCTGTTTGAAATACCCAGGTTACAGGTATCAGTACCGGGGCAGGTAGTAACATCAGCCACACTGTCAAAACCCGGCGCAGCTAAACCCACTTCGGTTAAGGCATTAAATAAAGCAGGCAGCGCCTGTTTGGTTACATATTTTAATAGCAGACCCTGGTTTGCAGTAATGCGTATCTCATCGGCAACCAATGACTGAATTGCGGCTATTAATTTACGTGCCTGATCTGTTGGAATATCACCTTTAAGTACTTTTATATACACACCATAATAACCTTCTTGTTTTTGCTCAAAAACGTTAGTGTCTAACCATTGCTGGTAGTTTAACTGGTTAACAGGTGCAACACTTTCTAAACCGGTTGGCTGTGGTATTACAGGTTGTTGTACCGCATCGCGGTTTATTTTATAGGTTTTTACTTTGTTAGCTGTTCTTTCAACCTGTGCTAAACGCAAAACTTCGTCTAAGCCCAGTTTTTGGATCAAATATTTTAAACGAGCTTTGTTACGGTTGCTACGCTCGCCATAGCGGTCAAATACACGCAGCATTGACTCTATATAGGGCACCAGTTGATCTTCCGGTAAAAACTCTTCAACTATACTGGCCAGCATTGGCTGTGCGCCTAAGCCACCGCCCAACATCAATTTAAAACCACGTTCGCCGTTAGGTTTTAACTTAGGTATTAAACCAATATCATGCGCAAAAGCAAAGGCGGTATCTTCATCACTTGATGAAAAGGCAATTTTAAACTTACGTGGCATATCCTGGTTAACCGGGTTGCGTAATAAATATTCAAATGTACCATAAGCATAAGGTGATACATCAAAAGGTTCTTTGGGATTGATACCGGCATCAGGCGAGGCGGTTATATTTCTAACGGTATTACCGCAGGCTTCGCGCAATGTAATATCATCCTGCTCCAGTTTTGCCCATAATTCGGGTGTCCTGTCCAGGCTAACGTAATGTATTTGTATATCCTGGCGGGTGGTTAAGTGCAGGTTGCGACTTGCATACTCATCAGATATATCGGCTATGCGTAAAATTTGTTTAAAGGATACTTTTCCGAATGGCAATTTAATACGTATCATTTGTACGCCTTGTTGGCGCTGCCCGTAAATCCCCCTCGCTAAACGCAAGCTCCTGAATTTCTCATCATGTATTTTACCTTCACGAAAATCCCTGATCTTTTTTTCAAGATCTATAATATCTTTTTCAACAATCGGGTTTTCCAGCTCTGTTCTGAAGCTTTGCATAGTTGTGTGTTTTATTATATTAAGCAGCTTTATTACTTAAAGCCACAGTAGTATTATGATCAATTATCGGCTGCAAAAGTATGCTTTTGCCTACACATTTCAAAAATATACATAAAAATATACATACTATATGGAAATGGTAGTTTTTATAGACAAAGTAAACAATTTAACATTTAAATGATAATTAAATATTGAGCGATGTAAGCGTGGTTTCGCGGGCTATAATATCGGCAATGCTGGTTTTTGATAAGATATTCAGCGTAGCATCGCGTACATCAACAAAAACATCACGTATGCCGCAAGTGGTTTCCAGTTGGCACTCATCGCATTTATGGTAAAAATTCAAGCTGGCACAGGGCAGCATAGCGACAGGACCGTCTGTAATTCGGAGGATGCTTACCAAAAATATTTCTTTAGGGTCCTTATTTAAGGAATAACCACCACCTGCACCTTTTTTGCTGTATAAATAACCTGCGTTACGAAGGTCAAGTAAAATTTGCTCCAGAAACTTTTTGGGTATATGCTCCTGTTCGGCAATTTTTTGAATTTGCATAGGGGGCTGGTCGATATTCTTACCCAATATCACTAAGGCCTTAATGGCATATTTGGTCTTTTTTGAAAGCATTTATTTCAGTTAAATACATAACAAATATAACTAAACATTTTCACTACAACTAATGCTATAGATTTGCTATACTTTTTTATCCGAATGTCCAAGATCTTTATCCGGATTTACCTTATCGCGTACCAATTGCTTTAATTCTTTTATCTCCGGAAAACGACCTTCTTCCTTACGGTCGAATATTTTAACGCCATCAATCCTAACGTTATATCTGCCCGATATCTCGCTGGGGTGCAGGGTTACACCGTATACATCATCCTCAAAGGTGGTTAACAGTTCCTGCGCCATGTAAGCCGCGCGCAACATCCAGCGGCACTTAGGGCAATATTCAATGGTTATGGTTGGTTTCATTTTATTGGAGTCGAGAATTAAGATGCAAGAATCAGGACGGTATTATAAATCGTTCTTCCGTATGTCTGGTGATGATCTTTAATTCATCCCCAACCTTAATTATGCCTGTACCCGAATGCACCGCGTTTTGCCCAAAGTATATTTTATTGTTTTTTGAGCGATAGGTACTTAACGTTTTTAAAGGCTCTTTTCGTTTAAACGCATCCGTTTGATCAATGGTGGTAATTACGCATCGGGCACATAGCTTAACACCGTTAAAAGGGATGTTATTAATGACAAACTCGTCCATAATATCTTCGTCAAAGGGCAACGCGCCTGGAAATACCATATTGGGCCTAAAACGGTTAATAGGCAGGGGTTGGTTCAACCTACCGTTCAATTCATCCAGCGACGCCTGGCCTATCAACATAAACGGGTACGCATCAGCAAATGATGTTATTTCTTTTCCGCTGGTATAATTAATATCGGTATGTCGTTTAGTTTCATCGGGCATATAAACCAGCCGGCATTTAAAGCCGAGTATACCGGTAAACCATTTATCAGCTTCATCACTTACTGCTTGCGCGGTGCAGGTATCATCCCAAATGGTTACCTCAAAAAATTCCTGTTTCAACGGCTCAAAAGGGATAAGGATATTGGCTTGATCTTTAGTATACGTAACCAGTAAACCGTTATGAGTTAAACCAACTTTTAACAAGGCCATTGCAGGGAATTCCCGTTGGGTTAAAAAATGATTATTTGCATCAACCAGCATCCACCTGCGGTCGTATTTAAACCCACGGTCGGTAACCTCGGCTTGCTGCAAACTAATGCCGCCTAATGATTTGATAGGATAAATATATATTTCACTAACCTTTAACATGCTGTTGTAAAGATATTAATTAGGATGCTTTTTACAGCGATGGGTTTAAAACTCATTACTATGATTGCTATTCATAATTTATTTTATATTTGCCCAAGGAAATGGTGTCTTCCTTTCAAAAACCGCATTTGCTGATGGCGCCTACAAATTAACTACCACCTAACGTGGTATAACTTATTTGCAGGTGAAAAATTCAACCCAAACAATTCAAAGTTCCGATAGTAAATTTTTACTTATTAAACAATTATACAGGTGGATGGTGCTTATAGTGCCTGTATCGTTGGTTATAGGCAGTATGGTAGCTTTATTTTTATGGCTGCTTACCCTAAGCATACATTATAGGTTTGCACATAAATGGCTATTATATTTATTGCCCCTTGCAGGCGTCCTTATCCATTTTATTTATAAAGCAATTGGCAGTTCTTCCGAAAAAGGAAACAACCTGATCATTGACGAGATACACCAACCCGGCGGCGGTGTACCCAAACAGATGATGCCCATAATACTTGTCACTACTATTATTACG
>NZ_JBDTJZ010000141.1:0-16887 GCF_039935595.1 Mucilaginibacter sp. | reverse complement strand
GTGCTCTTAACAAACGCATATATATCATGCCCTTATTGCCTTCCATTATCCATTTAAGCACGCCCAGCAATTGCTGCGGACACGATACGTTAATAATTTTTAATTGTGCTACCTGGTCAAACAGCATTACATCATCATTACCCATGTGTGTAGCCCCGTTTGACTGGGTTTCCAGATCGGCGGCAGTGGCTACCATGGTGTAATCCAAAGCATGCCCTTCGGACAACCACCCATTTTTTTCGGCTATTACTTCCAAACGTTCCTGGTGACCAACAGCTATCCTGCGCATTACCTTCCAATCAAAGAAAGGGCAAAAAGTACTTACCCAGGCGTTACCGCCTAATATGGCAAATGCTTCGCCAAGCAGCATCATATTGGCTTCGGCAACACCGGCGTTTAGCGCGCGGTATTTATCAACAAAACCAATACCAGCCTGCAACCCGCTGGTTGATGCCAGGTCAGAATCGACAGAGAAAACCCTTTCATCCTGCGCAAAGGCTTTCATGGAAAGCTCAATTACCTTACTGGCGGCATAAGGTTTGCCGGTTTCCAGTTTAGGTAATTGAGCAGTATCGTACTTTATTTTTTTATCACGAACAGGAGCCTTTTGTGTTTTAACAGGTGTCTCAACAATAGTAAGTTTATCCTTTTCTACCTTGAAGCCCATGTTTTGAGCATGTTTAAAAATAATGCTTTTTACCTCATCCTCACCTGTCAATTTATCAAGAAATGTAAAGAATTCTTTTTCTCTTGCTACACGCTGGCCTTGCTGTAATTTTTCCTCCTGGTCCAGTATATCTGTTGCTATTGTGGCTTTGTGGGTATTCATGTAGTCAGATAGCCCGCCATGCCCCTTGGTTGTTTTGCAGATGATGACCGTTGGTCTTCCATCACGCTCGCCATATTTAAACTCCAACAGCGCGTTGTACACCGTATGGTATTTAGTAGCATCAACTTCCAATACCTTCCAACCAAAGCTGCTAAAAGTAGCACTTAGGCTATTATGCGGAAAATGCAGGGTGCTGGTAATATCCAGCTGACCGCCGTTGTTATCCACCATTACACATAGGTTATCCAAACGTTTGGCGCCCGCATACATTACGGTTTCCCAAACGGGGCCTTCCTGTAGTTCGCCATCGCCGGTTACACTATACACATCAAATTTAGGCGAACGCTGACCAGCAATGGCAAAACCCTGCGCCACGCCCACACCCTGACCCATTGGGCCGGTAGCCACATGCACGCCGGGCAATAGCGGGCCGGGGTGGCCATTAAGCAAGCTGCTCACCGAACGTGAATTTTTTAAAATGGAGCGGTCAAAATAACCCAGGTCGGCATAAATAGATGCTAAGGTAGCCACCGCATGGCCCTTGCTTAGCACAAACATATCCTGATCTGACGCGGTGGGCTGCTCAATATTTATATCGATGATACCCCCGTAAAACAAACTCACCATGGGTATAGTTGCCGACGATGCCCCGCCGATATGGATAGCACTATCCACAGCGTGCCGGCACTGGTATAAATTCATGAGCCTGATGTCTGAATCTTTTACCTGTAACAGGTGGGTTATTCCTTTATGGAGTAACGATTTTTTATCCTCTAAATAATTCAAAACAATAAGTTTAAAATTTTATAACATTACATAATTGACCAGCCGCCGTCAACAAAATAGGCAGCACCGGTTACAAATGAGGCTTCGTCTGACGCCAGGAAATACATAACGTTGGCTACCTCGGCAGAGGTACCCATGCGGCCAAAAACACTTTTTGAACCCAGGAACTGTTCTGTTCCGGCAGGGTCGGGCGAATCATTGATAGAGCCCCTTAACAACGGGGTATCAATAGCGCCCGGCACCACGCAATTAACACGGATATTTTTTTCGGCCAGGTCAAAAGCCATGCTACGGGTAAGCGTATCAATAGCCCCTTTTGATGACGAATATGCTGCACGTTCGCCTACGGTACGGTAACCTAATATAGAACCGGTGTTTACAATAGCGCCCTTGCCCTGCTCTACCATCATGGGCGCAAACGCTTTAGACATGTAATAGATGCCTTTAAGGTTAATATCATACAAACGGTTCCAATCATCCTCGTCGCATTGTAAAATACTGCCGCGTACCTCTAAACCCGCGTTATTGATCAATACATCCGCACGGCCAAAACGTTGTTTGGTGGTTTGGGCGGCGGCTTTCACCTGGTCGTTATTGGAGATATCGCAGTTACAAAAAACAGCATCAACACCCATGCCTTTTATTTTTTGCTCGGCTTGTTTGCCTTTTTCTTCATTGATATCAATCAGTACAATATTGTACCCGTTTTTGGCAAATTTTTCTGCGGCTGCCAATCCTAATCCTGATGCTCCGCCGCTTACAATCATTACTTTATTACTCATTGGTATTTGATTTTTAATTTCGTCAATATTAAATCATTAATTCATGCCATTCGGCTTAGTGGCTACCTTAATAGCCCCGTCTTTTCTGGTCTCAAAAACATCTAAAGCTGTCGCGAAATCTTTTAGCGCGAAGCGATGTGTCATTAAAGGATGAAGATCTATCCGGCCGTTAACCAGCAGGTCAATAGCCTCCTGCGCGGTGTTTGGATTTGCCCTGTCGCCAATAATCTCTATCTCATCCAATACGATCCGTTTTAATGGCAATGTAGGGTCAGAGTGCGGTATACCTATTACAGACACCACTCCTCCCTTTGCCGCTGCCAAACAAGCTGTACGTATGGAATCAGCCGTACCGGCACACTCCAACACCGCCGGAACGCCCAGGCCATTGGTTAACGCTTTTACCTGTTCCAATACATCACCGTTTTTATAACTGATAGGTATAGCACCCAGTTCTTCTGCTTTCTTTAAACGCTCACCGCTTCCTACCGCCAAAATACGACCCGCGCCTAAGGCTTTGGCGCAAAGTATGGCCATTAACCCCTGCGGTCCGGTTCCTAATATCAAAATATCATCGCCCGGCTGCATACGCGAGCGTTTTACGGTATATAAGGCGATGCTCAACGGGTCAACACATGCGGCATACTCTAACGACATGGAATCGGGAACGCGATAAATGCTTTTTACAGATGTACGCATATATTGCGCATAAGCACCGGGGGTATAATGCCCGTATTGCCTGTGCCCCCGTTCTTCATGTCCGTAATTTAAACATAGGTTATAACGCCCCTTCATGCAATTTAAACAATAGCCGCAACCACAATGGGAGATGCCACAAACACGGTCGCCTTCTTTCCAGCCTAACGACAAGGCACGCGGCCCTGACTGCACAATGGTGCCCGACCACTCATGCCCCGGTATAAAAGGATAGGCCGTTGGCCAAAAGCCCGGGAAATCGCCGTTAATAATATGTGGGTCGGTACCGCAAATAAAAGTGGTATCTACTTCGCATATTACCTCATCAGCATCAGGCTGTGGTACAGGTACCGTTTGTATAGAAAAATCACGAACGCCTTTTAATACCAGCGCGTCCATTTGATTGGGTAAACTCATGGTTATTTAATATTATTTTCGGGCACAATAGCCACACCACGGAACGGTGAGCCGGAACCGCCTTTAATTTTAAGCGGCAAACCAACAAACCAAAACTCGTGCGCGGGTATCATATCCACCTGTGCTAAATTTTCAATATTTAATATTTCTCTTTCGCGGCATACAATGTGGGCCGGTTGCTCTTTAACCACCGCCACCTCATTGTAGCTGTCAATACTTGGCGCATCGGCACCAATGCTTATGGCACCCAGATCGTTCAGGTATTCCATAGCGCTGCGGTCCACACCCGGGTAATCGCGGATATAGCCAAAATTATCTTTCCATTTTTTATACCAGCCGGTATAATACAATACTACTGATTGTGGCTTAATGGTAACACCTGTTTTGGCAATAGCGTCTTCAATATCGGCTTTGGTTATATAGCTTGATGGTGCTTTATGCGAAAAATCAAACCAAACACCGGGTGCCATAAACCACTCTAAAGGCAGTTCGTTCACAGCACGCGCATCAGGTTCGTTAACCACATGGTTTATAGCATCAACGTGGGTATTAGAGTGATCGCACATGGTAAAGCCGACAACTTTATAAGAGTACGGCGGTTTGGTCAACCCCATCTTCTGCGTTTCTTCGTGCGACAGGTGATTCCATATCAGCGTACGTTGGTGGCCAATAAATGTAGGGTCATCAGCACTAATGGTATGACTAAGGTCGGTAACCACGCAGTCAATACCCATAAAATTCATTTTTGTCTGTAACTTAAACTCAGGACAAAAGGCTTTTTTAAACATATGTATTATGTATTTTTCACGTCATTGCGAGCGATAGCGTGGCAATCTCTACACGACAGGTCGGATATCTATCGTGCAGAGATTGCCACACTCGTGCCTCGTTCGCAATGACGCTTTGTTTTTACTAAAATTTACGTGCCCATTCTTTAGGCCATCTTTCTATAACAATTTTGGTTTGAGTAAAAAACTCGATGGCATGGCGGCCTTGTCCGTGCAAGTCGCCAAAGAAGCTTTCTTTCCATCCGCTGAACGGAAATTGTGCCATTGGGGCAGCCACACCTATATTAATGCCAATGTTGCCTGCATTAGCCAAACTGCGAAACTTACGTGCATTGGCACCGCTGCTGGTAAACAGGCAAGCCATATTACCATAGTGTCCGTTATTGATAAAGTTCAATGCATCATCAACTGTATTCATTTCTATCAGACTCATTACCGGGCCGAAGATCTCGGTGTTGATAATTTCACCATTTAAAGGCAAGCCAGATAAAATAGTTGGCCTGATAAAGTTTCCGTTCTCAAATCCGGTGATGCTGGCTTTTCTTCCATCCAATAAAACTTTCGCGCCTTCGCTTTCTGCTTGCGCTATTAAGCTTTCAACACGTGCTTTACTTTCTTTGCTGATAACCGGTCCCATTTCCATGCTTTCATCCAGGCCATAGCCGGTAGTTCTTTTTTTGGCCGATTCGTATAAAGCTTCTTTAATAGAGCCATTATCGCCAACGGTAATAATGTTTGATGCCGCCAAACAACGTTGTCCGGCACAACCGTAAACGCTATCGGTAATGATCTGTACAGACATGTCAATATCCGCATCCGGTAAAACAACTACCGGGTTTTTTGCGCCACCCTGCGCCTGTACCCTTTTACCATTGGCCGCGCCGCGGGCATAAACATATTTGGCAATTTTTGTTGACCCCACAAAGCTGATGGCCCGTACTTCGGGATGATCCAATAAGGCATCAACGGTTTCTTTGCCACCATGCACCAGGTTGATGACACCCGCCGGCAAACCTATCTGCTCTATCAGTTTGAATACCTTCATCATGGTCAATGGCACTTTTTCTGATGGTTTCAGGATGTAAGTATTACCACAGGCAATAGCATACGGTAAAAACCAAAAAGGTATCATCCCCGGAAAATTAAACGGAGATATACAAGCGCAAACACCAAGGGGCTGGCGTATCATAAACTCGTCAACACCACCGGCAATATTTTCAGAAAACTCGCTTTGTATCAACATGGGTGTGCCGCAGGCAACTTCCACGTTTTCAATAGCACGCTGTATTTCTCCCCTTGATTCTGCCAATGATTTACCGCACTCCAGCGTAATAGTTCTCGCAATATCCTCGGCGTTTTCTTCAAGCAGTTGTTTTAGTTTATAAAGCGGCTGCACCCGTTTCATTACGGGTAACTGGCTCCATTCTTTATAGGCTTTTGCTGCCGCGATGACTGCCTGGTCAACATCAGTTGCTGTACCTATTCCGTAAGGTACTTTGGCCAATACTTCTTGCGTTGCAGGGTTTACCACATTGGTAGTGCCTGTTTCTTTACTTCCTACCCACTTTGCGTTGATATAATTATTCAGAATTTCCATAGTTAGTTTTTGTAGAATGCGGGCCGTCCGGTCTGAACAGCACCGCGGTATTATCGGTTTGGTATTGTTAAGTGTTCTTTTTTAGCCGACCTTCTTTTCATCAAATTTGTACCCCAGTCCGGCCAAATAATCTCTCGACCTTTTTGCGGCTTCCAGCGGGGTATAGGGTGGTTTTATCCTGCCATCATAATCCAGCTCAAACATCACCATACCCGCCATATCTTTGTTTCTTTTTTCCAGCATATTCAGTATGGTTTCCAGCTGCACTTTTCCGTCGCCTAATGGGCAATAACCTAAATAACCATTGTCGCCGCCCACATAATCTTTTAAATGCATATGTTCGATCAAAGGCAAAAAGTCTTTAACAACTTTTACCGGATCGCCGCCGCCTTTTTGTATTTGGCCCACATCAGGGCCAAATTTCATATAGCGGGTATCCACGTTGTTCATTACAAAGTTTATCTCTTCCTCGGTCTCAATGGCTGTGCCGGTATGCGGGTGCAGGGCGCAAACCAAACCTTCGTTAACTACTGCTTTGGCATAGTCGTTCATTGATTCGATCATGTAGCTTTTATGCTCCTTGTAATCATAGTTTTTACGATTAATGGAAGCTGCACAATATTCAACCAGTTTGCCGCCGCTTGCTTTCAATAATTTGGCCCAACGGGTCAGCTTTTCCATTTCGGCGGCTTTTTTTGCAGGGTCAAGAATATCAGTCATACAAAATGCTGATATAAGCGGCAGCTGGTACTTTTGCAGCAACGGCGATATACCGCCACGGTTTTTATCCCAATCTTCAATAACATTGCCAAAGGTTTCCAAACCATGATAACCCAGCGAAGATATATCAATTACAGATTGCTCCAGGTTGCTGGCATTGTAACCCCACAATATCCCCGTGGCCCCAATTTTTAGTTTCCGCTTTTTAGCTTCCCCAAAAGCAAGGTTAGGGGCAACAAGTGCTGCCGCCCCGGCTATTCCCGCCAGTCGCACAAAATCACGGCGGTTGTATCCATTCATGTTTTCCATATTATAATCATTTAATATTTTATTTGGCCAACGTCACTATCGCCGCCCCGGCAACTAATAACATTGCGCCACCAAATTTAACTATCGATATACGCTCAACCGGCGATCCAAACCAGCCGAAGTGCGAGAATATCATTCCCGAAATTACCTGCCCCGCTATCATCAATACAAATGCACGCCCTGCGCCTAACTGCGGCATGGTCCATGCAATGCCAAATACCAGCGCGCCGCCCATAATACCTGCGGTAAGCAGCCAGATTGGTACGTCTTTTAAACGGCCAAACACGGTTGGGTCCCAATCGGTAAGGCCAATAATAATAGCAGTACAAGCGCCAATTGACCAAAAAAGGGCGTTACCCATTCGTTGGTTTTTTAAAATAGCGCCCACTTGCGAATTCATGGCCAGGTGCAGACTTAACACAAACCCGATAAGTAACATAAGGCCGATCAAATAAATTTTCATAATTTTTTAGTTTAAGTTGGTTTATATAAGGTTAGTAATTGAATACAAATAATTTATTCCCTTTTTGCCGCACCAATAATGGCAGCAAATCCCTGCACAAAAAAATTAATACTATTTTGGTTTATAATCGGCCACTGTTCAGATAACAGGTTCGCCTTATCTAATTCAAATATACTTTATTCATCTTGTAAATAATTTACAACCAATTCGCAACAACTGATACTATAGTAACCTATATTTGATATAAATAACGTTTATGAGGTAAATTTTATATCTTTTGTTGTAATGAAGCCGCATTTATTAAAAGTACCGATCAGGCCCGAATCATCTATCACTATATCCAAAGTGGATAACTTTTATAATCAATGGCATTTCCATCCGGAGATAGAACTGATTTACATCCACAAAGGCAGGGGCACCCGTTTTATAGGTAACGATGTGCACCGTTTTGAACAGGACGAGTTATGCCTGATAGGCTCAAACATGCCGCATATGTGGCGCTGCGACCCAGAGTATTTTGCGGAAAACTCCAAACTTAAACTGGATGTAACGGTAATATATTTTCACCACGATTTTTTGGGGGACAAGTTTTTTAATATCCCCGAAATGAAAAATATTGACCAGCTATTGGAAAAGGCCAAGCGCGGCATAAAAATAACAGGCGCTACCAAGTTGCAGGCTAAAGAGCTAATTAGCAAACTATCTAAAGCAACAGGATTGGAGCGGATAACCACCTTGTTAACCATCCTTGAAAAAGTGGCCTTTTCTAAAGAGCGGGAATACATTAACACGGTTTATAATCCCGAAAAAATTGAGCAATCAGAAGCCGACAGGCTGAACAAGGTGTTTCAGTACATATCTGATAACTTTCAACGAAAAATAACCCTTACCGAAATTGCCTCGGTGGCCAACCTGAGCGCCAAGGCTTTTTGCCGCTATTTTAAAACTAAAACGCGCAAAACATTCAATAATTTTTTATTAGAGATAAAGGTGGCCCACGCCTGCAACATGATGCTGGAAAAAGACCTCAGCATTAACCAGGTTTGTTACGATAGCGGCTTTAATAACCTATCCAACTTTAACCGATATTTTAAAAAGCTGATGAACAAAACCCCATTGGAGTTTAAGAAAGAGCATAGATTGTTGAGGGAGTGATGAAAGAGAATCCAAATTATTATCGTTCATGTCTGCGTGCCGAAGAGTGTAATTGTTTTTATAGCTTTATAAAAAAAACCTTATGGACATATTATCAGTAGCGACTTATGTTGCAACCTTTATAACGCCAATTGCCTTTGCTTTCGCGATTTATGAATATTATAGCAGGAAGAAATTGGAATCAGTTTTAAAAACCATCACACAAAACCTCCCAGGTCAAGTCGCAAAAATTGAGCAAAGCTGTACATGGGCCTGGGCCAACATTAAGGACGCACACGAAAGTGCAAAAAAACTTGACAACTCCGCCGAAAGAGATAAGGCATTAATGCATTTGGTGAATGCCTCTGGGGATTCCGCGGCAAGTGCGAGAATGTGCAGTCAGCTATTTAACAGTCTACTATCCTTTCAAGAGGCACAATTTGAAACGAGGAAAGTAACATATGGCGGAAAGGAATCTCTTTTACTTATGGAAGGAGGAACAGCAAAGCGCTGAAATAGAAGAAAAATAATTTTATGTCTTCGCAGATCCTCAACGAGGACCCTGCGGAACAAATATTACAATGCAGGGTCCCATTACTGTTAATAAGGCAAAACACAAGGTATGTTATATGTCGTTTGATACAATGCAATTTAAATTAACTTTGTTTTAATGGATAATAAATTGCGCATAAGGCTATGACACACGTAGTATTAAATATAAACAATAAGAAAAAATGGGATGCCCTGAGAACCATTTTAGAAGCTATGGGCATAGATTATACTGCTAAAGACGCGCCAGAAAAAATAAGTGAACAAGAATTAGAATTATTGCGTTGTGCCGAAAATGATAAAGAAAACGGCAGACTTACCCCCTACACCAGTCACCGAGATATTTTAGGCAGTAATGGCACCGGTTTGGACTTAAAAGCTAACCGACAAAACCCCGCTGGAATTTAAGAAGGAGCATAGGTTGTTAAGGGATTGAAATGTAGCACTTTGAATTACAAAGTGAATTGTTTAACTTTATATTATACATAGCATGGAAAATCCGACTTCGCACAACATCTTCCAAAAAGCAGCCCTGGCCACCGTTATAGTTGGAGCAGTAATTTCCCTAATTTTGGTAATTGATGCCGGGCAAAATAACAAATCTATTATCCTGCGTTTACTTTTTATGGGATGGGTATTATCACCATTTGTGGCTTTTGTAGCGGCCAATGTAAGCAAGCGTTGGGTATTCAAAGTCCGTGCTGTTGTACTTTATTGGTTAACCATAATCATAGCCGTTGCTTCGCCGGTTATATATAGCGGTGTTTTAAGTCCGCCTGGCGCAAAATTGACACCACTTTTTTTGTTTGTTCCACTTTTTGCGTGGACCATTATTACAATATTTATTGTGGCAGTATCAAAATCGCGCAGATAAATTAGTCCAATTGGCCTGCTTACACTACGTGGTCCGCTGCTTTTTTAACCAGCTTTTTTGATAAACCTGTTTTCTTGCTTATAGCTCCCGAAGCCAGGTCCTTACCTTTTTCTTTGAGTTTTTTCTTTAAGCCTTTACGGGTGTTACTACCGCTATCGGTTAAATATAAATAGGATACCGCACCAAGTGCCAGGCCCCCTAAAAGCACGGCTACTATTGCGCCGGTGTTATCATGTTTTGCAAATGGATTTTTCATATTAATATAACGCCAAAAGGCGGTTATTGTTTATAATTTTGTCCATTAGCAAACGCTGGGGACGAATTTTACTATTTGGGTGTTCACCTTGTTTCTCTTGCTAAACCGAACACCTGTGGAATGATATGAGTTGCTATAAATGTATAATTTATATGACCCGTAGGGTCTACCTATTTGTAGTCAAAAAAATAGAGAAAAAATTGAGCCATCGGCTTTACCCTAAACTACCAGGTGGGCAATAGCGTTCAAAAAAGGGTAGCCACTACGTGGCACAAGTTAAAACTTAAGCTATTTTCTACAAATTAGGTAGTCCCTAACGGGACATAGAATCTCATTTTAGTTAAAAAGATATGGGTACACGCTCGTCTGTGACGAATACAAGTATAGGTCACAGACGAGTGCATGTATAAAAATGATAAAACCGGGTTACCGCTGATAATGAATAATAACTACGCCTGTTTTTAGGGTATGGGTTTTCACCAGTTTAAGCGGGGTTTTGCTGTCTAACCGTAGTTTATCAAACAGCCGGGAACTACCGGTACCCGCTATTAATGGCTGTACACAGAAATAATAATCATCTACCAATTGTAACCGGGTAAGGTTGGCCACCAGGCCGGGACTGCCAATGGTGAGTAACCCTTTTTGACCATCCTGCTTGTATTGGCCCATCTCATTTTCGTCTATAGCGGTTACAATACCGGTGTTGTTCCATGTGGTTGTTTGTAATGTTGATGAATAAACTTGCTTAGGTTTATCGGTCAAAGCATTGGCCATACGTGTTTGCGACTCATGTACCCCCTCTTTTTGCAATACGGCGGGCCAAACCTGCTGAAATAGCTCAAAGCTGTTGCGGCCAAAAGCTACGGTTGCTGTTTCGGCTAATAGGGTGTGCACAAATTCGTGAAACTCCGCGTCAGCGTTTACATATTGGCTGTCTACAAAGCCGTCGGGCGTTGTATTAATAAGGCTAATTATCTTTCCCATAATATCTGTTTTTTAAATACTGTTTAACTTGTTCCAAACATAGTTGCTTATGATGTACCACAGGGGGTGTACATTTAGCAATTTAAGGGGTTGTTTGTGCAATTTGTTACAGGTAACTTGCAATATGAAAAAGATGACATTTTTATTGGCGGATGGCTTGCTTAAGCCCAGTTGTTTGTTTGCGGCTATAGAGGTACTGGAAAAAGCCAATGAATTCCTGGTAAACCAGGGGAATCAGCCCTATTATACTATTGAGCTGGCAGGGGTAAATTTACAACAGCGGTTATTAAACGTTTCATTTTCGTTGCAGGGCGTTCGGCACATTAACGAGGTAAAAAAAACAGATGTGATCATTTTGCCGAGCTTTGACAGCCCCGGTGATTTTGCCGTTAGCAACAGCGGCGATGCGCTGGATTGGGTGATCCGGCAATATAAGCAGGGCGCGGAAGTGGCCAGTTTATGTACCGGGGCGTTTTTATTAGCCGCCACGGGTTTATTAAAAGGGCAATCCTGCTCTACACATTGGAAAGCCGAAGCGGCCTTCAGGGCTATGTTTCCCGGTTTGCATTTGGCAACGCATAAAATTATTACAGATCATAATGGACTATATACCGCGGGCGGCGCGCAATCAAGCCTTAACCTGATGCTGTATTTAGTAGAGAAATATAACGGCAGGGAAACTGCGCTGTATTGCGCCAAAGTTTTGCAGATTGATATTGAGCGTAACTCGCAGTCGCCGTTTATTGTGTTTGAAGGATTGAAGGAACATGCCGATGAGGAGATAAGATCGGTACAAGACTATATTGAAACCCATATAGAAGATAAAGTTACCGTGGATTTCCTGGCTAACCGCTGCGCCATGAACCGCATCAATTTTTCGCGACGTTTTAAACGGGCGACTAAGATATCGCCGGTGGACTATATTCAGCGCATTAAGGTGGAAGCCGCGAAACGCGGATTGGAGGCAGGACGCAAAAATATAAATGAAGTGATGTACGCGGTTGGCTATACCGATGTTAAAGCCTTCCGCATGATCTTTAAAAAAGTAGCAGGTATAACACCGTTGGAATACCGGTTAAAATTCAGCAGGCCCGATTATTAAAATTCCTATATCCGCAGGGCTTAAAAAACTGCCCTGCGGATATAAGATTAATAGTTTTTTAATTCACCTCAACAATCTTAGTCCCCTTAGTTACACCCGACTCATTTAAAGCGTCAACTGTAAAATAATATTTTTGCTGCGCGTTAAGTGTCCTGATGGTGATCTTATCAGCATCTAACACCTGGTAGGTTTGGTAAAGTTTATCTTTTGCAGTACCAAAACGGACGAGACTTCCGAAGTTTTAAAAACTTCGGAAGTCTGAAACATGAGGAACTAAAGCTTCTCCGATTCAATTTCTTTTTTCCATTCTTGTAATTGTTCAATGGTAAAAGTAGAAGACATGATAGTTAATTTACCATCTCTAATTATTTTACCATCACTACTTGTGCTTGAACTTTCAATCACGGAAACTAACTTGTTCTTTATAATCAACCCGGTTTGCCTTCCGTATTTATATTTAGCAAAGGCATTTTCTATTAGGGTTGCACCTGCGGGATCAAATACCAATGATATGAACGGGTATGTATGATAGTTAACTCTGGGGCTCATTCCTACTTCAATTGATTTTATATGTGCCGTTGTAACAATAGGCTGGGGAGTTATAAAATAAAACTTTCCACTAGAGTTCAATTCAAATTTAATTCCAACCTGTTCATCAGAAATATTATAGATACCTGATCTAAGATTGGACTGTTTTAAAATAATGTGGTAGACAAATGACTCAAATATCAGAATCAGTATAATTGCGGAAAACGAAATAGATAATTTTTTCATGGGTTAATAAATATAATGTAAAAATATGTCCCCAACGAGTCTTTCAAAAAGGACCCTGCGGAGACAGTTTTTAATTTACCTCAACAACCCTACTACCCTTGGTTACGCCCGATTCATTAAACGCGTCAACTGTAAAATAATATTTTTGCTGCGCATTAAGGCTCCTGATGGTAACGTTATCATTTCCTAACACCTGGTAAGTTTGGTAAAGTTTATTTTTATCGGTACCAAAACGGATGTTATAGCCAATAGCACCTGCCTGTTTGGCCCATTTAAGGTCAACTATACAACGGTCGCTTTGACGTTTTACATCCAGGTTATTAACTACTGCAGGGGCAGCGCCCGGGGCTTTGCCAAATATACGCAAACCGGCAATGGCAAACGTTCCTCCCGGTACTTTATAGTTGGTAAGCCTAATGTAGCGTGCCTTTACCGGTGTTGCCAGTTCCACATAATCATGCGGTACATCAGTTTTGTTGTCGCGCTTATCAGCAAGGGTTTTCCATGTTTTATTATCGGTAGAGTACTCTAACAAATACTGGAAATAAATACCGGGCATACGGCCAAACAGTTTGGCGTCGTTATCGTAATAGTTTATCTGTACAGCGTTAACTGTGCTTAATTTTTGCAGGTCAACACTTATCCACTCGCCTTTGTTGCCGGTTTTGGCGCTCCAAAAGGTGCGTATATCCTCGTTAACAGCTAAATTCTTAGGATGCTCCGCTAACTCAGACGATACCTGCACCGGCTTGTTGTATGATAACAGCATCCATCCCGGAAAAAGCTCCTGCGGGCTGTTTATTTTTTTGGTTGGAATTTTATACGGGAAATCGCCAAAGCCGGTATAAACACTCATTACACCGTCCTTATCAAAAAAGGTAGGGAATATACCCAGGCGGCGTTCAAACATATGCTTTTTAGATATGGTCATGGTTGATACGTGCCAGTAGTTGCCATAATTATCCTGAAAAGTGCCGCTATGCCCCGCGCTGGCGGCAAAGCCTTCGGGTTTGTACGATACCGGGCTGTTGGCAGCAACGGTAAATGGACCAAGCGGATGGTCGGCCACATATAAGCCATCACCATAGCTTTTAAACTCGGTACCCGGCCCGGCATATTGCAGGTAATATTTGCCGTTATGCTTGGTCATCCATGAGCCTTCTATCCAGGGGCGGTTAACCATATCCGTGTTATAGTCGCCTTTACGCTCCCAGCCAAAAATATCGCGGTGACTGTTAAAGGTTTCTACCGGTTTGCCAATGGGGTTAAGTGTTTTGGTATCCAGTTCAACCGCGTAAAGCGGGTTTACGTTTGAGCAGCCGTAATAAAAATATAAGCGGCCGTCATCATCCAAAAACAGGTCGGGATCTATCATAGTGATAGGAAAATTCGCGTTAGCTACTTCCCACTTACCCGATTTTGGGTCGGTAGTTTTATAAATTTTTACAGGTGCAACCTCTTTCGAGGCCATAAAATATATAGCTCCCTTCATTACCACTACGGCAGGTGCATAATCTTCTAAAGGAAGGTCCGGGGTAGTGATCAGGTCCCATTTGATCATATCTTTAGAGTGGAAATACCCGCCCGATTTGGAGGCAAACAAATAATATTCGCCTTTAAATTTGATCATGGCCGGGTCGGCAGCCTCGCGGCGCGATGGGGTATCCAGCATAAAGCGGTAACTTAAATTTACCGGGTTAGCTACTGTAGTTTGCTGATGTGTTTTTGACGATTTGCTTTGCGAAAAAGCCGTTGTAGCAACAACTATAAAAGCAAGCAATAAGAATGATCTTTTAACTGTAGTATTCATGAGGAATGAGTGGTTTATATTAGGCAATGGTAACAAATTTGCATATTATTTTTTAATATTAGATAGCTATACAAATTATTCAGCTTCGCGCCTCATTATCGTCCGGGCGGCCAGCAGCGCCAATAACGAAACCGTTGCCGCCGCTGTTAAATAATACCCTACATAGGCCAACCCGTAATTATGGGCCAATGTAGTTGCCAGATAGGGTGTAAGCGATGCCCCTAAAATACCCGCCAGCGTAAAAGCTAATGATGAACCCGTATACCGCACAGCCGCCGGGAAAATACCCGCCAATGCAGTACCAGTTGGTCCGTAGGTAAGGCCCATTAAAAACATACCTAATGATAGGAACAGCGCGGTAATAAACAAACTCCCTGTAGTAAATAGTGGCGCAAATATCAACCCAAACAGCATGATCAATACAGTAGCTGCAATAAGCATTTTGTTGCGGCCGTATTTATCTGCCAATATTGCGGATAACGGTATACCCAAACCAAAGAACAGCGTAGAAATCATTTGAATGATCAGGAAACTACTTTTTGAATACTTAAGTACCGATGTGCCATAGCTCAGGGTAAATACCGTCATTAAATAAAATAGTAAAAAGGTGGTAATGGTAGCCAGCGTACCCAGAGTGATGGCTTTGGTATGTTTGATGAAAACGTCGGCAAAGGGTACTTCGGTGCGTTGTTCGTTATCAATTACTTTGGTAAACTCGGGTGTTTCGGCAATTTTTAAGCGGATGTACAGTCCCACCCAAACCAGCAGGGCACTGGCAATAAAAGGTATGCGCCAGCCATAGCTTATAAAATCGGCGTCGCTCATGGTTTTGCTCAGTATAATAAATGTGCTGATTGATAATAAAAACCCCAGCGGCGCGCCCAATTGCGGGAACATACCGTACCAGGCTTTTTTATGCGGGGGTGCATTTTCTGTTGCCAGCAACACTGCGCCACCCCACTCGCCGCCCAGACCCAAACCCTGTCCAAAACGAAACAGGGCCAATAGTATAGGTGCAACAATGCCAATAGAAGCATAACCCGGCAATAACCCGATTGCAACGGTTGACGGCCCCATAGTCATTAAAGCGGCTACTAATGTAGCCTTTCGCCCTTTCCTGTCGCCAAAATGGCCGAATATGGCCGCGCCCAATGGTCGTGCAAAAAATGCCAGTGCAAAGGTAGCCAGCGACTCGAGTGTAGCCGATGTAGGATCAGACGCCGAGAAAAATAGCTTAGGGAACACTAGTACCGCGGCGGTGGCATAAATATAAAAGTCGAAAAACTCAATGGTGGTGCCGATGAGGCTTGCGGTAAGTATACGGGTTACAGAATTTGCCGCGATAGGTTGCTGGTTCATACCCTCAAACATATTAAAATTGAGCGAATGGGCAAATCACTTTGTTTATGTTAACAGAAGTTTAAGATGCTGTTATATTCCCCAATATTGCAAATAATTCGTAATATATTAAATTATTAATTAATATTTAACATCATAAATTTCATTGCTATTAAATATTTATTTTTGATGTTAAGTATTGTATTTCAGCAGTTTATATGTGTTGTTTTTTGATATAATTTTTGGATATTAAATAAAAGTATATAATTTTAGAACACATAACAATTATATATATAAACCTTTACTTTAACAACATCTTTAATTTCCCTATGCGAAAAACACTCTAAAAACCATCCATGGGCGTAACAGTATTACGCCAATTGCATTAAACTTATTAACAATTTATTTTAACAACTTAAACACAATTTAATTATGGAACCAATTATCGGCGAAATAAGGCCATTTGCTTTTAATTACCCCCCTCAAGGATGGCTGTATTGCGATGGGCGGAAACTATCAATTCAACAGTACACGGCTCTTTATGCAACCATCGGTTTTCAGTACGGTGGCGATCAAAAAACCTATTTTAATTTACCAAACCTGCAAGCTTGTGTACCCAATGGCACTGGCCAACTTTTTTATCCTAGCGGCGCAGGCGGAGCTGTTTACCCTATTACCA
>NZ_JBDTJZ010000140.1:0-3640 GCF_039935595.1 Mucilaginibacter sp. | reverse complement strand
GAAGGCAGTTGGACTGCGGGGCAGGTTATGGAACATATAAATATGGTGGGTATGGGATTTTGCAAACTGATAAATGGAGCAACTGAAACCACAACCAGACGGGTTGATGAGCATGTGGAACGAATAACCACCATGTTTTTAAATTTTGGCGCAAAAAACATAGCATCGCCCGATATAGTACCGGTTCTTGCTGATTATAATTTACAAGATCAATTAGCTAAATTAGAAAGTATAAAAACTTCCATAATAAATGATATTAACACCTTAGATATGAGTATGACTTGCCTTGATTTTGACATACGTACCTTTGGGCATTTAACGAGGCTGGAAGCGGTTTATTTTTTCCTGTTCCACACTAAAAAACATATTCATCAATTGCAAAATATCGTTAAAAAATTAAACAACCCAGCATATTCAATCTAAAAAAAATGGCAACAATAAACCCTTATTTAAACTTTCGCGGCAATACCGAGGAAGCTTTTAATTTTTACAGATCAGTATTCGGTGGCGAATTTGCTGTACTACAACGTTTTAAAGATGTTCCTAATTCGGGCATGCCGCCTGAAGATCAGGATAAGCTAATGCACGTATCATTACCTATAGGCGGTAACGTTTTAATGGGTACTGATGCAGTGGGTCTTCAGGGCAAGGATTATATTTGGGGCAACAATTTCCAGCTATCGGTAGCTGTTGATAGTAAGGAAGAAGCTGAAAAAATATTTAGTGGACTGTCCGCAGGTGGCGAAATCAAAATGCCATTACAGGAAACGTTTTGGGCACCTGCATTTGGCATGTTGAACGATAAATTCGGCATCCAATGGATGGTTAATTACGACGGCCCTAAAAAGTAACATCACCTAACCTTAAAAACACAACAGGCCGGATATGGCTATCCGGCCTGTTGTGTTTTTATCCTATTTAGCTTTGGATAATACGTTTGTCTTTAACCACGCTTCGGCATAAACCGGCCATGCCTCGGCTGCGGGGTTGCCGGCGCGCATGCCATAACCATGGCCGCCTTTGGGCACCAGGTGAAACTCGACAGAGACCTTTGCTTTTTGTAAAGCGGCCGCATAGGTAACCGAACTTCCGCCGCTGCCGTCATCAGCAGCCTGAAAAACAAAAGTTGGCGAAGTATTGGCATCCAGTTTAGCCAATTCGGGCGTTAATGTTTTGTTTGGCCCGTCGTTCAGGTAACCCGGGTAAATGATCATTGAAAAAGCCGCTTTGCAGGATAATTTATCTTTATCATCAACTGCGGGATAAGTAGCCACATCATACTCCGAGTTGAGTTTGGCAGCCATATCCGCCCCGGCCGAAAAGCCTATTACGCCCACTTTTTCGGGATCTATTTTATACCTGGCCGCATCACTTTTTATAACGCGCATGGCACGTTGCAAATCTTGCAAGGCGCCTAATCTTTTATTGGGTGTACGGTATTCTAACACAAAAGCTGTATAGCCCATTTTATTGAACCACTTGGCTATTTCTGACCCCTCCTTATCGGTAGCCAGAGTTTCATAACCACCGCCGGGGCATACAACCACAGAGTAACCATTATTAGCCGCTTTAGGCGCAAATACCAATATAGCCGGGTTGGTTACGTTGGTAGTACGCCTTACATTACCCGATTGGTTAGCAGCTAATACGGGCTCATGTTTAGCCTCGGTTTCTCCCGGTATTGCACCTGGCCATAAATAGGTTTTAGTTGGTTCGCTGTTGATTATTGCCGCCACTATTGATTCTGAGGGGCGTTTAGGCTTAAGATCATTCGGGTTTATAATTTTATTCTGAGCGCAGGCGGCTAATACCTGCAACAGCATTGCCGAAAGTATAAGGGGATATTTCATACTAATAATTGGTTTATAATTGGCTCGAATTTAGGGAATTACCTGCGAACAAAAAAGCCTCCCGACAATACCAGAAGGCTTTAATATTTATAACGTTAATATTAATTATTAACTACAGCCCAATATGCTTTTTTCCGCTGGTTATTAACATCAAACAATAGCGGGTATGCTTTAAGAAATACCGGCGGACTGGGTATCGGGTCACCTGCCGAACCACCGCCACGACTGTCTAACCAACTACCTCTATCTGATACATTCCAAAAAGTAACCGCTTTAATGTGTTTGCGGTATTGCCTGAAAATATCAAATACCATTTTATACTTGGCAATTTGTTTGGCTTCTACCTCTGGTGTATAACCCGGGTCAACGAGTGGCTTGCCCGGCGTAATTTCTGCGGGCTTGGTATGAACGGTAATATCCAACTCTGTAAATTGTACCTCCAAACCCAACGATATCACTTCATCCAGCGCTTTACGTATTTGTTCAGCGTTCGGCCTGTCTACTGTCCAATGTGCCTGGAAACCTACACCATCAATGGGTACATGGTCAGCTTTCAGCTTTTTTAACAATTTAAATATCTTCTCGCGTTTAACCGGGCGCTCGCTGTTAAATTCGTTATAGTATAGTTTTGCACTTGGGTCAGCTTCGTGCGCATAACGGAAAGCAGCTTCAATAAACTCAGGACTTTTAAATGTAGTCCACCAGGGGCTGCTTTCACGATACATTACGGTCGAATCCGGGCCATCATCAATGGCCTCGTTAACAACATCCCATACGTACATTTTACCTTTATAGCGGCCAACTACAGTATGTATATGATCTCTTAAACGCTGTAGCACCAATTCTTTACTTGCAGGTTTCCCATCCGGGCCAACAAACATCCAGTCAGCACCCTGCTTATGCCATAATAAGTTGTGACCGCGTATTTTAATGTGGTGTCTTTCGGCAAAGGCAACAATATCATCAGCGTTTTTCCAGTTGTACCTGTTTTCTGCGGGATGGATAATACCCACCTTCATATCGTTTTCTGCGGTTACACTGTTAAATTCTTTAATAATTAAGGCCGAGTCTGTTCTGATCGATCTGGAAGAGACGGCTACACCCATTAAAAAATCATCGTTAAAATAATCTTTTAAGCCCTTGCTTATATCAGCCTGCGGGGTTGTATTAGGTACGGATGAAACCGTTGCGGTTTGTTTAGGCGTACACTGCGAAAAAGATAATGCTGTTGCAACTGCGGCCACAATCAACATGCCTTTATTAGCACCATTATTTATAAAATAATTACTCATATTGAATTTGTATTGATAGTAAAAAGCCTCACGGATATCCGTGAGGCTTTTAGTATTGAATTATTAATATTAATTATTTACTACCGCCCAATATGCTTTTTTACGTTGTCCGTTAACATCAAACAATAACGGGTAAGCTTTTACTATTGTACGGCTGGTTGCTTGAGTTGCGGCTGCACCGCCTGCGAAACCACCTCCACGGCTATCAAGCCAGCTGCCTTTATCACTTACGTTCCAAAAAGTAACCGCTTTTATATGTTTTTTGTATTCTTTAATTACATCAAACATCCTTTTATATTGTGCAACTTGTTGGGCTTCCAGCTCAGGTGTGTAACCGGCATCCACTACGGGCGCAGGTGTTACACCCGGTGTTCTTGGCTGCTGTGTACGTACAGTTATATCCATTTCAGTAAATTGTACCTCTAAACCTAACGATATTACCTCGTTTAAGGCTGTACGTAATTGTTCGGGTGTTGGGTTGTTCAACTTCCAGTGTGC
>NZ_JBDTJZ010000139.1:0-4513 GCF_039935595.1 Mucilaginibacter sp. | reverse complement strand
GGTAATAATCTGACGGTTTTTTGCCAAACAGGGCAAAGAAGTTTTCAAAAACATCGGGCATCCAGTACCAGCTTGGGCCCATGTCAAACTTAAAGCCGTCGGTTTCCCACACACTTGCACGGCCACCCGGCTGACTGTTTTTTTCAATAACGGTAACTTTAAAACCTTCTTTAGCCAGTGCGCACGCCGCCGAGAGCCCTGCGAAACCACTACCAATTACAACAATATGTCGGTTTTTATCCATAAGTTTAACAACTACACAAAGTAAGCAAATAGTTTGCGGCAAATACCCGTTTACAATTACAGTGTGTAATTTTTGTACTTTTGAGTAAGCCCTTCTGTAATGAACTTATACGACGAAACCAGTTTTGAGTGCAGTAAGGTAATAACCGAAAAGTATAGCACTTCGTTCAGCAGCGGTATAAAAGCTTTTGACGAAAGGTTGCGCTATCCTGTATATGCCATATATGGTTTTGTGCGTTATGCGGATGAGATAGTAGATACCTTTCATGACCAGGATAAGGCAACACTTATTGCCGAGTTTAAGCAGGATACTTACCGGGCCATCGCTCAAAAAATAAGCCTTAACCCGGTATTACACGCTTTTCAATATACGGTTAACCAATATGGTATTGAGCAGGAGTTGATAGAAGCTTTTTTACGGTCGATGGAGATGGACCTGGATAAAAAAGCTTATGACGAGGCCAACTATAAAACCTACATATATGGCTCGGCCGAGGTTATAGGGCTGATGTGCCTGCGGGTGTTTTGCGAAAACGATGACGCTTTATACCAATCATTGTTACCAGCGGCGAAAAGCCTGGGCTCGGCATTTCAAAAGATCAATTTTTTGCGCGATGTAAAGTCTGACTTTGAGGAACGGGGCCGGACGTATTTCCCCGGCGTGGATTTTGAAAACTTCACCCAACAAAATAAGCGCGATATTGAAAAAGATATACAAACCGAGTTGGACAAGGCCTATAAAGGCATAAAGCAATTACCCCGTGGGGCGAGGCTGGGGGTATATATTGCCTATAAATATTACCAGCAGCTTTTTAAAAAAATAATAAGTACACCGGCCAATACAGTTTTGCAGCAGCGCATACGTGTATCAGATGCGCATAAAAGGGCGTTATATTGCAAAGCATTGCTTAAACGTAAACTAAGAATAATTTGATGGTAAAACGGATATTGGTAATAACGATTATAATGGGGTTGGGTATTGCGGTACAATACGCATCGGCACAAACAATCGCACCAAAAAACAAACAACTGCGACACCAATTATTACAGGCGGTTAACAGTAGCAAAACTACCGATTCGTTGTATAGTAGTTTGAACGCTACGCCCAACAAGTCGCCATTATTAGTTGGTTACATGGCTACGTTGCAGGCCCTGCAAGCCAAGCACACCTGGAACCCCTATACTAAAATAAAACAAATAAGCAATGCCGAAAAGACCTTTGGCAAAGCCATTGCAGCCGATCCGCATAGTTTGGAGTTACGCTTTATGCGGTTTTCGGTAGAGTATCACTTGCCCGGATTTTTAGGCCTCAGTAAAAATATGGAGGCCGATAAGCAGGAGATATTTTTGCAGCTAAATAATAAACAACAGGTAATTGCCGATAGAGACCTAGTGGTAGGTGTTATCAACTTTCTGCTGGAAACTAATACCCATACCGCTGCCGAAAAAATTGACCTGAATAAACAGTTAGCATCCTTACAGTGAAATATACCTACCTGCTCATTAACTTTTTAACCATACTGTTCCCGGTAATATTATCGTTTGATAAGCGGGTGCGGTTTTATAAAAGCTGGAAATTTATTTGGCCTGGCATGGCCATTACGGGTTTGGTTTTTTTGTTTTGGGATGTGCTGTTCACTATAAATGGGGTTTGGAGTTTTGATGCAAGGCATATTATCGGCATTAAATTTTTTCAGCTACCACTGGAAGAAATTTTATTTTTTTTAACCGTACCCTTTGCCTGTCTGTTTATTTACGCCTGTATAAACTACTATGTAAAATGGCAGCCATCTGCTCAATGGACACGCATTATAACCAACCTGCTAATTATATTTTCTGTATTAGCGCTTATATTTTACTACGATAGGTTATATACGCTGGTAACTTTTAGTTTGCTATGGGTGCTGTTGGTGTTTTTACAATATGCCTTCAAAGTAAAATGGCTCAACAGGTTTTACTTAACGTACCTGGTGGCACTAATTCCGTTTTACATAGTGAATGGTTATTTGACTGCTATACCTGTGGTGTTGTATAACGATTTGCAAAATATGGGCGTTCGCGTAGGCACTATCCCTTTAGAAGATCATTTTTATTGTATGGCCATGTTGTTAATGAATGTGGGCTTTTTTGAGTATTTTAAGGGCAAAGAAAGTAAATGAGCAAATTACCTACCTATACCAAATCGCAACTGGCACTGCGCAACGGGCAGGACAAGCCCGAGGTTTGGATAGCCTATAAAGGTTTGATATATGATGTTACCGACAGCCGCCTATGGCGCAACGGCAAACACTACGAACACTGGGCAGGGCAGGACCTAACCCCCGAACTGAAAGATGCTCCGCACGATGAATGGGTGTTTCAAAATTTTGACCCGATAGGGAAGTTGGGGTAATTGTAAGTTTATTGCTCTATCTTTTCCAAATATTTATATCCATTTCTAAAAAATCTTTTACTCTTTTATTAAAATCAGGGTCTGCACCATTTGTAATTTTAAAAAAAGCAGAACTTTTAATTTTTCTTTTAAAAATAGATTCACATATATTTTTGAGAAGATTTGTTTTGTTTGATACGAAGAATTTTATTGTTTCAAAGAAGAGAGTCCCAATGATAATATAAGTAGTATCTTTTGTAAATTGTTTCATCAAAACTACCGATAGGGGAATAATTATAACGGTAATTAATATATCAATATATCTTGTGATTGCTTTTGAGTTGTCATAATGTATTTGAATTTCATTTAATGCATTACTAAGAGATTGCTGATATTTTTTATCGCCTGATTTAGCTATCCTAAATTGTTCATCAAAATAAGTCTCAGCATATTCTTTAAATGATTTTACCTCTGGCTCATGATTTACTTCATCAAATCCATTTTTAAATTTAACATCTGCGTATGTTTTAATAACATCTTTAATAGTGTATGAATCCGACGTGATATTTCTTATTTCATCAATAAAGTTTAAAACATCTTTCCCTTCATATTTAAATTCGGTGGTCCTTCTTTTTAAAAATTTATTAAATGCTTGATAATCCTTCTCTTCATCTTCTTCATCATACAAAGCATTATGTAAAATATATAATTGTGAAGGCAAAATAGTTTCTGCTATTAGTTCTTCATTCTCTTTTGCAAGAATTGAATTTAATAAACGATCAGTAGTTAAATAAAATGATTTTATGTCTGTATAGCTGTAATTATTAGTTTTTCTGATACTCCTTACTAAAAGAATATTATGAGCATCCACTTTGGCTGCTGTTTTAGAATATCTTATTGAAGCATTATGCTCTTTTTTCTTATCATAAAGAAAATCTTGCAAAAGTTCAACATGATTAGGTTTAAAAGTACTGGCAACAGTTTCTATATTATATTTTTCACCTAAATGTCTTAAATCGCTTAACAATTTTACCTGATACTGTTCAGGTGATTTAACCGTATTATTTATTTTACATTCTGCATAATGTGTAATAAAACTATTATTAAACAATAAACCATCTTCGGAGATTAAATCCTGCAATATTTCAATCGACTTAGATTCAGCTCCTTTTTTTATATCTAACAAGCTCGATTCTATTTTTCTTACGACTTCTTTATGCGTTTCAACAGAGTAGGAAAATTTAATTCCTTGGTGTAAACATGATTCAATGAGTTTTACAATACTAACTTGTCTTTCAACCCCATTTACTCCTAGTATTCTAAATATTATGTTTGTATCAAGACAGTATTCCTTCCCTTTGAAAATTTGCTCTGTAAATTGTTTTACTCCTTTTCCAGAAGTGACGATGGCAAACTCAACAGCTTTTAAGAAAACATTAAATAAGGCAATATCTTTCTGCTGATTTTTTTCATCAAGAAACGCATTAAATGCTTCGATTTGCTCGCGATTAGATTTACTTCTAAGTTCTTCAGGAATAATGGTTTTTATATTACTAACAGTAAAAGAGTTGATATTTTCATAAATTGACTGAAATAACAATCTTTCAATACCGAGTTTTGTTTCTTCTGACAAATTATGCTTATCGCTAAAAGTATTAATGTAATTTTCTATAGAATGTTCATTAATGTTTCTATTTATTAACGCATATTTTTCTGGAGTTAAATTAAGATAAACATCCTGAGCCTCAGATTTTACTTCAAAATTTTTGCTTTTTTCAAGAAGCTGCGAAAATAATTCTGAGTCAATATTTATTTTAAGCTTATTAGTTATATGATCAAAGCACGCAGCTCTTGATAACGGTGTGTTATCATTCTCATATAAAAGCTCGCAAATAAGAG
>NZ_JBDTJZ010000138.1:0-7785 GCF_039935595.1 Mucilaginibacter sp. | reverse complement strand
GCCCCGGCCTTAATATCCTCACCGGCGAGACCGGGGCAGGTAAATCCATTATCCTTGGCGCGCTATCTTTAATATTGGGGCAACGAATAGAAAGTAAATACTTTTTTAACCAGCAAAAAAAATGCGTTATTGAAGGTTCGTTTAAGATAGACACCTTTCATTTAAAAGCGTTTTTTGAAGATAACGACCTGGATTACGAAGCAGAAACCGTTTTAAGGCGGGAGATATCTGCCGATGGTAAATCGCGGGCTTTTGTAAACGATACGCCGGTTACGCTGGCATCGCTTAAATTATTGGGCGAAAAGCTGATAGATATACACTCGCAACATGCTACACTGGAGATAAACGACCCGGAGTTTCAGCTATTGGTAGTTGATGCCGTTGCCGGGCATAATGAGTTGCTGACCGATTATCAAACCAAATTTAAAGCTTATAAAAAAGGCATTGCAAAACTTACCCAACTCATTGAGGAGAGTGATAAGGCCAAAGCCGATCTGGATTATTACCAGTTTCAGTTTGACGAGCTGGAAAAAGCCAGTCTGGATGCAGACGAACAAGAAAAACTGGAGCAGGAACTGGCTGTATTAAACAACGCCGAAGAAATTAAACGCAATTTATTAGGCGCACATTACCTGATGCAGGAGGGCGAAACGTCGGCAATTTTACAGCTTCGCGAAGCTTTGCACCAACTAACCGCTATTGAAAATTTTAATCCGCAGATAGAGGAATTACATAGCCGCCTAAACAGTACGCTTATTGAACTGAAAGATATAGCCGCCGAAATTGAAAATATTGAACAGCGCACCCATACCGACGAAGCGCGGGGCGAAGAAATAAACACACGACTTACCCTAATCTACACCCTGCAAAAAAAGCACCGGGTAAATACCAATGCAGAGCTGCTGCAGTTGCAGGACGAATTATCGGGCAAAATACAGCAGGCTGTTTTTGGCGATGAAGCCATAGAGAAACTGCAAAAGCAATTAGGGCTTGATAAACAGGAACTACAGCAATTAGCAACTCAATTATCAGCTAACCGTACCAAAGCCATCCCACAGATAGAAACACAGGTACTGCAAACACTCGGCGAAATGGGGATGGGCAATTCTTCATTAAAAATAGAATTAACGCCAATACCCGAAGGACGTAACACCCCTTTAGGGGGTTTGGGGGAATCGGGTATTGACCTTATCAAATTCCTGTTCTCGGCTAATAAGGGTCATGCCCTGGCCGAAATGAGCAAGGTAGCATCGGGCGGCGAGTTATCACGACTGATGCTGAGCATTAAATCATTGGTAGCTAAAAACACCGCTTTACCTACCATTATTTTTGATGAGATAGACACGGGTGTATCCGGCGAGGTGGCGCATAAGGTGGGGCAGATCATGGAGCAGCTATCGCAAAACCTACAGGTAATTACTATTACCCACCTGCCTCAAATTGCCGGTAAGGGCCAAAACCATTATTTTGTTTATAAAGATGATGAAGGGGTAACCACTTATACCCGTATTAAACAACTGGATAAGCAGGAACGCGTAGTAGAAATAGCCAAAATGCTAAGCGGTGATAACCCCGGCGAAAGCGCCTTGCAGAATGCGAGGGAGCTACTCGGCAGTTTGCAGTAGGCAGTGGGCAATGGACGGTGGGCAAAAATATATTACTGCAAACTGGGAACTGAAAACTGCACACTAAACTGATAAATTAATTATAACTTTGGCACCATTATAAACAAAATCAAAACATGGCTTATAATTTATTAAAAGGTAAAAAAGGCATCATATTCGGTGCGTTAAATGAACAATCTATCGCCTGGAAAGTAGCGCAGCGCGCTGTACAGGAAGGTGCAGAAATTGTGTTAAGCAATGCCCCTATTGCACTACGTATGGGCGAACTAAACAAACTGGCCGAAGAGTGTAATGCACCCGTTATTGGTGCTGACGTTACCAGCAGCGAAGACCTGACCAACCTGTTCACTAAAACACAGGAACATTTTGGTGGCGGTGTTGATTTTGTTTTACACTCCATAGGTATGAGTGTTAACGTGCGCAAAGGCATCCCCTATACAGAAAACAACTACGACTTTACCCATAAGGGTTTTGATATATCGGCTTTGAGCTTGCACCGCGTATTGGCAACTGCCATGAAAATGGATGCGATAAACGAGTGGGGATCAGTTGTAGCGTTAAGTTACATAGCCGCGCAACGGGTATTTCCTGACTATAATGATATGAGCGATAACAAAGCGGTGCTGGAAAGCATTGCCCGTAACTTTGGTTATTTTTATGGTACCCAGAAAAAAGTACGTGTAAATACAGTATCACAATCGCCAACGCGTACTACTGCAGGTTCGGGTGTTAAAGGGTTTGATGGTTTTGTTAATTATGCCGAAAAAATGAGTCCGCTGGGTAATGCTGATGCTAACCAATGTGCTGATTATGTGGTATCGTTATTTTCAGACCTTACCCGCATGGTTACTATGCAAAACCTTTTCCATGATGGAGGTTTCTCTTTTACCGGAGTAACTAAAGACATCATTGAGCAAATGGAAAAATAATTTTTTTGATTTCGGATATCGGATTTTCGATGTCGGATTTATAAATAGGCTGGCCCGCGTGGCTGGCCTTTTTTTGTTTTGGCTGTCATCCTGAGCCAGTCGAAGGATGAGTGTGATGGCCTTTGCCCACATGGTTCGACGAAGCTCACCATGACAACGCGCTCGTTAACTTTTGACGCTACAGCGATAAGCAATAAAACAAAAAAGGCCCCTATCCGGAGCCTTACTAAATTTTTACGCAGCTTAATTACTGATTGGATGTTAACAATAACAGTTTAAGCGTTAAAGGATCCGGTTTAATGGGTGTTACCCCATCAGGTGTTTGGGCGTACAATACTACACTGCCTGCGTTGTGGGTATAGCTGTATGATACGCCGTTATACACTTCGGGCACTTGCTCATAAACACCGTTGGTAAATGAAAAGTAAACCAATACACCACCATTATCATTAAAATAACTATCTATTTCGGGTGTGCTAATTACCGAATAGTAAGATTTTCCATCCGTACTTAACGTCCAGCTGCTGGTAGGTACAGTAAATAGAATGGTTTGATTAGGGTTTGGGGTAATGTACTTTTTTGTGCATGATGACAGCCCTATAGCAACCATCGCAACGCACAGAATTGTTAATAATTTTTTCATAAGTTTATAGTTAACTATTATTGATAAGACTAAAACGGCCAAAAAGGTTTAATCTTATTTAAAAAAATTTAATCACAAAAAAAATCCCCCCGAAATTTCGGGGGGATTGTAGCCTCTCCTAAATCCTCTCCAAAAGAGAGGACTTACCTGTCAAGGTGTATGTTTTATAAGCCCTTCTCCTTTGGAGAAGGGTTGGGATGAGGCCTTATTTTGATTCTTCTTCTTTCGGCTTTTTCTTATCGGGCTTGTCAGCCTTTGCGGTTGCCTTTTTATCCAGGATTTTGATCTCGCCGGCTTCCTTATCAAAGTCAACCACCATAGTATCGCCTTCGGCCAGTTCGCCTTTCAGTATCTCTTCGGCAATCGGGTCTTCCAGGTATTTCTGGATAGCACGTTTTAACGGACGCGCACCAAACTGCGAATCATATCCTTTTTCGGCAATAAACTCTTTGGCGCCTTCGGTAAGCTCAATTTTAAAGCCTAAACCATTCACGCGGCTAAACAAGAAGCCCAATTCGATATCGATAATTTTGAATATCTCGTCTTTACCTAATGAGTTAAATACGATAACGTCATCAATACGGTTCAAAAACTCAGGAGCAAAAGCACGTTTCAAAGCGTTCTCTATCACCCCTCTTGAGTGCGAGTCGGCCTGATTGGTTTTGGCGTTGGTGGTAAAACCTACACCTTGTCCAAAATCTTTTAACTGACGTGCGCCAATGTTTGAGGTCATGATGATGATAGCGTTCCTAAAATCAACCTTGCGGCCCAATGAGTCGGTAAGCTGTCCTTCATCCAACACCTGTAACAGTATGTTAAATACATCCGGGTGTGCTTTCTCTATCTCATCCAGCAACACTACAGCGTATGGTTTACGGCGCACCTTTTCGGTTAATTGCCCGCCTTCTTCATAACCCACATATCCCGGAGGCGCACCCACTAAGCGTGATACCGCAAATTTCTCCATGTACTCGCTCATATCAATTTGTATCAGCGCGTCCTCAGTATCAAACATAAAACGGGCAAGCTCTTTAGCTAACTCTGTTTTACCAACACCGGTAGGGCCCAGGAATATAAAAGAACCAATCGGTTTTTTAGGATCCTTCAAACCTGCGCGGGTACGTTGTATGGCACGGGTGAGCTTTTTAATAGCCTCATCCTGACCAATAATTTTGCTGCTGATGGTCTCGGCCATGTTCAGTAATTTCTGACTATCGGCCTGCCCTACTTTTTGTACAGGGATGCCGGTCATCATAGAAACCACTTCGGCAACATTATCTTCGGTTACGGTATAACGTTTTGATTTGGTTTCGGCTTCCCAAACGGTTTTGGCCTTATCCAGTTCTTCTAATAAATTTTTCTCGGTATCGCGCAATTTGGCCGCTTCCTCATATTTTTGGCTGCGTACCACTTTATTCTTTTCAACCTTTATCAGCTCAATTTTTTGCTCAATATCCAGTATTTCCTGCGGAACATGGATATTGGTCAAATGCACACGCGAGCCCGACTCGTCCAAAGCATCAATAGCCTTATCCGGTAAAAACCTGTCGGTAATATAGCGTGTTGTTAAGTTAACGCAGGCATTAATAGCCTCGTCGGTATAAGTAACACCGTGGTGCTCCTCATATTTTTCTTTAATGCGGTTAAGTATCTCAATAGTTTCGGTAACGCTGGCCGGCTCTACCATTACTTTTTGAAAACGACGGTCTAAAGCACCATCTTTTTCAATATACTGGCGATACTCATCAAGCGTAGTTGCGCCAATGCATTGTATCTCGCCCCTGGCCAAAGCCGGTTTAAACATGTTCGAAGCATCTAACGATCCTGATGCGCCACCCGCGCCAACAATGGTATGTATCTCGTCAATAAACAAGATCACATCAGGCGATTTTTCCAGCTCGTTCATTACCGCTTTCATACGTTCTTCAAACTGACCGCGGTATTTGGTACCTGCCACTAAACTGGCCAGATCCAACGTAACCACACGTTTGTTAAACAATACGCGGCTTACCTTGCGTTGTACTATACGCAGGGCCAAACCTTCGGCAATGGCGCTTTTACCTACGCCAGGCTCGCCTATCAAAATAGGGTTGTTCTTTTTACGACGTGAAAGTATTTGCGATACACGCTCAATCTCTTTCTCACGGCCCACAATAGGATCAAGCTTTCCATCTTCGGCGGCGCGGGTTAAATCGCGGCCAAAATTGTCCAGCACCGGTGTTTTTGATTTAATGTCTGTTACTTTTTTAGGCTGACTAAATGAGTCATCATCCTTAAAATCATCCTCACCTCCGGTTGATGAACCGGGCATCTCGTCGGTCACATTATTTTTATGCGATTCTACCTCGCCCTTAAAAATCTCGTAGTTAACATTAAACTGCATCAGTATTTGTGATGCAATATTATCCTCATCGCGTAAAATCGACAACAACAAATGCTCTGTACCAATTACGTCGCTTTTAAAAATTTTAGCTTCCAGGTAAGTTATCTTCAATACTTTTTCGGCTTGTTTGGTTAACGGTATACTGCCAATATGTACATTAGTGCCTATAGTTCCTTTTACAGCATCTTCAACTGCACGGCGCAATTTGGCCGTGTCAACTGCCAGTTCTTTCAGTAATTTAATAGCTACGCCATCGCCATCACGGATAAGCCCCAGCAGTAAATGCTCGGTACCTATATAATCATGCCCAAGGCGTAAAGCCTCTTCGCGGCTGTATTGTATCACATCTTTAACTCGTGGCGAAAATTTAGCTTCCATATATTATCCTCGATTTAACGCCCTAATTTATCAAATAGTTTGACTGGTAGGGTATATTGTTTTCTAACTTATCAACAATATTATTGCCAACTTCTAACAATGCCTAAAAACAGACATTATTATGATGTGCAATCTATTAAAAGTTCCTTTTCAAACAACCTTTTCTGTAAAAAATTATGCTTGTCTGACGCTTCTTTATAGTTATACGTTAATAATTACTTATTGGATGGCTCGAACCGAAAATAGTTTAACCCTTTTACCGCGATATTATTTCCCCAAACGGGGCATTTAAGCAATAACGGCAGGTTTTATGACAGAGTGGCGGGTGATTAGTGATTAGAGAATAGAGAATAGTAATTAGTTAGGTTAAGGCAGGATGTTGCCCTACTAATCTCTAATCACTACTCTCCAATCACTATAACCAAACAATTACCCCTCACCAACAGTTATGCACTATATACACAACAAATTTTTACAACTATGAAAAACATCGTTAAATCGCTGGTGGCTATATTGCTGGTAGCTACTACCTTAACCACCTTTGCGCAGCGCAGGCACGATATTGAATTTGTATCCAATATACCGGCTGGTCGTAACATTTTAGTGCAGCCGCAGTTGGGTCATGACCGCCCTTTTAAAGGCAAAATAGCAGTTGATTTTACCATTAACCGCAAAGGCGATGTTATTGCCGCGCATGTTAACCGCCGCGCCAGTACCATACGTAACCGCCAGTACATAGCGCATTTTGAGGAGGCTGTGATGGGTGCCAAATTCAGTAAAATAAAACACGGGCCGCAAACCCAGCAGGGCCGTTTAACTTATTCGTTTTAACGATAGTAATCAGTGATGGGAGATTAGTGATTAGTTGACCATCTTGCAAAAACCTCCTTCCCACAATTATCGGGAGGGAGGTTTTTTGTTTAAAAAAAGTATATTTGTTTACCAACTAAACCTTGTACTCTCATGAAACGCTGCCTCTTTACCCTGCTTATATTAAGTGTATTTAAAACTTACGCTCAAGTACCAAATACTCTAAATTCCGAACCAATTAAAACCCTATATGGCACAATTGAGTTTACTACACCCTTTTACAACCTTGAAGAGCGCTGGGCAGTGCTACCCAAAAACGCGCAGATAAATAAATATCTTTTCGGGATGGTCTACGTGGATAACACAGCGGGCTATACCTTCCGTTTGGAAGGTTTTTTCCAGGTGGATGAGCAGGGTCATGTTTTTCGCGATTCAACCGATTATGTAAAAAATAATAACGTAACCGTTGCACGTGTCGGCGCCGGCACAAAACTACTTGGCGCCATACCCGCTGCCATGCTGCCTATACTTAAAGTTAAACCAGTGCCCGAGTGGCTGGCTATTTATCATCCGGTTACCCTAAACCGCGAAGCTACCGCTTACAAAATAGCACATGGCCGTTTTTTAAATGGGCTAAGAGAACCCGCAAAGGCATTAGAGTTTCTGGAACCTGTTTATAAAACCGACCCCCATGCCGCCGGGCTGGAGTACGAACTAAGTTATGCCTACAATATACTTGGCCGTACCGCCGATGCCATAACCATACTAAAGGGCGCTATTGCCGCCACACCTGATAATGGCAGCCTGTATGCCGAGCTGGGCTACGCCTATGTGCAAAATAAGGATTACACTACCGCGGTGGATGTGTTTTTAAAGGGGCTCGACCTGGCTAAGAAAAAAAATGACGACTTCTTCCGCAATACCATGACCACCAATTTAACGTTGGCATATACCGAGCTGAAGCAGTACGATAAGGCCGTTGGCATTGTTAACCAGTTTTTGGCCGACTCGCCCAAC
>NZ_JBDTJZ010000137.1:0-2700 GCF_039935595.1 Mucilaginibacter sp. | reverse complement strand
TATCATCATCCAACGGCATTTTTAAAGTAACACACTCTATCAACACAGGGCGCGGGTGCAGGCGTATCTCTTCGGCTATGTCATGTACCGTATGGTAAACCTCCAGTATATTATTACCATCAATATGCCTGGCCTCAATGCCAAAACCTAATGCCTTATCAGCCAGTCGCTCGCACCGGTATTGTTCATTGTTTGTGGTTGATAGCGCCGCGCTGTTATTCTCTACCAAAAAAATTACGGGCAGGTTCCAAACCGCGGCAATGTTTAGTGCTTCATGAAAATCGCCCTCGCTTGTTGAGCCTTCGGCCGCGAAAACAAGAGTTGCGTTATTTTTGCTACTCAATATATCGGCCAGAGCTATACCTGTAGCCAATGTTGACTGCGCCCCCAAATGCGATTGCGCGCCTATTAGTTTATGTTCCTGCGAACAAAAGTTGAACAGCCCGTTCCTCCCCTTTGTAAACCCCGCCGGTTTGCCCAGCAACTGCGCCATTAAACGCGATACAGGCACATCCCGAGTGGTAAACACACCCAGGCTATGGTACATGGGTAAAATATATTCGTCGGGTTGCATGGCCATAGTGGCACCAACAGCCATAGCCTCGGTACCCATGCCTGTAAACCAGATAGTAATGGTACCATGCTTTAACAGCGTCTGCATTTTTTCTTCGACAATACGGGCAAACAACAACTTTTTATATATAGTTATTAAAGTATTATTATCCAGTTCCTGCCGATCAAAAATCATCCGACTAATCTAATCAAGTTTAAATTCATTTATAAGTGCATAGCGCCCCCCACAAGGCATGCCATGTTAATTGTATTTAATAAAATAGGTAGTTTAATTTTTATCGGGATGCTGTTGCTCCTGCCAAAGTTGTGTAAATGATTTTTCGGCAACTTTGGGCATCCCCCTAAAGCGGCCCCAACTCATTTTAAAGAGTTTTTTAATGAGCCTGTTTTTTGTCGTTCCACTAAAAAAGTCTTCAAGCTTGCGGCTCATCATCCCTTTTTTCCACATAGCCCAGCCAAAGCGTTCTTTCCAGCCTATTAGTTTTTGATCCACAGCATCGCGACGGTTAAGCAGCAGCATTTTGTGTATGTCAATTTTAACCGGGCATACCTCGGTACATTTACCGCATAAGCTGGATGCATAGCTTAAGTGTTTAAACTTATCCATGCCTGCCAAATGCGGTGTTATAATTGACCCGATAGGACCACTGTAGGGCGTGTTATACGTATGCCCGCCAATATTTTTATAAACCGGGCAGGCATTTAAGCAGGCCCCGCAGCGTATGCAATATAACCCCTGACGCTGATCTTTTTGGGCCAGCAGATTGGTGCGGCCATTATCCAGCAAAATAACATACATCTCTTCGGGTCCGTCTGTTTCGCCGGGCTGGCGCGGACCGCTGAAAATGGAATTATAAACCGTTAAGTTTTGCCCTGTACCATGTGTTGCCAGCATGGGCCAAAACAGGTCAAGATCAGCCATTGATGGTATTACCTTTTCAATACCTACCACGGCAATATGTATTTTTGGGAAGGTGGTGGTTAAACGGGCGTTGCCTTCGTTCTCGCTAATGGCAATGCTGCCGCTATCGGCAATAATAAAGTTGGCCCCGGTTATGCCCACATCAGCCTGCAAATATTTTTCGCGCAGCAATTCACGGGCCTTAAGGGTAAGCTGTTCGGGCGTGGCATCGAGCGGTGAACCAAAACGCTCATGAAATAGTTTTGCAATGTCCTCTTTAGAGAGGTGCATAGCCGGCGTTACAATATGATAAGGTTTTTGCCCCAGCAGCTGCACAATATATTCGCCCAGGTCCGATTCTAACGATTCAATATGGTTGCTTTCTAAAAACTCATTTAAATGAATTTCCTCGGTAACCATTGATTTTGATTTGATGATAGCCTTGGCGTTTACCCTTTTAAGTATGCTCAGTATTTCGCGGTTAGCTTCTGCGGCATCATTGGCCCAAATAACCTTACCGCCACGCTTTTGGAAATTGGCCTCAAACTCCGGCAAAAACTTGTCGAGGTTCTCCATCACCTTCCACTTAATAACATGGCCGCGGCGCTTGGCGTTGTCCAGATTAATAATACGCGATAAACCGTTAGTTACTGCCGCGTCATATTTACCAATATTGTAGTTAATAATTCGGCGGTGATCAATATCAAATGCCTTATTATCGGCATCTGTTAAAAACTCTTCAGCAACGGTTCCCATAAAGCGAATATAAATTATTTTGAAGCAAAATATCCTTTTAAACAAAAAAAGCGATGGGGATCATCCTATCGCTTAATATTAAATAGCTTTATGCTTTCGTCTTTTACCTTTCAGCTTAATCAGCAGCTCATTTTATTAACCCTGTTTGCATGGCGGCCGCCTTCAAAATCAGTAGTTAAAAAGGCTTGTACTATATTTTTTGCTTCATCCAAACTAATAAAGCGTTCGGGGATACATACTATATTGGCATTGTTATGGCTGCGGGCCAATACAGCCAGCTCCTGCTGCCAGCAAATAGCTGCGCGTATGCCCTGATGTTTATTGGCCGTAATGGCAACACCGTTGGCACTGCCGCAAACCAATATACCCAAATCAAATTCGCCGCTTTCAATCGCGTTAGCTACAGGGTGAGCAAAATCGGGATAATCAACAGACGTTTTATCGTAGGTGCCAAAATCCTTTACCTCATG
>NZ_JBDTJZ010000136.1:0-12052 GCF_039935595.1 Mucilaginibacter sp. | reverse complement strand
AGCACAGCCACAACAATAACTTTTAACACACAACCCGGTAAAGCCCTGCATTTATTCAAATGCAGGGCTTTACTGTTACACAACCATGCTGTTATAGTCGAAAATTTAAAGTTAACACCAATTATATATATCTTTATCACTAACAGTATATTTTAGCTAATACCTTATATCAATTAATGAAATTTAAAAAACTGGAGGCTCTGAGAGGTTTTGCAGCCCTATATATAGTTGTTAACCATGTGTTTACTTTTGACATAGTTAAAAACTCAGCACCGGCAATTGTACGCTTGCCTTTTAGATTTGGACAAGAAGCTGTGACTATGTTCTTTTTATTGTCAGGATTTGTGATTTACTTATCAGTTTCACGAAGTACCACCATAGATTTTCCCAAATACTTTTTAAAACGATTTGTTAGGATATATCCTATTTTAATTATCACTTTCATTATATCAATTGTTGTAGCTTTCATAAATCAGCATCATTTTGTTATGGAAGATGGACGAACATTTATAGGTAATTTATTTATGTTGCAAGACCTTGACGGTAGGCCGGGCTACTTTACATTGCCGTTTTTAGAGAACTGGCCTTTGTGGTCATTGTCTTATGAATGGAGTTTTTATTTATTGTTTTACCCGATATATGTTTTCTTTATTAAAGAAAACACAATAAAAATATCATCAACTTATGTGGTTTTGGGTATTTCTATGTGTGGCTGGCTGCTGTATATGGTTTTTCCCAACCATTTATTTTTAGTTGTAGCGTATTTTTCATTATGGTGGGCAGGTGTAGCCTGTGCCCAGGTTTATTTAAAATACAAAACGTTTACCTTTGAGACGCTTAAGCCCGTATTTTGGTCATTAGGTGTAATGACGATAATTACCTCTGTTCCGTTTATATGGAGATTATTATATGGCGGATATTTACACCCGATAGAATATCCCATAATAACTTTCCGGAATTACTTCATGTCTATTATATTAATTCTTGCAGGACTTACCTGGTGGCAAACCAAACTAAAAGGATTTGATGCATTGTTAGGATGGTTTGAAAAAATTGCACCAATTTCATACGGCTTATATGTTAGCCATTATGTGTTACTAAGTTTAAATATGCCGGCATTCATAAACCCATATTTGGCGATTTTAATCAGACTTGCACTTGCATTTTTAACTGCTTATTTATTAGAAATAAAAATGCAACCTGTATTTAATAATTTACTGTTAAAAAGGCAGGGTATTGTTAAATGAAAAATGGCGATATTAACATAAATTTTTTTTAAAAGATAATCTGAGTTAACAGATAAGTAATAACTTTAGGAAATTTTAACCCTAAATAAATCTTATCATGGCAGTTACATCAGTATCATCTGCTAACACCGATATATCGGTAGTTAACGGAACAACAACACCAGTTTTAACATTAGATAATGTTAATGGCATTACTAAAACATATTACGATCCCACGAGTTCAATCCAAACACAATTAAATTCAAAAGCCAATCAAACGGTTTTTGTGTTAATTGCGGCCGCCAATGCAGATATAACGACTGCGCTACAAACGGCATTAAATACTTATAGTGAAGTGGTTATTGATGGCTCGCCCGGGCAATATGTTATAAATACAACTATAACTATGCCTTCTGACGTGCAATTGCGGGGTGTTAATAATGCCACCATTGCCTGTGGTAATTCCCCAACTGGCGATCTGGTTACGTATATGCGTTATTTCATTCTTTCAAACAGCAATAATTTAATAACGAATATTACATTTAAACCATCAGCAACAGGTTTTCCAAGTTTAGCGTCCTATGGGGCGGCAGCTATTAAAGTAACAGGCGACCATTGTGAAGTTAGCTTTTGTACTTTTCAATTTACTTTTGCTTATGATATTGATACCTATGCTGTTTGGTGTGGAAATGCTACATCCATATACAATAAGGTATTGAATAATAAATGCTATACAGTTGGTATTCAATATGCCGAGAATGCGGCCTCATATAATACCTGCGATAGCAATTTCATATATAACGCATCTACAGATGGTTTGCAAGGTACGGGCAATGCTAGTCCTTCAAACCCCTGTTTTGGAAATATTGTAACCAATAATATTGTTATTAGTGCAGGTTGGTCTGGTATTGAAGATCAACAAGAAATCATAGGAACCATAATAAGCAATAATGTTATTTTAAATTCAGGCCAGGCACCGGGGGCCCCGGCATTAGGACAGGGTATGGGTATAAGCGCAGCCGGTATAAAAACACAGGTTACCGGTAATGAAATTACCGGGTTCTCAATTTATGGCGTGGAGTCTGAAACCGCAAGTGGAATAATAATTGATAATAATACAATTAAAGATACCACCGGAGGGCAAATAGGGATATTTGTTAATTGTTTAACTGGCCGTTCAACAACTGATTATATATTGGCGATGGCTATAACCAATAATAATGTTATTGGCTGTTTAACAGGCATTGGAACACAGGGAGATGTTAACGTGTATGTTAATATACAAGGAAATACAATAAAAGACTATGTAGGCGCAGGGATTTCGATAGATACTAATGGAGCAGATCCTGCTATTAATATTACAAGCAATACCCTGATATTAACAGTGCCCACGGCTACTGGTCGTACTGCTATTACTACCTATACACCATCAATAACTACGATTAAAGGTTATATTAGGGTGGCCAATAACAATATTATATACGTACAATCTGCTTCGGGCGGTGCCGGTACCGAATTTGGTATAAGTGTATCTCATGCGGGTACACTTATTGAAAATAATGTGGTAAACTGTAACGGGGTAAGCGGCACTGTTTATACTTATGATGGTAATGGCAATGCTGTTGATGCTACTAAATTTATTAATAATAAAAGTTTGGGTACTAATGCAGTTGTAAGTTTAAGCACATTTACGAACACAATATTTATAGGGAACAACTGGCCAGGAGGCGACCAGCAAATATTAGCTGATGTTGTGAAAACGGCCACTAATGCAGCATATACAATAACCAGTGCAGGTCAGCTTGTTAAATTACCCGTTATAACTGCAAACCGTGTAGTTACATTGCCTGCTGCTTCCAACTATACTGGTAAAATCATCAAAATATGGAACCAAAATACAAGTGCTTCATTTAAATGGAGTTTTAGCGGGACGGTAAAGGATGCCACCAATACCACTATTACTACACTTACCAATACGGTATGGTATATATTAGAAAGTGACGGTACTAACTGGTTAAAAACCAATTAAAACCAAAACGGCCTATAGCTATATAGCTATAGGCCGTTTAAAATATATAACAGTTTCAAATTATTCCTCCACTATCTCGCTGTTGGGGTTGCTCTCAACTGGTGTTTCCTGTTTAAAATAGTGTTTCTGGAATAGCAATATTAAAATTACGCCTATCGAAATTGCCGAATCGGCCACGTTAAACACCGGCCTGAAAAACACATAATCCTCGCCACCCCAAATGGGCAGCCAGGTAGGGAAGTTGCCAGATAATAACGGGAAATAAAACATATCAACCACACGACCATGAAAAAGGGCCTCGCGCTGATAAATCACTCCATAAAAAGTAGAATCGAGAATATTACCCATGGCTCCGGCAAATATTAATGCCACGTTCATGATAAGGCCTCGATGGTATTTATGCTGTATCAAATAAAATAAACCGTAGCCAATACCACAAACAGCCACAATGCGGAATAGCGTTAGCAGTAGTTTTCCAAACGTGCCACCCAACTCCATACCAAAGGCCATGCCGTTATTTTCGGTATAATGTAACATGCCGCGGCTACCCAAAAAGTGGATCTCTTCGCCCAGCAGCATGTGGGTGCGCACCCAGGTTTTAACAAGCTGGTCAATAATAATAATTAAAATAGCAACAGAAAAAGGTTTGATATAAGCAGCCTTCATTTATTGCTTTAGTTTAGCTTCCATGGTTAAAGTGGTATGCGGCACGGCGCGTAAACGCTCTTTAGGTATCAGTTTACCGGTTTCGCGGCAAATACCGTAAGTTTTATTTTCAATACGTACCAAAGCTGCTTCTAACTGCTCAATAAACTTTTTTTGGCGGGCCGCTAATTGATTGATCTGTTCTTTCTCCAACGTGGCTGATCCGTCTTCCAATGTTTTGTAAGTACCTGCCGTATCATCAGTGCCATTTGCGTTTGGCGAGCTTAATGATGTTGCCAAAGCGTTCAACTCTTCTTTGGCGCTGCTTAATTTATCCAGCAACAGCTCTTTAAATTCTTTCAGCTCTATGTCGCTGTACCTGGTTTTTTCGTTTTCTACTTTCATTATACTTTATTAATAGCAATAATTATTTCGTTTTCATCAATGGTGATAATTTCGCCTTCATTTAACTGATTATCAAGCACTATTGTATCGGCTAAAATTTCGGCGCAAATATATGATAAATTATTATTTAACGCTTCGGTAATAAAAGGCACATCGCTTAACCTTACGTTTATTTTATCGGTTACGTCAAATTCTTTCGCTTTACGCAGATTCTGTATCCTGTTAACCAATTCGCGCGATATACCTTCCTGTTTCAATTCGTTGGTTATCGTAACGTCTAAAGCTACGGTTAGTTTGCCTAAATTTGCAACTTGCCATCCGGGCACGTCTTCGGCTATAATTTCTACATCAGCAGTTAGCAGTTGGTAGTTGGCAGTTTGCAGTTGGATGCTTCCATCGTTTTCCAATTTAGCGATACTATCCTGATCTAAATTATTTATTTCTTCGGCAACCGCTTTCATATCCTTGCCCACCTTGGCGCCAAGCACTTTAAAGTTTGGTTTTATTTTCTTTTTGACAAAACCGGCGGTATCGGTTATATATTCAATATCCTTAATGTTGGTTTCAGATAGTATTAGCTCTTTTACCTGTTCAACCTGGGCTTTAAAATTTTTATCCAGTATGGGCAGCAATATTTTGCTTAAAGGCTGGCGCACGTTAATGCTTACCTTTTTGCGTAGCGATAATACAAGTGACGATATATCCTGCGCCATTTGCATACGCTCTTCCAATGCCGGGTTTACCAGTTTATCATCATAAGCCGGATAGGCTGTCAGGTGCACTGATTCAAACGCTTCTTTGTGGGTTATGCTATTCAGGTCGTTATACAGGCGGTCGGCAAAAAAAGGTGCTATTGGCGACATTAACTGGGCAACGGTAACCAAACAGGTATACAACGTTTGGTAAGCAGAAATCTTATCATCCGAATTGTCTGACCGCCAAAAGCGGCGGCGACTTAAACGTACGTACCAGTTACTTAAATGCGCGTCCACAAAATCCTGTATGGCGCGGGCAGCTTTGGTAGGCTCAAAATCGGCATAAAAAGCATCAACATCCTTGCTTAAGGTATTTAAAAGCGATATGATCCATTGGTCAATTTCGGGCCGTTTTGATAAATCAACTTCAGCTTCGCTGTACGTGAATTTGTCGATATTGGCATACATTACAAAAAAGCTGTACGTATTATGCAGCGTGCCAAAAAACTTACGACGCACCTCATCAATACCTTCGGTATTAAATTTTAGGTTATCCCACGGCGCGGCATTGCTTATCATATACCAGCGTGGGGCGTCGGCACCAAACTGCTCAATAGTTTCAAAAGGGTCAACGCCGTTACCCAAACGTTTTGACATTTTGTTGCCGTTTTTATCAAGCACCAAACCGTTTGATATCACGTTTTTAAACGCGATACCTTTATTACCAACTTCGGCGTTTATTTTTTTGATCTCGTCGCTGGCCTCGCTAAGCATTACCGCAATGGCGTGTAGCGTAAAAAACCAGCCGCGGGTTTGGTCAACCCCTTCGGCAATAAAATCAGCAGGATATGATTTTTTAAACTCATCCCTGTTCTCAAACGGAAAGTGCCATTGCGCGTAAGGCATGGCACCGCTATCAAACCAAACATCAATCAAATCAGGCTCGCGGTACATACGGTTGCCGGTTGATGACCGTAATATAATATCATCAACATACGGCCGGTGCAGGTCGCTCAGGTCAAAATCCTTCGGCATAAACCCTGCGGCTACGGCTTTGCCTATCTCTATTTGTAACTCTTCTATTGATCCGATGCAAATTTCTTCGCCTCCATTTTCCTCGCGCCATATAGGTAGCGGAGTACCCCAAAAGCGTGAGCGCGACAAGTTCCAGTCAACCAAATTTTCCAGCCAGTTGCCAAAACGGCCCGTTCCGGTTGATTCGGGTTTCCAGTTAATGGTTTTGTTTAGCTCCACCATTTTATCCTTAACGGCGGTGGTGCGCACAAACCAGCTATCTAACGGATAATATAAAATAGGCTCATCACTGCGCCACGAGTGCGGGTAGCTGTGCTCATATTTTTTTACGTCGAAGGCTCTATTCTCTGTTTTTAATTTAATAGAGATGAGCACATCCGTTGGCTTAAAGCCCTCTTCGGCGCGCTCGGCATCATTGTAATATTCTTCTTTAACGTAGCGTCCGGCAAAGTCAGTCACTTCCTCAACAAAACGTCCCTGCTTATCTACAAGTGGCACATCTTTACCCGCTTCATCTTGTACCAAGATGGCTGGTACACCCGCCTCTTTGGCTACCCTAAAGTCATCCGCGCCAAAGGTTGGGGCAATGTGTACTATACCTGTACCATCCTCGGTAGTCACAAAATCGCCGGGGATAACGCGGAACGCATTTTTCTCCAGGTCGGCGTTGGTTACATATGGTAATAATTGTTCGTAGTGTATGCCTACCAATTGAGCGCCTTTATAAGTGCCTTTTATAGCCCACGGAATAATTTTATCACTGGGTTTATAATCTTCAAAAGATGCGTTTTCACCATCCGCTTTAAATAACTTACCCACCAGGTCCTTTGCCAATACAACCGTTATAGGTGTAAAAGTATAAGGATTAAAGGTGCTTATTTTAACGTAATCTATTTTTTCGCCAACGGCTAATGCACTGTTTGACGGCAATGTCCAGGGTGTAGTGGTCCATGCTAAAATGAAAACATCGGTATCAATGCCTTCAAATAAAAACGCCGAATCCTGATCCCTTTTAACCTTAAACTGCGCGGTTATGGTAGTATCCTTCACCATTTTGTAGGTGCCCGGCTGGTTCAACTCGTGCGAGCTAAGGCCGGTGCCCGATTTTGGCGAATAAGGTTGTATAGTATAGCCTTTGTATAAGTATCCAGCGGTATGCAATTGCTTCAGTATCCACCAAAGCGACTCGATATATTCGTTTTTATAGGTGATGTACGGGTCTTCCAGATCAACCCAGTAACCCATTTTTTCGGTAAGGTCGTTCCAAACATCGGTATAGCGCATTACCTCCTTGCGGCAGGCGTCGTTATATTCTTTTACAGTAATTTTTTTGCCGATATCGTCTTTGGTGATTCCTAATGCCTTTTCAACAGCTAACTCAATAGGAAGGCCGTGTGTATCCCAGCCGCCTTTACGCTCTACGCGGTAACCTTTTAAGGTTTTGTAACGGCAAAAAATATCTTTAATGGCACGCGCCATAACGTGGTGAATACCGGGCATACCGTTAGCGCTCGGCGGCCCCTCGTAAAAAGTGTATGGGTTATCCGCCGGGCGACTACTGATGCTTTTTTCGAAGATTTTTTCTTTCTTCCAAAACTCCAGTACGTCTTTGCCCGTTTGCGATAGGTTTAACTGTTTATATTCTTTGTACATCAATATTACCTCACCTCAATTTTTAGAGGTTGCAAAAATAGGGAAATTTAAAATGATTTTTTCCATTTGATGGGATGAAAATGAAGCTAATACGCCACGTTTGGTTAATATATTGCTAATATATGGCACGACTGGCCCCGCCATCAACCGGTATGGTTGCTCCTGTAATGTATGCTGCCTGTTCTGAAGCTAAAAATGTAACCACCGCGGCCGACTCCTCGGGCTTGCCAATGCGGCGCAAGGGGATATTTTCGGCACGTTTTTTTAAATTTTCTTCTATATCAGCACCTTTAGGTACCGTTTTGGTAATGCGGTCGGTAAGCATGGTACCCGGCGCAACGTTGTTAACGGTGATATTGTAGGGTGCAAACTCGTCCGACATCATTTTAGCCATCCCAACTACACCCATACGCATAGTGGTTGACAGTACCGAACCGGCCAACACCGATTTTACCGATACGCTTATTAAGTTAATGATGCGCCCGCTGCCGCTTTTTTGCAGGTAAGGCAGCGCTAAACGACTTGCACGGGCAACGCTCCTTAAATTAAGGTCGAACGCTTGTTGCCAGGCATCATCATCAAAGTTTTCAAATTTATCAAATGGTGGTCCTCCGGCGTTGTTCACCAAAATATCTATTCGGCCAAAAGCGTCCGCTGCTTTTTGTATAAAGGTTTTTATTTGCTCAATATCAGTTACATCAACAGGGATAGCAATTACCTCGTTGCCGGTAAGTTGTTGTATTTCGGCGGCAGTTTTGTTGAGTTCTGTTTCATTACGCGAGCCTATAATAACTTTGGCGCCTTCGGCGGACAAAGCTGTTGCTATGGCTTTGCCCAAGCCTTTGCTGGCGGCAAGTACGATGGCTACTTTGTTGTTAAGCTTTAAATCCATGATGTAAAGATATTGGTTAAACCGTGTTGATTGGTTATGGTTTGAAAAGTTCGCGATTAACTCACCCGACCTTTGCTTCGCTCGGCCACCCTCTCTATGCTAGAGAGGGGTTTAACTTACGGCAATAACCCTCTTTCCGCCAAAGGCGAAGGGATGATGTAGAGCGTAGCGATTACAGGAGGGTAAAAGTGGTTGAATTTTCATTAAATTTGATGCACCATGAAAAAATTCATTCGCGGTTTTGGTTACGCTTTTAAGGGCATTGGCTATGCCGCTAAAACCCAGTTAAATTTCCGCGTCCATTTGGTGGCAACCCTTTTAGCTGTGTTTTTGGGCTTTGCTTTGCATATATCCGTTAACGAATGGCAATGGATAATACTATGTGTGGCATTGGTTTTAACTGCCGAATTGTTTAACACCGCCATTGAGTTTTTAACCGACCTGGTATCGCCCGAATACAATAAGCTGGCCGGGCACGTAAAGGATATAAGTGCCGGTGCGGTATTAATAACCGCTTTTTTTGCGCTGGCAACCGGTATCATCATTTTTTTACCCAAACTGCAATTGTTAATACAACATGCTGCATAAAACCAGGGGCATTGTTTTTAAAACTACAGATTATGGCGAAAGCAGCGTTATTGTGCAGGTTTTTACCGAAAAGTTTGGGCTGCAATCATACCTCATTAATGGCGTAAAAAAGCCCAAGGCCAAAATAAGCCGCAATATGCTGCAGCCCCTGCATTTGCTGGACATGGTGGTTTACCATAAAACCAACGGTGCTGTACAACGCATTGCCGAATTAAAAAATGCGCCCCAGCTGCAATCCATCCCTTATGATGTCATAAAAAGCAGCTTGGTTATTTTTTTAAACGAGGTGCTTTACAAAGCCGTTAAACAGCAAACAGCCGACGAAAATTTATTTGATTTTGTTTTTAACGCGATAGAATGGCTTGACCACCAAACAACAGGCCTGGCTAATTTCCATCTGTTTTTTTTAGTGCGACTTACACGTTATCTCGGCTTTTATCCCGATAAATACCCGGCCGTGGGTGATGCAGAGTTTTTTGATATGAAAAACGGCACATTTACCCGTTATAAGCCTGATCTTAATTATTTATCGCCCCCGCATACCCAAAACTTTAATAAATTGCTGTTAAGTAGTTTTGAAACCCTGCCGCAACTAAAACTGGCTAATGACGAGCGGCGATTCCTGTTATCCAAACTGCTTGAATATTACGCCATGCATATTGAAGGATTTGGCTATGTAAGGTCGCACGAGATTTTGGAAGAGGTATTGAGTTAGTAAGATTTACGAAGTTTTTAAAAACTTCGTAAATCTATATCTTTAAGCTGCGGTGCCAAATATGTGCTTTTTAATAAAATCAATACTTGACTGTGGCAGACTTGCGCCATCAGTTTGCGTTATGGAGCCATCGGCATTAATTTTAAGGGTGGCATCCATATTATTTTCCAGGTGAACGTGTAGTATATCGTGGTCCTTTTCTACCTGGCAGGTTAGTTCGCGCTCGGCGTACGAAAGTTTAAATTCATATTTCCCATCTTTTTCTGCCGGGGTTTTATCTTGAGTTTCGTTCATGGCTTAGTGTTTTTGTTTAAATAACACTATAAACAGGCGTATGTTTATTATTTTAATAAATACACCAAACAACAAAGGAGGCTTGTGGGCCTCCTTTGCTAATTAACTGACTTATTATTTACCATAAAGAACAATTGATTAGTATCGATAACATAACAATTATTCAAATATATAATCTATAGAGTTAACAGTCTAATTTTTAACCAATTTTAACACATCAATTTTTAAACATCCCCAATGTTAATAACTATTTAAGGATTAAGGGTATAGCGTACAGAGAAACGAAGGTAGGGATATCGCTTGGTATCCTGCGGGCGGGTAGAGTAATGACCATTTAAAAAGAAGTAGCCTGACTCGGCACATAGCGAAATATTGTTCGCAAACCGGTAGCTTACCTCGTTGGTTATAGCATGCAAAAAGTAATGAGATGAATTGCCATTTATGGTTTTTATCCATCCGCCACGGTAGTTAATACTATAGAAAAATTTATCAGCTACATTTAAGCCGCCGCTGCCTGAAACACTAAGGCCCGGTCCGTAATCATAATTTCGACCATGGTATAAATATTGGCTGGGTATAGCAGCCAACAGGATAGCGCCGGCACTAAGCGCGGTATTTAACTGCAGCTTGTTTATAGGCTCCATTTTGGAATATAGGTTTATATTAACACTTTGTCCCCCATAAAAAAAAGCGGAGTTATGTATATAATCATAATTGGCTGATAAAATAGCCAGGTGCTGAAAACGCCCGTTTGAGCGTATGGGCCACCCTGCAAGCGACCCGTAAACGCTGAGGGTATTTACTACGGTACTATCGTCCTTGCCAAATTCCGTCATGATAGAAATATTGCTGAAGGGCTTGCGGTAGTCCTGGTAAGGCGAACCATATAACAGCCGTGCCCGGCCATACCAGCCAAAATGCCCGTCGTGCAGCGGATTGTTATTGCCCACACTAAATTTACGCAGGCCTATATCAAACTCGGCCGTTATTTTTGACGAGTCACGGTCGGCGGGGCTGTAGTTATATTTGGTCCATTTGCCATCCATCAGGCGGTTAAGGCCATTCATGGGGTTAATTAGCAAGCCAAAAATTTCGGTTGCTATATGTTTGGCGCCGCGCTGCTTATTGTTATTTACAATTTTGTTGGCCAGCCGATAGGTCATCTCGCCCAAAACTACACCGCCGAAGCTGGTATTAATAAAATCGTTTGGCGCGGGTGCCTGATTTTCGGCGAAGGTTTCCCAAAGGTAGCTGCCTACCATTGCAGCTGGGGCGGCTTGCCAAAAACTATAGCCATTGGCACGGTAAGCACTAAAAAATAGGCTGCCATGATACGGGTGACCAAATTGGTTGGTTTGAAAATTATCATTATCCCACTCCCAGCTGCTGGGTTTTAAATTATGGCCCACGGTATTCCATGATATATGGGTATAGTCAACCTGGCGGATGTTGTTATCAATTACAAAGGGGGTAAGCTCGGCACCAATAAACTCTATGAGGGCGCGGCCGGGCCGCTTTTTGTTTTCGGCAATAGCTATTTGCCTGCGCGACAACGGCCGCGGGGGCAGGGGTACCTCTTTAAGTTTGGCGCTGTCAACATCCTGTATAAACGGCATTTGCTGTGCAGCGGCGGTTTTACCCAAACCAATAAAAACTAAAAGCACCACCGCAATGCGCGTTAGTTTAATGAGTAAGCGGCGGCGTATCAAGGTAAGTTGAGGTAATGCAGTAATCATATTTTGGAACGGCAGGTTACCATAGCAACTTAAAGGGGGGGATTTTGTTTGTATTGGGGATGAAATTTGACTGCCGTATCTTATTTTAGGACGATACAATTGTTGCATTATTACTAAACCACAAGCGGTGACGCTTGCG
>NZ_JBDTJZ010000135.1:0-3074 GCF_039935595.1 Mucilaginibacter sp. | reverse complement strand
CCAAATTTTATAACACTTTGAAACCGGGCGGCAGCATATGGATATCAGATCTGATAGCGCATGATACGCGGCAACTTAACGATCTGTTTCATCAAAAATATAGCGATTATCTTGACACTTTGGGCGGTGCTGAATATCGTGAGAAAGTATTAGCCTATGTGGCTCACGAAGATACACCGCAATCGGTTAATTACCAGTTAGCCCTATTAACCAAAGTTGGCTTTAAGCAGGTAGAAGTTTTACATAAAAACTCCTTGTTCGCTGCATTTGGCGGTATAAAATAATATCCAATAATGGCTTTTACGTTTCGGCAAAAATGAGCATCTTAGGCCGCAAATAAAAAAACAATGATCAACGTAAACGAATATTTTGAAGGCGCTGTAAAATCACTAGCCTATACTTCAGAAGATGGAAAATCAACCATAGGCGTAATTGAAAAGGGTGAATATCAGTTTGGCACTGATACTCATGAAACAATGACTGTTATTGAAGGCGAATTAATAGCCTTATTACCCGACGCTAAAGACTGGGCCGTTTATAAAAACGGTCAATCGTTTGAGGTGGAAGCTAATTCATCATTTAAAGTAAAAACCAACGCACAAAGTTCATATCTGTGCAAATACAGATAGATTATTTTTAAAGCGAACAAAAAAAGGGGCGGTTAAATAACCATCTCTTTTTTTGTTTTATCCTTACTATTATACCACTACAGGCTTTTTATTGGCTGTAAGGGATTTAATAATAAACCAGGCTACAAGGTAAGCCAACGCGCAATAACCAAATAATATGCTATAAGCTATTTGAGGTGCGGCTTTATATTTATCAGTTAAAAACCCTACCAATAATTGTATAAGCACCCCACCTAAACCACCGCCTAAGCCACCAATACCTATTACAGAAGCCACCGCCTTTTTAGGGAATGCATCTGATACTGTTGTAAACAAATTGGCCGACCACGCCTGATGTGCGGAAGCGCCAATACAAATAATTGTAATAGCTAATATAGAAGCATAGCTGCCAAAATAATTTTTATCCCCAAAAAACTGTATACTTAGTAAAGCAACCGGCAACAACGCTATTAAAAACATGGCACGCATACGTGCATTGTATACAGGTAAACCACTTTTATTTATGAAGAACAATGGCAGACTGCCACCAAAAACACTACCTATTATAGCTATACCATATACTGTAAAAGTTGGCCATTTCAATTGTTCGGTCCTCATTCCAAATTGTTTGTGCAAATAATCGGGTAGCCAGAAAAGTAAAAAATACCATACGCCATCAGTTAAAAATTTACCTATAAAAAACGCCCAGGTTTGCGGAAATCTGAATAGCTTGCTCCACTTTACCTTTGGTTCTTCAATAACTACATCTTCTGATGGTGCTGTATGCACAACAACCGCATCATCGCTGTGTATATAATCAAACTCTTCCTTACTTAATTTTTTATGCCTTGCAGGAGTATCATACAATAAAAACCAAAATAGCAGCCATATAAAACCAAATGAGCCGGTTAAGATATAAGCCATTTTTGCCCCCTGTATCAAACCAAAATACGAAAGACACCAAGGCACAAATAATGCGGCAATCATAGCCCCTAAATTAGTGCCACTATTAAAAAAACCTGTGGCTAAAGCGCGTTCCTTTTTAGGAAACCATTCAGCAACCGTTTTTATGGATGCCGGGAAGTTACCGGCCTCGCCAATACCAAACAAACTACGTATTACGGCATTCATGGCTACTGAACTTCCGGCAAAAGCATTTAATATTCCGAATACTGACCAGATAATTAATGAAAATGCCAGCCCTAATTTTGTACCAATTTTATCAATAAATAAGCCCACAAAAACTGTAATACCGGCATAAAAACCGGTAAAACATGAAGTAACAATAGCATAATCGGTATTTGACCAACCGTATCCGCCCTTATCAATCGGAGTTGAAAAAAACTCTTTAAGGTAGCTGATTACCTGCCGGTCTATATAATTAATGGTGGTTGAAAACAGAAGCAGCGCAGCAATTACCCACCTATATTTCCCCATTGGGTTTTTTTCCATGATTGGTTTATGTTGGTTTTGGTTTATTATAATAATAGCTACCCGTAATCGATTACAACAACCAACGCAAGGTAGCCATTAAACCAATAGGTAGCAAACTACCTGCTGGCATTTACTATTGCAATAGCCTCTTTAGTGGCGGCGGTAAGTTCCGTATACTTTTTACCTTCCATTATATCTTTGCTTATTAGCTTACTGCCCATACCAACGGCACAAACACCCGCTTTAAACCAGCCGCCAATATTTTCTTTAGTCAATTCAACACCACCTGTTGGCATAAACAAAAGGTTAGGAAACAACTCTTTTATACCCGACAAAAATGAAGGCCCTAATAAGTTACCCGGAAATAACTTAATTACTTTTGCACCTAATTGCTCGGCTTTTATAATTTCGCTGGGTGTCATACAGCCGGGCATCCAAAGCAGGTTGTGTTTATTGGCAACGGGTATTACATCCTCAACAAGCCCTGGGCTTATAATATAATCGGCACCTGCATTTACAAATGCTTCGGCGCTTGCCGCATCTTTAATAGTACCAACGCCCAGGTACATACCACCTAATTCCTTATCACATACTTCTCGCAGCTTGGCAAAATTCTTTAATGCAGCCTCACCCCTGTTGGTATATTCAACTGTGCGTATACCTGCAGCATACAAGGCATGCAAAATATGTATACTTACTTCGGTATCCTTATTAAAATATAAAGGTAATATGCCCTGCTCGGGTATCAATTTTAAAATAGCGGCTTTCTTATCCATTTTTGTAATTTATAATGTGAAAATAATTCGGCCAAATCTAAAAAGAAACATTTAATAAGCGGCTTAAAATCATTGTAAAAAATACATTGTAATCGATTACAAAATTTAAACAAAATAATCATAATTGGTTTGGTTTATGTAATTTTGGCCACCACGGTTAAATGAAGAACATTTAAAACCTATTTCATTAAAAAAATTATATATCGATGTCTAAAAAAGTCGTAACACTTGGAGAGATAATGTTGAGATTATCAAC
>NZ_JBDTJZ010000134.1:0-33924 GCF_039935595.1 Mucilaginibacter sp. | reverse complement strand
TGATCAAGCCTTTGTCAACCGTACATACCCATATGTTGCCCCTACTGTCATTAAATAATGAATTTGGTGCATAGTTGCCGCTGACGATAAATTCTTTCCTTAGCGTTTGTTTGTTATACACATATATTTTGCCTGACCTGGAATAAAAGTTTAAAAAGGTATCAGTAAATCCCAAATAACTAATAGGTTCCGGAACACTCAGGGAATCTATTTTAAACCGAATCGGATCACAATTGATATTGCTGTAGATCAAACATTTATTTTCGTTAGGATAAAAGTTATAAAGTTTTCCATCATCAATCACCGGTAATATAAAATCCTGGGTAACACTTTTTAAATATATACTATCGATATTTTTATTCCCTTTTGTTTGATAAATTTTCAATTGCAATATTTTCAACGAGGGGTCAACTAAACGATAACCCCATTTTAATAAGGTACCGTCATTATTGTCCTTAATTAAAAATGATTCATTTGCAGGCGATGTATTATAAGAAATTAGCTTTTGGTCTCTAAAAATAAAAGATCCGTTTCCGTTAACATACATTATACCGCCACCTTTTAATGGATAGGAATACATTACCCCCGAACTTTCTTTAACACGGGCCAATTTACTGTCGGCTTTTGCATTGATAAACTTATTTTGTACCTCGTCAAAATAAGCCGGGCTCTGCTTAAAACAATTAACCCAAATACGCCCGTTATTTTCTTTTAAAACCGCAAGCACGTCATTATCAGGCAGCCCGTCTTTAGTTGTAAAAACCTGGAAGTGTTTTCCGTCAAAACGTGCTATACCTGCATCAGTTGCTACCCATAAAAAACCTTTATTGTCTTCAACGCAACGGTAAACGCAATTACTTGGTAAGCCATCATTTACAGTAAAAGCATTATATTTTAATTGCTGTGCAGGGCAATTAATACTTATCAAAAAAGCAAGCAGGATAAGGAAAGTATACCGCATATTTTAAAGTTAATGATATGCAACTCAATACAATGAAACGTAGGTGTTTTATTTTCCGAACATTAAGCTTGCTTGTTTCATTTTTTCTAAAAAAGCATCCAGTTGCCTGCGGCTTATACTCCATTGATTGCCATCGCTCATTTTTACAATACCGCCATCAATGGTGCTGTATTCCTTTATATATTTTAAATTAACTATGTATGATTTATGTATTCTGGCAAACTGGTTCTCATCTAAAAGTTCTTCGAAATCTTTTAACGTTTTACTGATTACCAGTTTTTGCATATCTTTCATGTGAATGATTGTATAGTTGCTATCTGCCTGAAGAGATACTATATCATCAACGTCAATAAAAGTAATACTACCCAATTGTGGTAATGCGATTTTTTGGGGAGGCGATTTTTTAACAACTGTTTCTAAAAGATGATGCAGTAATTGGCTGTTTTGCTCAGCGGCCATTACACTATTTAAAGCGATTCTTATTTTTTCAACTGCCCTTTTCAGTTCATCAATGCTGAGGGGCTTTAAAATGTAATCTACCGCGCTTGCCTTAATAGCACGCAGTGCATACTCATTATAGGCAGTTACAAAAATCACTTTAAAACCCGGTTGCGAAATACTGTTTAAAAATTGAAAACCATCCTCGCCGGGCATACTAATATCCAGAAACACTACGTCCGCAGTATTGTACTGTAACCAATTCCTTGCCTGGGCAGCGCTTTGGGCTTTACCGATAACCTCTATGCCCTCACAATCATGATGAAGGATGAATTCAAGGCTGGCCAGATTATTAACCTCATCGTCAACCAGTAAAGCTTTTAGCATATTTGTTTGCAGTTAATAATTAAAGATAAACATTTTAAATGCCAGTTATAAACCGTTTAGTAATTGACGGTAGTGGTTGAGCCTGGTATAAAATGGCTGAGTGAGCGGTAACAGTTTTTTTGGCAATCATTAATTTTATGGCTTTTTTATATGTACAATATAAATCATTTTGCATCTGAAATTAACCACAGATCATTCAAAAAGTTCGACACTTCGCCCGTTCCCTGTACATCAATAAAGAATCGACGAAAAGCCTGGTTTGCAATGCAAATCAGGCTTTTTTGTTTTAAATTAGTTTATGTTTTATACCTATATCTTACAATCTATAAAAAGTGGTCGTTACTATATTGGTCATACAGGTGATATTGAGTCCTGTTGCGTTTATTTATTACTCCAAATGTAATTAAACCGTAGCTACCGGTAATGTGAAACTAAACCGGCTGCCAACGCCAACTTCGCTTTCTACTTTAATTTCACCACCCTGGGCAATTATAAATTCTTTTGATATGGCCAGCCCTAACCCCGACCCTGATTTGTTTTGCCCATCAGTTGGTACCTGGAAATATCGGTCAAATAAGCGAGCCTGGTATTGTGCGTCAATACCCTTACCAAAGTCTTGCACGGCAAACTCTACCATATTTTTTTTAACGCCCACACTCACCAATATTTTTGCGTTAGTATGGCTATACCGAAGCGCGTTTGATAGAAAGTTGATCATCACCCAGGCAGTTTTTTCTACGTCAGCATTAACTTCTGGTATCTTATCCTGAACGTTCTGATCAATGATTATGCCTTTTTGATCAGCTTCAAATTTTACGGCCTTAATTGCATATTCCAATATTTGCTTAGGCTGCGTTGGCACAAAGTTCAATTGAATATTCCCCGTTTCTACCTGCGAAAGGTCAAGCAACTCGTAGGTAATCTTTAAAAGCCGTTCAGCGTCCCCGGTAATTTGCCGCACCAATTGTCCCTGTTCATCGTTTAAAGCACCAACCCTATTATCGGCCAATAGCTTTGAACTCATTTTTATAGCTGATATAGGTGTTTTCAGTTCATGCGATATAGTTGCTATAAAATTGCTTTTAGCCTCGTCACGTTCCTTAAATTCGGTAATGTTTTTTAAAATGTAAACCTTGCCTGCAGGCTTTTGCGCTTTTATAACCGGAGCATCTGCATTGGTCGAAAGGTTTGGCACCTCAATCTCCCGCGTTTCCAGCTGAAAATGCGAGTCTTTTCCGTCTGCATAAATTTTAAAGATCTTATCCGTTTTTTCACCTTCAATAATTGATTTAAACAGATCACTACTCTTTGCAATGGCGCTAATGGTTTTGCCTTCGGGTTTATCGTCATTTAAGCCCAATATAGTTTTGGCAGTAGTGTTTATAAACAGTATTTCTTGTCTTTCATTTATACCAATTATAGCATCATGCATTTGCTCAATAATAGTTTCAATCCGGCGTTTTTCTGACATGATCTTGGAGAGGTTGCTATTTTCCCAATCGTTTAGCCTTCGTGCCATCTCATTAAACGCATTTGCCACCTCGGCAAATTCATCATGTTTATCAAAATGAATACGCTGGTCATAATTCTTTAGCGAGATTTCGCGGATACCCTCTAACAACGAATTCAATGGTCCTGAAATAATTCCAGGAAAGTTTACACTGAAGCTAAACAGCACTAAAAAAACAAACGTACCTGCCAACTCTAAAAACACGCTGGCGTTTTTAACTGTTTGATGTGCTTTTTCATTTTTAATAACGATGGCCCGCATATTCATCTCATCAATTTTACGCAAGTATTCACGCGCTTCTCTTTCATGCTGCTTTAAGATAAAGAGATTGGTTTTATCATTTTGCAGTCCAACAAAAGCGTTTCGCAATTTTTTGACAGCATCTAATTCGCCAACTTCGGTTATGTTATGTTCTTCTTTTACCAGTTGGACATTAAATTGACCTGCGGCTACTTTATTGAGCGGTAAATCATGCTCATCAAGTACGGTACGCATGTCCTTTGTGTAATTAAGGGTCTCATAATTATCCTTTAATATCACCTTCGCGCTGTTAAATATTTCGTTGATGTAAAACTGCGATACGATGCCAAAGGCCAGCACAACAACAAACAAAAAGCCGAAGCCTAAGCGGAGTTTATTTTTTACTTTCATGATAGTATTACTAAGTCAATTTCTGCGGCTGCTATATTTTTAAGCAGGCCATTTAATACGGGTGTTTTTAAAATTACCTGAAACAGGTTTAAATGTGGCTTGCCAATGCATATCGTAGTTATTTCGCGGTCGCGGGCTACCTGCATTATGGTTTTGGTTATTTCATCGCTTTTTACTTTCAGCACTTCGGCACCCAACTCTGTAGCCAGTTTAAAATTATTGATCAAAAAGCGTTGTTTGTCCAGTTTTATCTTATCTAGGCTTTCACTGCTGCTTTGTACATACAGTACTATCCACGGCGACCGGTAATACGATGCCAGGCGTGCAGTTTTACGAATAACCACCTTTGATGTTTCTGCATTAGATGATATGCAGGCCAGGAGCCTTTCTGTTCGAAGCTTAATTTGTTTCGGAACCTCAATATCTATTTTTCGTTCCAGGTGATGGGCTACTTCTTTTAAAGCTATCTCCCTAAGCTGTAATATTTTTTCGCTGCGGAAGAAGTTTTGTAAAGCCCTTTCAATTTTGGTTTCATCATATATCTTCCCTTCTTTAAGCCTGTCTATCAACTCATCGGCTGTTAGGTCAATGTTTACAATTTCATCAGCCATTTCCAGCACCTTATCAGGGATACGCTCGGCAATGCTTACTCCGGTTATTTTTTCTATTTCCTCGTTAAGGCTTTCCAGGTGCTGTATGTTTACGGCTGATATTACGTTAATCCCCGCATCTAAAATATCCATCACATCCTGCCAACGCTTGCTGTTTTTGCTGCCCTCAATATTGCTGTGGGCAAGCTCGTCAACTATTACCACTTCCGGATGCCGGTTAAGTATAGTTTTTAGGTCCATCTCCTCCAGCTCCTTGCCCTTGTAAAATATTTTACGGCGCGCAATTAAGGGCAAACCCTGTAACAGCGCATGTGTTTCGGCACGGTTATGCGTTTCAATATAGCCTATCTGTATATCAATGCCGTTGCGCAACAGGGCATGTGCCTCCTGTAGCATACGGTAGCTTTTACCTACACCGGCGCTCATGCCAATGTATATTTTAAGCTTTCCGCGTCTCGAGCTTTTTATCAGCTCCAGGAAATTTGCTACCGATGAGTCTTTATCTTCTTCTTTCATAATTTAACCTATAAAAGGGGATGTTAAAAAACATCCCCTTTTGCATGCGCCGGCCTAACTAACTAATCAACAAAAAAAATTAGCATAAGCACATGCTTATCGTTATACCATGTTTTTGCTTAGAAAGCATAAACAGCGGCTAACACAAACTGCGAAGCAGATTTAGTAATTACACCTGAACTATTTGTAAAGGCTGAACCTGCTAATTTATTATTGCCATCTAACCGCAACTCAGGTATTAAAGTTAATGGGCCAGATTTGATAGCTGCAGTTAATGTAAATGCAGTTACTGAAGAACCTGCTGCCGGGCCAAATGCTGTATAAGTACCGGTTTTGGTTTTAAAATATTCGCCTCTTAAACCTAACGTAACATCACTTGATACAGCTATTTGCGGATAAAGCGCTAAACCTGAGTAACCGCCTGTACCTGCACCTTTTGACGCTGAGTAATCAGCTGCGTTTAAGCCTAATTTAAAGGCATCGGTAATTTGGTAAGCAGTAGTTAAGTCAACAACTGTTCCTGAAGTAATAGTGGAGTTGTTTGAAGTTAACAAGTTGATGTAAGCGGTCCATCCTTTTGCAGGAGCCAGGAATAATTGAGCACCAAATGCTCCAATGTTGTGAGCTGCTGTGTAAACGTTCCACTGATCGTTAAACGCACCAACCATTAAGCTGGCTTTGTCTGAGAAGGTAAAAGTAGCTTTAACACCTGCATTTTGGAACGGACCATTAGTAAACAGGTATGAAGTTGAATAGTTAAAGTTACCTACAGGGCTAATAACCTCGTAACCTATAAATGTACCCATATAACCACCTGTTAAATTAAAACTAGGCGATACGTCATAAGACACATATAAGTTTTGGATATGATTAGCAGGAACAGGCAAAGACTGATCGCTACGCGGACCAAATGAAGCCTCTCCAACAAATGATGCTTTACCAACTTTTTTCTTCAAGGCAAGATCAATCATACCTATTGAGAAGGAGTTATTGTCGCTTGCAAAGCTGGTTGGTATATTGTTATGACCGGAAAAGTCATATTTATAATATGCATCAACCGAACCTGAAATTGTTAATGGTGGATCAGCTGGTTTTGCAGCATCCTGGGCTTTAACCGCTATAGTTGCAATCGCAAGCATAAAAGTCATTATTATAATTTTTTTCATATATAGAATGTTTAACGATGAACGTTGCTTATAAGTTTAGCGCAACGCTCATCATACTTCAATTTATTGCAGGCCTGTTTATACGTGTCTTACTATTTCAATTCATCAAGCGCCACATTCAATTTAAGTACATTAATTTTTGCCGGACCAAACATACCCAATAACGGAGCTTCTGTATGGCTTTTAACCAACTGTGCTACTCTTTCTTCATCTAATTTACGATAAGCAGCAATACGTTTAATTTGTATTTGCGCTGCATCCGGCGATATATCCGGGTCAAGCCCGCTGCCTGATGCGGTAACCATTTCGGCCGGGATATCACTACGTTTTAAATACGGATGATATTTTAAAAGCGTATCTATACGTTTGGCTACATCTTTTAAATAATCGGGGTTGCTTGGCCCTTTATTTGATCCGCCAGATCCGGCAGCGTTATAACCCACTGCCGATGGCCTTCCCCAAAAATATTGAGGTTTTGTAAAACTTTGGCCAACCGCGGCATAACCAACTATTTTGCCGTTTACCACAATGGTTTCACCGTCGCCGGCACCTTTTGATAGTTTGCCTGCAAAGGCAATAAACACCGGATAAATAACGCATAACAATACGGTGAGTACAACTGTAAGCCTTATGGCTTGTATTAGGTAAGTTTTCATAGTTTTATAACATTATAGAAATAACCATATCAATTAATTTGATGCCTATAAAGGGAGCTATTACACCGCCAACGCCATAGATCAACAAGTTGCGGCGAAGCAGCGCGCTGGCACCTATGGGTTTGTATTCAACACCTTTAAGGGCCAACGGTATCAGCATTGGTATAATGATGGCGTTAAATATTACTGCCGAAAGTATAGCACTTTCAGGACTGTGCAGCCCCATAATATTAATGCTTGCCAGGGCCGGTATTGATGCCATAAACAAGGCAGGCACAATAGCGAAGTATTTAGCCACATCATTAGCTATAGAAAACGTGGTTAACGTACCCCTGGTAATTAACAATTGTTTACCAATTTCAACAATCTCTATCAGTTTAGTGGGGTCATTATCCAAATCAACCATGTTGCCTGCTTCTTTGGCGGCTTGTGTGCCGCTGTTCATGGCTACACCAACATCTGCTTGAGCCAACGCCGGGGCATCGTTTGTGCCGTCGCCCATCATAGCAACCAGTTTACCGCTTGCCTGTTCGGCTTTAATGTAGCGCATTTTATCTTCGGGCTTGGCCTCGGCAATAAAATCGTCTACACCTGCCTTTTCGGCTATAAATTTGGCGGTAAGCGGGTTGTCGCCGGTTACCATTACGGTTTTGATACCCATTTTACGCAAACGCTCAAAACGTTCGGCAATGCCGGGTTTTATAATATCCTGTAACTCAATCACGCCTAATATTTGGTTGTTTTGCGATACTACTAACGGTGTACCACCATTTGATGCGATGATCTTTACACGTTCTTCGACATCTGCCGGTACCTCATTTTTTGCCTTGTGGGTTATTGCGCGGATAGAGTCAAAAGCACCCTTACGGATGGATTTGCCATCAGGCGTATCAATACCGCTTGAACGGGTTTCGGCAGAGAATTTGATAAATACCGAACCTTCGGGTACCTGCAATGGCATATCAGCCAGCTCAATAATTGATTTACCTTCGGGCGTTTCATCAGCCAATGATGATAGTACCGCCGCTTTTACCATATCAGCTTCATTTACACCCGCTGCCGCCCAAAAGTGGGTTGCTTTACGGTTGCCTATGGTGATAGTGCCTGTTTTATCTAACAACAAAACATCAATATCGCCCGCGGTTTCAACCGCTTTGCCTGATTTGGTTATTACATTGGCACGCAATGCCCTGTCCATGCCTGCAATACCAATAGCCGATAATAAGCCGCCTATAGTAGTAGGTATCAAACAAACAAATAAGGATATTAATGCCGCTATAGTTATGGGTGTATTGGCGTAATCAGCAAATGGTTTCAGGGTTACGCAAACAATAACAAATATCAGCGTAAAGCTTGCCAACAAAATGGTTAAGGCAATTTCGTTAGGTGTTTTTTGCCTTGATGCCCCTTCAACCAACGCTATCATCTTGTCCAGAAAGCTTTCGCCAGGCTGGGTGGTTACCAGTACTTTGATCTCATCAGACAATACTTTGGTGCCTCCGGTAACGGAAGATTTATCGCCTCCGGCCTCACGAATAACCGGGGCGGATTCGCCGGTAATGGCCGATTCGTCAATGGTAGCCAGTCCTTCAATGATCTCGCCATCGGTAGGGATGGTATCACCGGTTTCGCAAATAAATATGTCACCTTTTTTAAGACGGTTTGATGAAACTACGGTGATACTGCCATCTTCAAAAAGCATTTTGGCCGGGGTATCTTCCCTGGTTTTGCGCAAACTGTCGGCCTGGGCCTTACCACGAGCTTCGGCAATGGCCTCGGCAAAATTGGCAAACAGCACAGTAAGCAGTAAGATGATGAATATAGAAAAGTTATATATAAATGATCCCTGGCTATGATTGCTGTAACTGTAAATACTTACATATAGCATAATAGCGGTGCCTATTTCCACAGTGAACATCACCGGGTTACGCATCATCACTTTGGGGTTTAATTTCACGAACGACTGTGCCAGCGCGCTTTGCACTAAAGCCGGTTCGAATAATTTATTAGATTGAGTCTTCATTTTCTTAACAATTATTTAAGCATTGAAAAATGTTCGGCTATAGGGCCTAAAGCCAGTGCAGGGAAATAAGACAGCGCGTTTAAAACTAATATAACCGCAAATGTCATTAACCCAAAGGTCACGGTATCTACTTTTAATGTACCGGCAGACTCGGGCACAAATTTCTTTTGAGCCAGCAAACCTGCTATAGCCACCGGGCCAATTATTGGGAGAAAACGCCCCAGGATCAATACAAACCCGGTTGATACGTTCCACCATATATTGTTATCGCCCAGGCCTTCAAAGCCCGAACCATTATTGGCATTTGCCGAGGTATACTCATAAAGCATTTCAGAAAAACCGTGAAAGCTTGGGTTATTTAACCATGCCGATGGCTTTACCGCCCAATCAACATTTTGATGGGCCACAAATACATAGCTGGCTAACGCCGTTCCGGCCATGATCAGCAACGGACTTAACAGGGTTATAAGCGCGGCTATTTTTACTTCGCGGGCCTCAACTTTATGTCCCAAAAATTCTGGGGTACGGCCAACCATCAGTCCTGAAATAAATACAGCTATAATGAGGTAGATAAAATAGTTTAACAAGCCTACACCACAACCACCAAAGAAGCCGTTTATCATCATGGCTAACAATTGCCATAAGCCGGTTAATGCCATGGTGCTATCATGCATACCGTTTACAGAACCTGTTGAAGTAACTGTTGTTAACGTGCTCCAATAAGCGGTAGCTGCAGGGCCAAATCTAACTTCTTTGCCTTCCATGGCGCCGGTATGCTGGGTTATACCCATTTTGGCAATTAACGGGTTACCGCCAAGCTCGCCGCTTATAGCAGGTATCATCAGCATCAACACGCCAGCCATCATCACCCCAAATATTACCCACCCTAATTTTTTGCGGCGGATGTAATACCCAAAAGCCAGCACCAAAGCAACCGGAATAATAAATTGCGATATGATCTCGGTCATATTGGTCAGGTAGTTCGGGTTTTCCAGCGGGTGCGCTGAATTGGCGCCGAAATAGCCGCCACCGTTGGTGCCCAGGTGCTTAATAGCTATCATTTGCGCGGCCGGGCCACGGGATAGGTTTACCGTATCGCCCTGTAACGAAATGAATTTGTCTTTACCTGCATAACTGCTTGGTGTACCGTTAAAAGTTAAAATAAGCGCTATAATTACAGATAATGGTAACAGCAAACGGGTAATGGTTTTTACTAATAAATTCCAAAAGTTGCCCAAATCAGTTGTTGTTTTATCTCTGAATGCTTTAAATAACGCAACTGCTGAAGCAATACCGGTTGCCGCGCTCACAAAATGCAAAAACATAAAGATGAAGTGCTGTGTTAAGTACGTAGCACCAGACTCGCCCGAGTAATGCTGCAAGTTACAGTTTACTACAAAACTGATGATGGTATTAAAAGCCAGGTCGGCGGTTTGGCCTATGTTGCCGTCCGGATTTAACGGCAGTTTATCCTGGTAAATTAAAACGAAGAAACCATATACCAACCAAAATAAATTGATGGTCATCATGGCTTTCAGAAACTGTTTCCAGTTCATGGGCGCATTAGGGTTAATGCCGGATAACTTGAAAATTCCTTTTTCAAGTGGTTTCATAAAGTCCGTCCATACTTTTTCGCCTGCAAACATTTTCGCCAGATATTTAGCTAATGGTATGGCTATTAAAAGCGTGATGACGAAAGAGGCAATGATTCCGATTAATTCTGTGTTCATTGTTTTTCAGTTAAAAATTTTCGGGTTTAAGCAGTACATATACCATGTATATGAAAACCGCAATTGAAATGATGAATAGTGCTAACATAGTTTTCAGATTTTTTCGAACCAGTCGATGGATTTAAAGATGAACCACCAGCATAGCAGGATGGTAAAAAAGAGAATGATCGTGTTCATATAGTTGTATTGTTTTTTTTGATTGTTAACTTTATAAAGTTTAGTAAATCAAGCAGTTAATTACCTGTCCGTCGTCACTAAATAAAATGATAGTGGGGGTTTCTATGTAATTCTCTGATTTCGAAAAGGGTGATACCAACCAGATGCCAACATTTAAAAATTTTATATAAACAATTGATTATTAATACATTGAAATAAAGTTAAATTGATCTAAGCTGATGCCAATAAAAAAACCCTTCCATTTTGGAAGGGTTTTTTTATCAAATAGGTGTGATGATCAGGCGAGGGTATAATGTTCCAGCTTGCGGTATAGTGTGGTTAACCCAATATTTAATAACCTGGCAGCTTCTGTTTTATTACCGTGGGTATGGTTTAACACTTTATAAATATGTTGTTTCTCTATTGATTCCAGGTCCAACGCTTCAGTGTCTATGTACGTGGTTCTAAATTCTATAGGTAATAGTTCAACCCCAATAATATTTTTTTCTGCAAGTATTACAACACGTTCAATTACGTTCTTTAATTCACGCACATTACCTTTCCATTGATGTTGGGTAAGTACCTGCAAAAACTCGTCGCTCATGCGCTCAACACGCTTATTTACTTTATCGGCAAACTGTTTAAGATAGTGTTTGGCAATTAATTCAATGTCTTCCTTCCGCTCATTTAATGATGGTAGCTTAATGGTAAAAACAGATAGCCGGTAAAATAGGTCTAATCTAAAACGCCCGGTGTCTGCTTCTTTTTGCAGGTCGCGGTTGGTGGCCGCCAGTATGCGAATGTTTACTTTGGTGGTTTGTGTATCGCCAATTTTTATGAACGTACGGCTCTCTAATACCCTTAATAGTTTGGCTTGCAGTTCAAGGCTCATTTCGCCCACCTCATCTAAAAATATAGTGCCGTTATTGGCTTCTTCAAATAAGCCTTTCCTATCTTTTAATGCCCCGGTAAACGCGCCTGCTTTATAACCAAACAATTCGCTTTCTAATAATTCGGACGGGAAACTGCTGCAGTTAACCGCCACAAAAGGTTGCAGGCGCCTGCTGCTTTCATAATGGATAGATTCGGCAAATACTTCCTTACCGGTTCCGGTTTCGCCTAATAGTAATACGGTAGTATCGGTAGGAGCAACTTTTTTGGCGATATCAATAGCCTGTGTTATCGCTTTTGATTTACCCAGGATATGATCAAAACTATATTTGCCCGTTATGCGCGCCTCCAGGTTAAATACCCTTAATTGAAACTGTGCTTTTTCGGCAGCCTTATAAACCAGTGGGATAATTTTATCATTATCATCGCCTTTGGTGATGTAATCAAACCCGCCATTTTTTATAGCTTTTACACTATCGGATATGGTGCCATGGGCCGTTAAATTAATAACTTCTACATAGGGCTTCTTTTCTTTGATAAGTTTTACCAGTTCAACCCCATTTATATCAGGCAGCTTCACATCGCTTATTACCACGTGTATATCTTCCAGCATTAAAGTTTTTAAGCCCTCTTTGGCGGTATAGGCCTTAAAAAGATGAAAGCCCTCCAGTTCTAATATTCGTGCTATCAATGCCGCTAAACCTTGCTCATCATCAATAATCAATACGTTGGCAGACGGTGTGATTTTTGTTTCCATGAAAACCTCCTATCTAAAAGAATGCCTATTGTTAGTAATGTTTGATTGCAAGTTAAAAACCCCCTTTTGCATTTTTAACTTCATAAGGTACCATTCCAAAATGATAGGGTTTGTTACCGTTTTGGAAGGGTAATATTTTACCTGGGTATTACTTTTACTATCAATAACGTTTGGTGATGACTCAAAGTCCTTAAAAAAGTGCGAGATTTGACCTGTTCTGTCAACCGAATAATGATTAACTTAACCTATGTAATCTCTCTTCAAAGGCAGAGAAGATGTAGACTATTTACCGGCGATGGTGTTTATTTTAACCACGGTGATAGAATACGGGTCAAACTTATGATTAAATGTTTTGCTTATACCGTTTAGCTTAGCTATTACCGGCACCACATGTTCGGGGTCGGTTATGCTATTGGTATCATCAAGCGTATCTCCTTTTAATACGGTAATAGTACCGTTTGCAGATACCCTTTTAGCACCCTTTAAGTTTAACGTTACAGGTTGTGCAACGCCTGATATGTTGACCACTTTTAAATAAATAGTACCTGTTTTAGTATCTTTAGTAGCCACGTAATATAATGAAGGTCTCTCTGGGCGAGGGACAGTGTTGCCGCGTTTTATGCCTGCCGTGGTATCGCGCACGGTCATTTTTTGCATGGGTAAATTAATTACACTCATTGGCACCACTTTATTGCCCAAATTGGTATTGAACATTTTTTGCGCGTAGTAAGATGGTGAACCATAACTTGTTAAACCATCATAACCTATCAAATCTGATGGCCACTGCATACCCACCGGCGCGCCTGTTGCAGGGTTAGCCGGGTTAACATTTACAAATAATGGTGCATAGCACGATCGTAATACAATATCGCTGTTGCGTTCCATCCCCGTCATAAAGGCGGCATCGCCTAAGGCGGCATCTAAATTGGTAGTTGGTGCTCCTTCGCGGGTGGCCCATTCGCCAACAAATATTTTAGGGCTGGTTTTACGGTCATAACTATCATACCAGTTAGCCATTTCTTCCATTTGCCATGCACGGCGATAGTAATGTTCGTCAACCATATAGGCTTTGCCATTGGTCACTACGGCTTGTCCTGTCAAGGTATCGGCCACGGTAGAAATAGTTCGCAGGGTTGGATATTTCTTTTTAATAGCTGTGCGGAACTGGTTAAAACGGGCATCGTACGTCCATTGCCTGTCATAATTATCTTCATTGCCAATTTCAATATGGGTCAATTTAAATGGTTCCGGATGCCCGTCGGCAGCGCGTTTTGCGCCCCAATAAGTGTTAACGCTGCCGGTTACATATTCAATTTCATTTAAGGCGTCATCAACATAAGGTTTTAAAAGCGGCCCCGGGTTAACATGGTCGCCTTTTAATCCATATCCTGCATAAACACATAATAATGGCTCCATGTGCAAATCCTCGCACCACTCTAAAAACTCTAATAAGCCTAAACCATCCGAAGCACGATATTGCCAGCTACCGGGATGACCGGGGCGTTCTTCCAGTGGCCCTAACGTAGTTTTCCATGGAAAAAGATCGTTTAAATAATTGCCTTCTAAAAAATTACCTCCGGGAAAGCGTAAAAATTTTGGCTTCATATCCGCCATTAGTTTCATGATGTCTTTCCTGTTTCCGTTAGGGCGGTTATTATAAGTAGGAGGAAACAACGACACTAAATTAAAATAATAAATGCCGCTGCGGTTGGTTGAAATTACAAAGCGGGCATTGGTTGTTGGCTTTACGTTAGCGGCTGTAGTTAACTTTAGTTCATATTTTTTCCAGAAAATAGACTTTGACAGGTTAACTGTACCCGACGCATAAACTGTTTTACCATCATTGCTTTCAATGCTAACGGTAATTGGTCCGGGTTCGTTATTTTCAACTCCCGGCGCTGCCGAAGGTGTTGGCCTATAAGGTGCTGAGTAAATAGCTTTTGGATTGTTATAGCTACCGGTTACACCGCCTTTAATGTAAAAAGAGGCATTATACGTAGTGGCGGGTTTTACGGGTATTCCCCAATAGCCTGTATTGGCAATCCCCGACCGGGCGCCGCCTTTCTCTACAATTAACCGCAAACAGGTAGTGAGCGCCCCATTAATGGCATTAACCTGTTCCACCGGGGCCACATTTTCAGGGTCGGCACCAATTAATTTAATATTGGCTTTTGCGCCGCCCTCTTGCACTACGCTCCAGCTTTCAGGTTTGGCAGGGTCATTTTTAAAAATACGGTTGCGTATAAGTTCGCCGTAAAGGCCGCCATCATAAGAATAGTTTATCTCCTCGGTCATCAGCCCGTACAAAGTTGGGCTTACTGTTACGCCGGGTTTGGTAAGGTCTAAAGTTAATTTTGTTTGCGCCTGCAATTTTAACGCGCTAAAAGTACATATTGCACCCAAAACAATAAAGTAGGTTTTTTTCATTAATTGAGGTAATTGGTTTACTAAGATAGTAAATAACCTTATATAATGTTTAAGTGATCCCTCACCGGCCCTGGCCTGAATTTATTTTAAAATGATTTAAATACCAGGTGGAACTGATAGACAGGCCCCGATTTAAATCGGGATTCTGAATACTTCTAAAAGGAATCGACAGAAAGCCGATATGAAATTATCGTGCTTTTTGTTTTTTAGGTGCCTACCTAACTTTTTATCAATTTAAGTTTCATTAAAATTAATTATTGCATTATAAACAAACTAAATATATTTATTAATATATTCACAACATCTAAACACTAAACCTTATACCAATGCAAAAAGTAATTAAATTATTGGAGGGGATTTCTCATGATGGGAAATCTCCAAAAATATTGTACGACTGCGGCCCGGACCAGGCAGCTTACGGAAGCAAACGACAAATATTTAATCTCAAATTTCAATTCAAGCCATTAGCTATTGTATTATGCAAATGTACAGAACATGTACAGCAAGCGGTAAAGATAGCTGCCGACTATGATTGCGTTATCAGGGTACGTTCGGGCGGGCATGATCATGAAGGGGAATGCTCGGGTACTGATACCATCTTGATAGACCTGTCGGAAATGACAGATGTAAAAGTTGATAAAAATGCAGGTGTTGCACGGATACAGCCCGGCAATATATTTCAGGATCTTATTCCAAAACTTGCTAAACACGATGTATGTGTTCCACACGGAACTTGTGGCACGGTAGGCATTGCAGGTTTTAGCATGGGTGGCGGCTGGGGTCCATGGACACGCATTTATGGTATGTGTTGTGAAAGTATTGTGGGGGCTACAATAGTATTGGGTAATGGCGAAGCAATTGAACTAACGCCAGAATGTGAACAAAAAGAATTATTATGGGCATTACGCGGTGGCGGTGGTTTTAGCTACGGTATTGTAACCGAGCTGGTTATCAAAACATTTCAATTACCAACAACAACTATAAAGTTTAACGCGGTGTGGCAATACACGCCGGCATTTACTGTTTTAAAGCACTGGGAAGATTGGATAGCTGCAGATAAAAACCAGCAGCTTATAGGCACAAATTTGATGATAATGGCTATACCAACGCCAAAAGAACCCATACCAATTAGGGAAACTGTACATTCATGTACCTTCTATGGTTATTTTGCAGGATCAAAAGAAGAATTATACCAACACATGAAGGTATGGTTTTCTGATATGTTGCCTACTACAGTAACCATTATTCCGCCGGGCATTGTCAATGAAAAGAACCAGCCGCATAATTTTGATTCATGGGACAGGTTAACATCAAGCAGCCCTTTACTTGGCCGCAACAGGCCCCTGAAAGGTGCTAAAAATTTATTTAAACTAAGTGATTTAAATAGCGATGCCTTGTTACAAGCAGAATATATTCCACCAGATGTGGATGCTCCTGCCCCTCATAAAATCACATCAAGGCTCACGGCAGAAGAATGGAATGATAAGGGCCGCGAATCATTGATTGCCAGCCTTCAGTCTGACTTATTATTTGACGAAGGAGAAAAAGCCGGTCTGCTTTGCTACGCAACGCTGGGTGCCATTTCGGGAACCTATTACGCTAATTATAAAGACCCGGGCTTTCCGTACGGCAGTGCGTTTCCATACAAAAAACGTAAATATACCATTCAATACCAGGCCTGGTGGGACCAGGGCGAAGAAGATATTAAATTAGGTAAACAATATAATGTACACCAATATGTTAACCGCGCAGAAGACTGGATAGAAGTTTGCAGGAAACGTGATTTCCCGGAAACAAGCGGATCATTTATTAGTTTTAAAGACGATGGTGTGCCTACCAGAGATTATTTTATGCAAAGTTATGATGAGCTAAAGAGAATTAAGGAAGAATTTAGCAAAGATCCTAAAAATAGGTTTAGCAGCAGGAAGACAATTATATAAGGTAATGATGAGTAGTCCTGAAATAGGTTGACTATTTCAAGACTACCCATTTAATAGTTCAATTATTCACTGATTCCACTTAAGCACTAATCTCCAGCTTATACCCTTTGCCGCGTATAACAACAATATTGATATTGGGATCGGCCTCCAACTTTTTTCTCAATTTTGATATAAACATATCCAGGCTGCGCCCTACAATAACACCTTCATCTTCCCATATCTCTTTTTGTAAGCGGCTTCTTGCTATAGTCTGGTTAGCAGATAACGCTAAAATCCGCAGCAAACGCGTTTCAGTTCCGGTAAGGTCTATTGTTTTGCCGTTTATTATAAGGTTGCGGTTCTTGGCATCAAACAATACCGCTCCTAAAGTTAACCTATCAGTATACTGAACCTCAGGTAAAGTTCTCCGCGGCTTAGCTGCTCTCAAAAAAACAAAACCAACAAATGCTAAAATTGGCAGGCCGCCCAGCAAATATTTATTCCGGGCTAAATTATTTATGACGGTAGGTTTAAATTTAATGTTGATAATATAACATGCGGTAGGTTGCACTCTTCCTTTGCAGGATACAATATCATCTTTTATATTTTGGGATATAGCAAACCCATAAACAACACCTGTGTTGCCACACTTCAAAACATTAACAATATAATCATGTGCAAGCGGGTCCTTGGCTAACAAACGTTGGGTGGTGTTCACCAGCGAGTCCGGTTTAAAAGTAAGTTCATTTTCAAACCTGATCTGGTATTCATTTTCGGCGATATTTAATATGGGGAGCACCCTTGAGGTTTTGTCGCCCGACTGCAACAGCAGTTCATGCCCTATCCGGCGGAGCAAAATCTCCCTTCTGGCGATGTCAAAATCGTCATTGCCCACCATGCTGAAAGCCGCGCATATCACAGCAATAAGCAAAAGCATTAGCCCTCCATAAAGGTATCTGGCATTCCCGGAAAGCAGATTTCGGCTAAGATGCATAGTGTCAATATTTTATTTACAAAGTTTACATTTTTATTTACAATCCAAATTCTTTAAACGGAAATATATCAAAGTAATTTCGCTGAAGCATTTTTATAGGATATGAAAAATAAAAGAAAAACGAAGAAATACACACCCATTCACATCTTGGTCCTAATGTTAGCTTTTTGCATTGCCTGTAAAGGACAAAGCAAAACGGAATCCAAAAACATATCTGATTCCTACATACCCAACAGTAGCGTTCGTACCATCAAGCAAAATAAAAAGGGCGACATGTGGCTTGTTTCAACCAAAGGGATTATCCGTTACGATGGAAAAACCTTTACCAATATCACAAGTAAATTAAATACGCACGGATTCTGGGATGTTTTGGAAGATAGACGTGGAAACTTTTGGTTAGCTTCTATCGGATCGGGGGTTTATTATTACGATGGAAAATCCTTTAAAAATTATACTACAAAGGATGGGCTTCCCAGTAATTCCGTTTTTAAGATCTATGAAGATAAAGCCGGTATTATTTGGTTTGGGACTAGAGAAGGACCGAGCCGTTATGACGGAAAGTCTTTTAGAAATTTTAAAATGAACGAGGAACCGCCCCCTGTTCGGGCTGATTCTGCCAGATCAGTTTACCACAAATGGTTTTCAAATCCAGAAGCTTATTGGATGATTAACCAGACCAAAAACCTTGTTAATGCCATTGTTGAAGACAAAAATGGGAATTTGTGGTTTGGTACATGGGGCGATATTGGCATTTATGATGGAAAAACATATACCAGTATTACTGCTAAATACGGAAAAAGCTTCACCAATGTTCGTAATATGGTCCGGGACAAAAAAGGCGATATTTGGTTAAACGGTGATAGCGGTCTTTTGCGTTATGACGGTAAAACCTTTACAAAGGTAACGCAGAAGGGAGTTGGTGATATAATTCAAGATAAAAAAGGAAATATCTGGACTACCGGCGAAGTAAACCCTCAGGAAGGCATCTGGGCCCTTTCGCGCTATGATGCAAAATCCTTATATAATAAAAATCCCGCTATAACCGAAGTTATGTCAGCCACAAAGGGTCTTTTTGGGATTTTAGAAGCACGCGATGGAAGTATTTGGTTTGGTGCATCTGATGGCGTGTATCGCTATGATGGAAAGACTGTTAAAATACATTAAGGGCAAGCCGGTGGCGCAGATTAAGTTGTAGTGCCCCATGTTACAGTAGCCCCATAAAAAGCAATATGTTTTAGTTTAAATTTTAAAAAAAATGAAAAGATTATTTGTATTTGTTCCTGCAATCGTACTGGTATTATTTCTACTAAATTCTTTTGCGCTAAAAGAAAAGGAAGCCAAAAAGAAACCCATAAAAGAGGGCAAATCATCGGCGGTGACCAACGTTATTTTTAAATCTGTTGATGGCGGACAAACATGGCAGGATATTAGCAAAGGGCTGCCAAAAAATTTGCAGAGAGAAGGTGTACAGGCAGATGGTTTGTTTGCGAATGACCGTGGGCTTTATTTACGTTCCGGAAATGGGATTTACCATACCGAAGCAGATGCAACAACTTCTTTTTGGACAACGGATATTTTTCCTGGCGAAAGGCGTAATATCGCCTCTGGCAGAAATGGGATATATGTATATAATTTTAGGGGGCAATTTTTAAAAAAAATAAACGGAACGGGTAACTGGTCGCCCGTGTACACGAGCTTTCAAGAGCAGGCCGTACGCCTAAACGGAACAATAGATTGGATGTACACGCATTATAAAGAGAAAGGAGTATGCAGCGTTTTTGAAACTGCCGGAGGCACCGTTTTCATCGGCTCCAATAACAGCCTTTTCAGATCAACTAACAGTGGTAAAACCTGGAAACAAGTGAATGTTGGAAACGGGGTAATGAGGTTGACAGAATTAAACGGTGTACTGCTAGCTACCAATAACGAGGGGATATTAAGATCAACTGATGATGGTCAAAACTGGGATCGTGTGCTTAATGAAGGGGGTGCTGGCATAGCTGTGGAACGTATAGATGGAGGATTTGCTGCTATAGTACACAATACAATAACCCAAACAAACAGCATACATCTTTCGGTAGATAGTGGAAAAACCTGGAAAGCCATAGGCGAAGAACTTCAGCCTTCATGGAGTAATATATTATTCAAACAAATAGGCTGGCCTCAATCTTCATCAAATATTTTATCCATCAAGCAAGTGGGTAAATATTTAATATGCGGTCGCGCAGATGGTATATTCCGGTCAGCTGATAGGGGCAAAACATGGAAACAACTGTCACTTCCTACTACAGAAAATTATGGCTTCAATTTATCTGCTTCAGGCAGCGTGATCTATGCTATACCAAATAAAGGATGTTGAAAAACTCCCACACTGTTGTTGGGCTTATCAACAAGGGCGTGGTCTCTCAAATACGGAAACCCATACAATAGCTTACTATTTACTTAATCTTTAAAACAATTTATTAACTATAAACATGGTTAACACATTTTTTTAATTTTTTACATAATTAATTGATTATCAAGATATTAATTGACAAAATAACTGAAAATGTGTTAAGTTATGTTAACCCTGCTACAACTGCATGGCAAAAGCCAATCCCGGGGCACCGTACTCATAGGTTGGCATGATGGAGGTGCTTCTGCCCTGTTTGTCTTTGTGCGATAACGCTTTGCGGATTTTGGGGTAAACCAGGTACGCCAGCTTTGCCGATAGCATTCCAAAACCTGCACCGGCTACGCAATCGCTAAACCAATGGGCCTTGCCATACACCCGCATAACGGCTGTACTTGTTGCCATGGTATAACCCAATACGCCATACCAGGGCGATTTATCAGAATACTCCTGCGCCAAAAATTCGGCAGCCAGAAATGCGGCACCCGTATGCCCCGACGGGAAAGAAAGCGGGTCGGTCCCATAAGGACGTGTGCGTTTTGCCCCATATTTTAATCCGTCTGCAACGGTTAATATTGCGCCCGAAAGAGCAAGTAATGCGGTACGGTCAACAAACCGGTGCTTACCTTCAATACCCACCAGATTAAGACCATATACCAAAGCCGCGGGGGCCAGCTGTAAATAGTCGCCCGGTTTAGAGTTAAAGTTTGGGGCTGTCTGTTCAACCTGTGCTTTAAAATAATAATCAACGTTACGTATTGGCTTTACCACAAATGATAGGGCACCATACGCCACAAACACCGCCGGTATAACAAACGTACCAGGCTTACTATCGTCATAAACATGTTTTACCGTAACCGGCGTAGCCGCTATAGCTGCGGGCTTGCTGGTAACCGTATCTGTGACCTGGGCACTGGCCTCAATTGTTAGCGCGCATAATAATGCAAGTATGATCTTTTTCAAGGGCTTAATTTTATCATACTAACAAGGTGCTGGCATTTTTGTTTAAATACATAAAAAGTCCCCTAAGCGCTCGCCGCCGGGGACTTTTAACCTAAACCTTATCACAATTGGCGGCAACATACCGTCATTGAAAGCACAATATTAACAATCAAATCTGAGTATTTTCTGATGTTGTATAGTGAAGCGCTACGCATCCGGAACTCAAAACTTTAGAATCCAACAACTTTAACCCCAACTTTTCGGGCAAACTGGCATCGGTGAATAAGCGTCTACCCTCGCCTACTATTACCGGATGAACTACTACATGAAATTCATCAACCAAACCCATCTCCATGAGCTGTGCGGGTAAATCAACACCACCCGTAGAAATTGCTTTGCCGGGTTGTTGTTTAAGTTTAATAATCTCGTCTTTTAAATTATTCCGGATGACCTTTGTTTTTGGGTCCTGTTTTTTGCCCATTGTTCGGGATACAAGAATTTTTTGGGCTGCATCAAAGGCCGCTGCAAAACCATTTGCTGCCTTATCCATATTTTGGTTTTTGGCTACCTCCGGCCAAAATGGAACCATCAATTCATAGGTCTTTCGGCCGTACACAAGCTGATCAACATCACGCAATAATGCAGCAAAATAGTCGAGTATATCATCACCGCCGCTAAATTTTGTATGGTCACAGCAACCATCTAAACTAACGTTAATGCCAAAGATCAATTTTCTCATTACACTAATTTATTAAACCAGATCATTTGCGGCAAATGATTCGTATCCGCCCGGTAAACAAATCAATTTCGGTAAATTCATTTTGGTCATGATACCCCTCTGCTCTTACATTTTGCTGAACCGAACTTTTAAAGTTTGTGCAATGCTTATCCCCAATTGCAGGAGACGACAACACGGCCTTTTCATTTAACAGAAATTCAAACATCATTGGTATATCCATATAAGAACAAATTACACCTGTACAACACAAAAAAAAGCTTTCGGTTTTAAACCATTAACATTCCGATAAAACGCCAGGCACAGCAAGTCGATCCCGGTCCTATTCTTTACAGAGATATTTTTCGCCATTAATATCCAGATATTAATCATTATATAATATTAAAATAATTATGAAATAATAATTAAACAGATTATCTTGTGTATAATTATAGAATTATTTAAAATTCAGTTATTTATAAATTATCATCATTAATTAATATTAAATTATATAATTTATTAATTGCTTAATAGATTATCATATTCATTAATAAATACGATTAACAGGCTAAAAAAAATCAACCAACAAACCACACACATCATGAAAAAATCCACCAAAGTTATCGCGGCAATACTGCTGTCAATGTTTGTTTTATGGAAATGCACACCAAAACAAAGTTCAAAAAGCCAGCTTCCGCAAGATGTTTTAGCATCGTGTACACTCAGTGCTGACAGCTTTAAAACCTGGTTCGCCGACAAGAATGTAACGCTTAACGGCGTTGTAACACCGGCAAACAGCGTAGCCTTCCCCACAAATAATACCAATTGCGACTTTTATCAATGGGCCGAACGTATGTTTTTATGGGTAACCTCGCCCGTTAATGGCGGCCCGGTACTGGCATCGAAGGAGTTTTATAGTGTTACGCCGCCCGATTCGGCAGGGAACCGCACTTTAATTGCACACACAGTTGGGTCACCTATTCAAATGTCGGCACATATAGCCAAACTTGGCCCCAACAGATTACCTGTTATAAAAGCTAAAAACGGTAAGCTTTTGGAGATAGAAACCACCAACCCTAAAGCCAAAAAATTAGTAACTGATGGCACGGGCAAAATAGCTGAAGTTAAAAGTGTAGTTAAAACCGGAACAACTTTTGCTTTTTTGGATAACGCCGGCAAAGCAATCAGCAATCCCCATGCTATTATTCAGCACAAAAAAAATCCACGCCATTTTGTACAACGGTTTACAATGGGTAAAAAAGAGGTGTTTTTGGATAGTGACGGTAATGTTGTAGACTCGGAAGAAGGCCAAGCCACCGGCGACGCTTTAAGAGCGCAAAACGGGTCGTTGGTTTATTACCTAACGTTGGTTAATGATGTATATGCCGAATACCTAAACCTGGCTAATGAGGTACCGGCGTTCCGTAAAAAATTCCCAACCACCAAGGCAGAGCGTGATGCTATTGTACTTTACGCTACAGCGCATAAACGCAGCTTACCTGATGCCAACGCATTAGCAATGGAAGTAAAATCATCATGGGTAGAGGCAAGCACCCTACCTGACTCAAGCAACTATGTTTTGATGACGGCCACTATACCTACCTATGATACTACAAAAACCACTGTATGGATACCCAACGGAACAAAAACTGTTAGAATGGCCATGGTGGGCATACATATTGCCGGAAGCGTTGCAGGTCACCCGGAGATGATATGGTCGACCTTTGAGCATCAAAACAATACACCAAATGCGGCTTACTCGTATTTAAATACCAATAAAGATACCATACGCGTACCGCAGGATGGCGGCACCGGTTGGTTATTTACCGCAAACGCTGCCGACACCGGGGCCAATGTATCGCATATAGTAAGTTATGATGTTTTAAACACTGCTAACCCGTCTGGCAGCACGGATACGCTTTTCTCCAATAACAAATTCCCTATAAGTCCAAGCAATACACTAAGGACCCAGCCATGGGGAAGCCAAAGCCCTGCCGGTGCACCAAGCAATCAAAATGATAAAACTTCGGCAGCATCAAACAGCGAGATCCTCTCCATAAACAACAGTATTCACGGCATGTTAAGTACTGGTGATGTTAGGGCCAACTATCTGTTAATTGGCGCAACCTGGACACCAGGTGGCACAGCACCAAGCGGCAACAGCTATAGCGGAGTTGATACGGCAGGCGTAGCAATAGGTACCAGCGTATTGGCTAACAGTACCATGGAAACTTATTTCCAATCGCCTGTACAATCGTGCTTTACCTGCCATAGCACTGCCACGGGCATTCCAACACTTAGTCCGGACACTATTAGCCATGTGTTCCAAGCTATACAGCCCTTCGCTGTAGTACTTAAACCGGCAACAAAGAAGGGAAAAAAGTAAATGAATTAGTAGTTTTTAGCAAGCAGTTAGCAATAGCCCGATATGAAAGTATCGGGCTTTGTTGTTTTGTTCGATTAGAACTATTTTATTGTTTTAGCGTTATTTTGTGAAATTGGCATTATGTTAGGTCAATTGCATTAAGTTGAGCGTAAATAAAAATATAATGCAGTAATATGGTTATAAAAATAAGCAAGTGCAGATGGTTGATCAATTCGGCATTCATCCTTCAACTCCTGATAACATTACCTTTTGCGGGTAATGTTTTTGGGCAAACCAAAACCGAAGAACAACCTAAAACCCCCGAGCAAACCAAAACCCCGGCACAGGTAAAAGTTCAGGCTGCGCAGGTGAATAACTTTATCCAGCGGTTTGATGATAAATCACTGATCAACCTGGCGCTAAAGCGCAATGACACAGAAACAAAAAAAATGCTTTTTTTATCAAACTCCCTGGGCTATGTTGCCTACAGCATACCCGCCGCGTTATTTATAGATGGTGTTGCCACTCATGATAGCCAAATGCGCCAAAACGCCTTATATATAGGTAGTAGCGCTGTGGTAACTTTGGGCTTAACCCTGTTAATGAAAACTATATTTAAGCGCCGCCGCCCATTTGTACAAAATTTAAAAATAGTAGCCGTTTATAATGCCGGCAGTACGTCGTTCCCTTCGGGGCATTCGTCAACAAGCTTTGCTATAGCCACAGCGTTGTCAAGGTCATACCCAAAATGGTACGTAGTACTTCCATCCTATTTATGGGCGGGTTCCGTAGCATACTCCCGTATGTATTTGGGTGTTCATTACCCCAGCGATGTTGTTGGTGGTGCATTATTGGGCACAACCACCTCATTGGCGTTACGACCTGCTTTTAAATAAGTACGGCAAACCAGATGGCCGGCTTTGCCGAGAACATTGCTAAACCTTTAACATTCCCCTAAACCCTCTCGCCGCATAATAAGACTCCGCGCCGTTATGGTAAGTAAAAACGGTGTCATAGCGTCTGTCGCAAAAAATGGCGCCACCAAGTTTACGTATATTTTCGGGAGTTTTTATCCAGCTTGATGTTTTCAGGTCAAATTTGCCTAACTGTTGCAGGCCGCGGTATTGTTCTTCAGTTAACATTTCTATACCCATGTCTGCCGCAACGTCCATAGCGGCATTTTCGGGCTTATATTCCTTTCGTGCTTCGTGGGCTGCACGGTCATAACATAAACTGCGGCGACCCTTTGGACTTTCAGGGGCGCAATCGTAAAATATATATTCGCCGGTGCTTTTATCCTGCCCTACAACATCAGGTTCGCCCCCTGTCATTTCCATTTCGTTGAGCGACCATAGCTTTTTGGGGTTAGCTTTCAATTTAGCATCAACATCTGCCCAGCTTATCCCGGCATGACGATCTTTATTTTTTTCGAACCGGGCTTTTAATATACCTATCAGTTCTTCGTTTTGCGTGGATGATAATTCCTTTTTCATGTTGTATTAATTAACTGAAATGATCTTTCTGCTTATCGGTCTGTAATACCATGACAAGATAATAAAACATATCTGAAAAAACGGCCCTATTAGTCCCTTTACACTATAATCACCACTGGCTAAATGCGATATCAAAGCACCCGTCATCAAAAAGAAAAAACCGGCGTAGGCCCATTCCTTTACCAGTTTAAACCCGGGTAGTAAAATGGCAATTACACCTAATATTTTCCAAACACCTATAATGTATAAAAAATAGGTGGGGTAGCCTAAAGGCACAACCAGGTCTAGCATATCTTTTGAATGAGCTACCTGAGCAACTCCGCTTGCGGCCATCCCAAAGGCCAGCATTGCCGTTGCGGCCCAGTAAATTATTAAATTTCTTTTTTTCATGGTGCTTTATTTTAATTTGTTCATTACATCCTGTAAACGGCCATGTGCCATATTAATACCCATAGCAAAAGGCAGTTTCAGCAACTGGTCGCGCTGTGCAGCCGATTCATATATGGTGTGTATGGTAATTTTACTGATGTCATCACTAAGTTTTTCAAATTCACACACCTCCAGTTGTACGCCAAAAGGTGCGTTCTCCATTTCAAATGTTCTTTTTATACGCGTATTGGGGCTAAACTCGTGTATTACGCCATTTGCGCTGAATACCACGTTCCCATTAGCATCACTGGTTTCAAACTGGTAACTCCCGTGTGTTTTACTTTCCAGTTTTATTACTTTAGTTCCCATCCATTGCGCTACAATTTCGGCATCGGTATGGGCTTTAAAAAGTAACTCTACAGGCAAATCAAATTCGCGGGTAATGGTCAGATCTTGTTTGCCATCTTCGGCATTAACTTTTGTTTTTTGTTCCATCAGTATTTTGGTTATAGGTTTTCATTATAGTTTCCAGTTTATTAAAGCGATCTTCCCATAGCTGTCTAAAGGGTTCAATAAAATCGGCTACCGTTTTCATATTTTTTGCATTAAGGTGATAATAAACCTCCCTGCCGCTTTGCTCCTGTTTAAGCAATTCGCATTCGGTAAGTATTTGCAGGTGTTTGGATACGGTGGGCCTGGCAGTGCCAAAATTGGCTGCGATAGCCCCGGCGGTCATCCCCTGGGCAGCAACAAGTAGTAATATGGCCCGGCGGGTTGGGTCGGCAATGGCCTGAAATACATCTCTTCGTAAATTCATTGTGTAGCTATTTGACTACAAATATATATGTAGCTATTTAACTACGCAAATTTTTTTTCATTTTTTCGGTATAGAGAATTACTGCGCTAATTGGCCGTAACATAAGCGACATATTACCCACTCCATTGTTTGTGCTTATTAATTGTGTTTATTGTGGAAATGACTATAATCTCCTAATTTTAACCATCAAACATTTTAACCTCATGAAATCACCTCAAAAATTAGTACTGGCCTTTGCGCTTATTGGCATTGCTGCAAATGCGCAAGCCCAACATTCATTGAAACAAATATGGGCCACGGATACGGTATTGAAAATCCCTGAATCGGTATTGTACGCTAAAACAGTTTTATACACCTCGTTAATTGATGGCGAGCCCTGGGCAAAGGATGGAAAAGGCGAAATTGCGAAAGTATCTCCAGCCGGGAAAGTTATTAATGCCAATTGGATAACCGGCCTTAACGCGCCAAAAGGCTTGGGCATAAAAGGTGATATATTATATGTTGCCGATATGGATGAATTAGTAGCCATCAGCATAAGCAAGGGTAAAATTGATCGTAAGATAAAAATCCCGGGATCAGAAAACCTGAACGATGTAACCATTGACGACAAAGGTGCTGTTTACGTAACCGACACCAAAGTAGGCAAGGTTTATAAAGTAGTTAACAATACGCCATCGGTATTATTTGATAATATGAAAGGTGCAAACGGGCTTAAAGCCATTGGCAATAAGCTATATATTTTGGATGGCGATGGGATGTATGTATCAACAGCCGGTGGCAAACCTACCAAAATCACCGCTTTACCCCATGGTGGCGACGGTATTGAACCTATAGGCAATGGGGATTTTTTGGTAACCGAATGGGACGGTTATTTCTACTACGTAAAGGCCAATGGCACCAAACAATTACTGCTTGACACTCACACCACCAATAAAAGAACTGCCGACATTGGTTATAACCCCGCTACACGCACGGTTTATTTGCCAACTTTCTCGGGTAAATCCATAGTGGCTTATAAGCTAAATTAATTTTGCAAGACTTACGAAGTTTTAAAAACTTCGTAAGTCTGTTATACGCCAAACTGCGTTAAATGATGGTCGAGGTGCTTGTAAAACATATTGCTCCACTCGGTTATGGTAAGGTTGCCAAAAGAGTGCGATGCTTTATTATCAAAGTACGCCTCGCCTAATTGCTGTGTTTTTTCGATATAACCGATCAGCCGAGCCTTTTCGGCTTCAAAATCGCGTTCATCCTTTATAATAAAAGCCGGGGCCGTTGGCGTACTGCGTTTATAAGGCACTTCGGTAACCACCTTGTTTTTCACCAGGGCCTTTAATATCAGGCCCATAAAAAAATTAGGTTTGGGGTGTTTATCTTCATACACCATCTCGTACGAAACATTGCAATGCGCCACCATTTGTGCCACCGTCATTTTTCCCCATTGGGGATGGGTATCTGGTGTTAACTTATTTATCCTGCTGATAACGCCATCAGCAACTTCTCTTTTAAATATGTTTGGTAGTGCCATGTGGATAATTTGTTTAATCACTTAGCTGCAGGGTACCATTCGCGCAAGCGCACATCAATATTTGCATCGCCCGCATTTACCAGTGCCTTAAACTGGTTTACGTCCTGCCCGCGATAATGATATGGGTATACCACTTTTGGTTTAAATGCCAGTACGCCTTTTGCCGCGGTAGCTACATCCATGGTATAAGGCAGGTTCATGCAAACAAAAGCGATGTCGATATTTTTAAGGTTACGCATTTCGGGTATATCAGCGGTATCGCCAGATATATAGATATTTTTTCCGCCAATAGTTAACACATAACCATTACCCCGGCCCTTGGTATGCATGGCCGTTGCCGATTCGGGCAGGTTATACATCGGTATGGCTTCAATAGCTATGGCTAATTGGGTAGTTTTATCGCCGTTCTTTAATATTACCAGTTTGCTTTTATCGGTAGTAGCGGGTAACTTATCGGCCACGGCCTGAGGCACCACAATAACAGCATGATTAGTATTGATGGCATCAATAGTTTTAGCGTCAAAGTGGTCGCCGTGGATATCGGTTAATATGATCATATCGGGCGCGCCCAAACCTGTAAAGGCAGCTGCCCCGCCTGTGGGGTCAACATAAATGTTTTTGCCCTGGTAGCTTAATACCAGCGTGGCATGTGTAATAGGCTGAATGGTAAGCTCGCCGCCTTTGGCCTTTTCATGGTCAGCAACTGGCCGCTGGGCATACGTAAATAAAGCAATTAATGAACATACAAGGGATAATGCAAAAGTTTTCATGGTTATGAGTTTTTATTTCCTGGTTTAATGTTTAGTATTACCTGATAATCAAAATAAATATCTGCCCTAAATTTAACAGTAATTTCTAATTTTATACTATCAGCACAATAACTACCATGAAAACAAGATCATTACTAATTGGCTTTATTTTAACCACACTGTTTATAAGCGCCAAAGCACAACAATACGTGTCGCCAACAACACCGCCGCAAACCGGGCGGTCGCCGGGTGTAAAGGTTAAACTGATTAGCAGCAATAGTTCCACCAAAACCTATTGCCTTGTTTTTGCCGAAGGCGATGAGATACTATCGGGCCTTAAAGAATTTGCCGTAAAATATAAAGTTACCAGCGCGCACTTTGTAGGTATTGGTGATGCCGGCTCATCAAAATTTGGCTGGTATGATAAAACGCGTAAAATGTTTAAGGTAAATGAACTGCATAATTTCGCCGAAATAACCTCGTTGGCTGGTGATATTACCCTATCTAAAGGTAACCCTGTGGTACATGCTCATATTAACCTGGCTACCGAAGACGGCCTGGTGCATGGCGGCCACCTGCTTGAGGCTTTTGTTAACCCCACCCTGCAGGTAATAGTAACCGTTGAGCCAATACCACTCTACAAGCGCCTTGACGAAGCGTCGGGAATTATGATAATTGATCCGGACTTGAAAAAGTAACCAGCCATGCATGTTGCGCCAGAAATAGTTTAATTTAAAAGTAAAAAAGCAGCTTTTTTTTGTTAAATCCGTTTAACATCGTTTAACACATTTTTAATTTATTTTTATGCTAAATAGTTTATAATCAATTTATTAAGTGAAATTCACCCTAAAAAAGTGTTAAACATAATTTTTTCTTATAGATTATGTTTATTTCTTTATTGTTTGTAAAATTTCATTTATCAGGCGTGTTAGACTCTTGTTAGTCCTAATTTACAATCCCAGACTAATTGATAAGCGGATTTGCAATCCACATATCCGCAAACTCTCCTGCAAGAAAAGTATGGGTAGCACCAAATTTAAGGAGCTTTTTTATTTGAACGTCCAAGCCAACAAACGGCTTACCTTTTGTCCCTGCGACATGCTGATGTTTTTTACTTGAGTAGCGCCTGCCCTATCCAATGCCCGATAGCCACTGGTAAGGGTATCTTTTTTTGAGATGAGCGAGGTAAACCAGCCACAGTTTTTTGCATACTGTTGGCTCTCCTCTATCATGCGGAGTACAAAGCGTTCTTCACCGCCTTCGTACCAAAGTTCATGGCTTTGTCCGCCGAAGTTTAGCGAGGTCTCTACTTGCTTTTTGCCCAGGTTACGCCATTTGCGTTTTGTGCCTTCCGCGGCATCTTTTGATGATGAATGGAACGGCGGGTTGCATAGCACCAAATCAAACTTTTCGCCGGGTTTGATGATGCCATTAAATATATTTTTAGCTGATGCTTGTTTTCTGATGGAGATGAACTTATCCAGTTCATTAGCATCCACAATGTTATTGGCAGATGCCACAGCCAGGTGATCAACATCCGACCCCACAAAGTTCCAGCCATACTCTGCATGACCTATTAACGGATAAATACAATTGGCCCCAACCCCAACATCCAACACCTTAACCGATCTGCCCGTCGGGATAACGCCATTGTTTTCGGCGGCCAGCAAGTCGGCAACGTAATGTATGTAGTCTGCACGTCCCGGAATGGGCGGACATAAAAAACCTTCCGGGATATCCCACAATTCAATATGATAAAAATATTTAAGTAAGGATTTGTTCAACTCTTTTACCGCCCCGGCATCTGCAAAATTGATAGAAAGTTGGTTAAATTGGTTTAACGACACATAAGGTGCCAAATCAGCACATACCTTTATCAGTGCCGCAAAATCATAACGCTGCCGGTGTTTATTGCGCGGGTGCAGATTGCTTTTTTCGTCGGTAGTATTAGCAGGCATTAATCTTTACTAAACACCTCAATACTATTTAACAACGGCGTGCCGCCACTATTGCCCACACCCGCGCAGGTATATATCTTTTTATCATAATAAATAGCGCCTACAGCATGGCGGCCCTGTACCAGCGGTGGCAGGCTTCTAAATACACCGGTTTTGGTGTTGTAAGCATCAACCTCGTTATGGGCTGCTTTTTGTTTATTACTTTCGCCGGCTATAATAATTATATCATTACCAATCACTACCGAGCCATTACCCGCACGCGGTATGGGTAACTTAGCATCGGCTATACTCCATTTGCCGGTTTTAAAATCGTACACATCAACTTCGGCCACCACCTTTTCCAATCCTTTCTTTTCCATCGCGTCTGATTGTACGCCACCTATCAAATACAATTTATCGCCCACTATAGCGGCATGGGTATGGTCACGCGCGGTTGGCGCATCGGGTAGTTTTTTCCATTGGTCGGTTTTGGGGTCGTACTCATCAAACCAGGTCACGTTACCGGTCCAGTGGCCGTCCTGAATACCGGCAGCTATGTAAAATTTATTTTTATATATCACCACACCTCCTGATCCACGCCTTCTATCAGCAGGAATAACAGCGCCAGTGCGCCAGGTATCCAGCTTAGGGTTATAGATGTAAATATTCTCAACCGGCTTCTCATGCGGGTAGCCTGCTGTCATAGCACCTACCAGGTAAATCTCATCTTTATAAACTACAGCCTGGAAATGGTGCAGTTCGATGGGCGGTTTAGCAGCTGTTGCCCAGGTATTGGTTTTAGGGTTAAAAACCGATATCTCCTGTATCTTGCGCCCGCCAATTAAATAAAACAAGCCATTTACGTTTACAAAATCGGCTTCCTCGCGCATTAAAAAATTGCCGTTGGTAGTTAATGTTTTCCAGCTATAGCCTTCAAATTGCGCCTGTACGCGCATAGTAAATAAAGTGATGATACTAAATATAAGCAAGCTAATTTTTTTCATGACCGGTGGTTTATTATTGGAGCAATAAATATAGCGGAATAATTTTAATGGTTCATAGTTTGTGGTTCATGGTTCATAGTAGTTAACTGGTAACTATGAACCATCATCTATGAACTATAACCCTTAATGCACCACCACCTCATACTCCATACGGGCCAGCGGTGTACGGGTTATTTGAGTAATACCTTTTATTTGCTGATAATATTTGAAGTTGTCGCCCAACTCAGATTGCAGGATGCTCATTTTTATGTGCGCGCTCATATTTAGGCCAATATTGCTTAAAATGCTTTTTTGTTCGGGATAGCTAACCAGCTTATATTCTTTTAACCCTGCCATTTTTGCGGCTGATCTTATAGCGTCGTCCATGTTACCCAGTTTATCAACCAATCCTATTTTAAGGGCTTGTGCGCCTGTCCAAACGCGGCCCTGGCCAATGCTGTTAATATAAGCTTGTGTTTTATGCCTGCCGCTGGCTACGGCTTTGGTAAAATCGTCATAGCCGTGGTTTACCTGACTTTGTAATATAGCCTTCTCATCAGGCGTTAATGGTCTGGTCGCATCGCCCAGATCGGCGTATTTGCCGGTTTTTACGCCATCAAATGTTATACCCAGCTTATCATTAAACAACTTTTGCAGGTTAGGTAAAATAGCGAATATGCCTATGGAACCTGTTATAGTATTTGGCTCGGCAATTATGCTATCAGCAGCACAGGCAATATAATAACCGCCCGATGCTGCTACATCGCCCATAGATACAATAATGGGTTTAACTTTTTTGGTAAGCGCTACTTCGCGCCATATCACATCAGATGCCAGCGAGCTGCCACCCGGCGAATTAACACGCAATACAATCGCTTTCACCTTTTTATCCAACCTTGCCTTGCGTATAGCCTTTGATGTAGTTTCTGACCCTATGTTATTATCATTACCTTCGCCACCGCCAATTTCTCCCGAAGCATATATAACGGCTATACGGCTGTTTGACGGGCCATTTTCATCTACGTCATTTTTCGTTTCGGTGGCGGTATAGTCGGCCAGTTCAACACTTTTTATATCAGTCTTGCCACTAATGCCGGTACGTTCCTTTATTTCATTTAATATCTCGTCCTTATATTTCAAGCCATCAACCAGTTTATATTTAAGCGCGTCTTCAGGCTCCTTTATTCGTAACTGATTGGCATAATTATACAAGCTGTCTTTATTTATTTTGCGGCTGGCACTTATACCGGTTAAGAAATGATCATATAACGAATTCATGTACGACGTAACCTGCAAACGGTTAGCATCGCTCATTTTGGTAAGCACATAGGGTTCAACAGCGCTTTTATAGGTGCCTACTTTAATTACCTGCGCCTCTATACCCAGCTTATCCAACGCGCCTTTATAAAAAGTGACTTGCGAAGAAAAACCTCCAAATTCAAATATCCCCTTAGGGTTAATGTAAATCTTATCGGCTACTGATGCCAGGTAGTAAAAGCTTTGGCTATATGCCTCTGAGTAGGCAATAATAAATTTGCCTGATTTTTTAAAGTCTATCAGCGCGTTACGTATCTCCTCAACGGTTGCTTCACCGGCGCTCATTTGGCTCTCATCTAAAAAAATACCTTTTATATGATCATCCGTTTTTGCCTTTTTTATATTAGCCAAAATATCTTTTAGCCCAACAGCTTTATCGCCGTCAAAGCCTAAAAAACCCAGGTTTGCCAAAGGATTATTTGGTGTGCGTTCATTTACAGTATAATTTATAGCTATGCGTAATACCGAGTTAGAATCAACCGCGGCAGTTTTATCACCGCTGGCTCCGGCTATTATAGCGATGA
>NZ_JBDTJZ010000133.1:0-3656 GCF_039935595.1 Mucilaginibacter sp. | reverse complement strand
TGGTTGCTTTAGCCAATACCGCATATCTGCCCTTTAACTTGCCCTTGGTATTTAAGGTGGTTATAGCCTCGGTAGCTTTTGGTTTGGTAAGCTACCTGTTTGCGGTTATGGTACACCAAATTAAAGCCGGTTTTTTAAAAATATTCAAAGTTCAATGGCTGATACCGGTTGCAGGCGGACTTATTATTATAGCCTTAACCTATGCCTTAGGCAAACCCGATTATTTAAGTTTGGGTGTTGATGCCGAATATCCCGGTTCGATTACTATTCCCTCAGCCTTTTATGCAAATGGTGCGGATACCTGGAGCTGGTTATGGAAAACTGTTTACACTACCATAACCTTAGCTACCGGCTTTAAAGGGGGAGAGGTTACACCTCTTTTTTATATAGGCGCAACATTAGGCAATACATTGGCCGCATTAATGAACTCTCCGGCAGGACTTTTTGCGGGTTTGGGCTTTATTGCTGTGTTTGCCGGGGCTACCAAAACGCCACTGGCTTGCACCTTAATGGGTGTTGAGCTTTTTGGCAGCCATTACCTGGTGTTATTTGCCATTGCTTGTTTTACCGCCTATTTTTTTAGCGGACATAGGGGGATTTATAGTTCACAACAAAAGGTTTTTGAGGCCGGCTTTCATCAATCCAATTATTTCAGCCAAAAATTCAGCAGGTACAGGGCCAATTTCTTGAAAAAAAAGGGCAGGGTTTGATCACACTTTCCCTTATGGATAAAAAAGTGTTGATATTTAACAAGACTTATAATTTTTATATCTTGATTAATAAAATTATTTTTAGAGACAATTACTATCAATGAAGTTCGCCTATTTAATAGTTACCCATAAGGAACCTGAGCAATTTATTAGGTTATTACAAACCATAGATTCTGACGAGTCGTTATTCTATATTCATGTTGATAAAAAGGTAGATATTGAACCTTTTAAAAAAGTAGAAGAGGTTATTGACCCTAAAAAAATTATCTGGTTAAAGAGGAAAAGTATTATTTGGGCGGGTTTTAATATGATACGCGCCACTTTGGATGGCTTGCACGAGATATTAAATTCGAAAGAACAGTTGTCGCATGTTACGTTATTGAGCGGACAGGATTATCCTATTAAACCAATAGCAGCTTATCATGATTATTTGATCGCTAATTATGGTAAGGATTATATTGAAACATCCGAAATGCCCAGAAAAGGATGGCAAAGCGGTGGTATGGACAGGATTTTATACCATCATCTTATTTTCCCTAAATTCAGGATCGCTTATCCGTTATTATCGTATTTAAATGTTAAACTCCGGTACAGAGAAGGTGGCAAATGGGACCTGTATAAAAAAATAGTAGGCTTTTTGCCAAAACAAAAGGATTTCCCGAGGGAGTTTTTAAAAAATACAAAACCTTACGAAGGATCACAGTGGTGGACCTTATCAATCCTCAGCGTAAAAAACATAGTTAACTTTTTAAATAACGATCCAACTTTTTACAACTATTTTAAATATACCCATGTTGCTGATGAGATATTTTTTCCGACCCTGGTGAAAAATAACAATATCAATATCGAAGAAAATATCATCAATAATAACTTGCGTCATATTGACTGGAACAGCAATACCGGGCATCCCCGCACACTTGATATGACCGATAAAGAGGTCCTGTTAAATTCAAGTGCTTTTTTTGCCCGCAAGTTTGATATGGACAGCGAAATATTAAGCTGGATTGATAAAGAGTTGTTAAAAAAAGACAGTTTGTAGTATCATGAACAATTACAAGATATTTTGTAATACCAAACTCCCCTTTTTAGAGGATGTTAAAAGTAATTTTGGCGATCTGCAAATTGATTATTGGCCACACCCTGGCAATATAACCGACGAAGCTTTACGAAAAGTGTTTAACACTTATGATGGTGTTATAACCACGCATACCGTTAAAATTGACAGCAGATTGTTTGATGCTGATTTTAAAGTAAAGGCCCTGTCAAGTTATGGCACAGGGCAGGATTATATGGATAAACCGTTCCTGACATCAAAAGGCATAAAAATTATAGGTATATATGATGAGCATGTGTACTCGACCGCCGAACTGGCTTTGGCTTTGGGTTTAAGCTGCATACGAAACATTAAAACATCAGGCGATTATGTTAGAGAGGGAAAATGGGTAACAGAAGGCTTAACGCTTTACATGGGCGATAACCTATACCAAAAAACATGGGGGATTATAGGCATGGGCAAAATTGGTGTTAAGCTGGCTACTATGCTTAAAGCTTTTGATTGTAAGGTAATATATACAGCCAATAGTGATCATAAAAACGAGTGGGAATATTGCAGTAAAGAAGAATTATTAAAAAGAAGCGACATCATATCCATACACTTACCGCTAAAGGATGATACCGTAAATTATATTGACGAGCCGGAACTTAAATTAATGAAGAAAACGGCCATACTGGTAAATGTGGCACGCGGCCGGGTTATAAACAATGCAAAGTTGTATGCGTATTTAAAGGCCGGCCTGATAGGTAGTGCAGCTTTAGATGTGACGGACCCTGAACCATTGAATGATATAACTATAACCGGCATCCCTAATTTGTTGATAACACCGCATATTGGTACTGCCGCAGCTTATACACGCAAACAAATGACGGAAGCATCCATCAGAAACTTAATATCTGTACTGGATAGTATTTAATAATCCATTTGTTGTTGTTCGGTGTTTTCCTGCTGCGATGGGTCAATCTCGCAGGGATAACCAAACAGGCAGCGCTCTTTTATCATAGTGGCTACTTCGGCAGGCACATATTCTTCCCAGCCGCCAGGTCCTTGTTTTATCAACTCCAACACCTTATTAGTTTCTACATGCAGGTTGTTTTCGTTGTAATGCCTGATGTCCTCAATTTTATTATTGGCGATCAGATACCTGTACAAATCAATTAAATGCGCGGGAGGATTAAAGCGCAGACAGTTCCAAATTACACCATCGCGCAGCGTAGGATAAATAAACAGTTTTACCTTACGGCTAAACAGCGTGGCGAACGATTCTAAAATCCCGCCCTCCAGATCGCTGTAATGCTCTTCCGAGAATATGTACTCCAGGTTGGGATAACCCAAAACCACGCCCATTTTTAGTTTAGTGATTTTTGAAAGATAGGCTACCAGCTTGTAATATTCGTGAAAGTTGGAAATTAAAACAGTTTGCCCTAATGAGCATAAAATATCAACCCTTTCCAGGAAATCTTTTTCATCAATATCAGCTGTTGCATCGGCATCGCGCTCCTTCAATGCTTGTAGTGTAAGTTCAGTAACTACTACTACGTTATTTTTATCTACATCGCTTTCCTGCATAAACTGCTTTACGCCGGTGTTCAGCATATCTAAATGCACATTAATGAGCGGACGGAAACGGCCGCGAACAACTACAATATGCTTTTTATATAATACTTCTGATGGTTGCAGATTTTGTCCGTCGGGCCCAAATACCGCCGCGTCCGAAAATCCGTATTTTACCAGATGCAGACTCATCAGCCGGTTATCAACCTTGGTAAAGTTTGGCCCTTCAAAACGTATCATATCTATTTGTATCCGGTCCTTCGACAGGTCATCCATCAACGATAACAAGAAAACAGGAGGGATGGTGTGGTAATTAAAACAGGCATAAATGAGATTAA
>NZ_JBDTJZ010000132.1:0-11781 GCF_039935595.1 Mucilaginibacter sp. | reverse complement strand
AAAGTGGCAGCAGCAACAGCCCATCTGTTAGGGTCTGCAGTAGCAAAGTGTACCATATTGTTTGGATCGGGCAGTACATACGAGCCGGAGTTAAATAACGGGCTTGCAGCATATAATTGCACCCAGCCTTTAACCATTAAAGCTGCGCCTAACGTGGCTCTGCCTGCATCAGGGTTACCTAGGCTGTATTTTACTGCCAGTTTGCCATCGTTAATAACAGCATCCAGTTCGGTGGTTATGAAATTCTCGGTTTGCTCAAAGGTACTGCGCGGATAAAGTATGTCGCTGCCATCCGCGTTATTAAGCACTGTGGTAATAATTGGCAAACCACCAACATGTTGCCATAACATGGCATACCAGTAAGCTCTTAAAAATTTAACCTCGTCCAAACGTTTAGCAGCCCAGGCCGGGCTGAAAGCGCTACCTTTGTTTGCGGTTACTTTTTGAATAAAGGTATTACACCTTCTTATACGTGTGAAGGTATTTCCCCAGTTGGCATAGCCTCCTGCGCCAAAATCATCAAATGGTACGCCGCCATCAAAACTTGGGCCTACAATCCCTTGTCTCCATCTCCATGAGCGCCAGTAAATGCCGCCATCATTATCGTCTGTAAAGTTATCCACATAATCGGGTGTATTATGCATTTGTGTAAGCTGTCCGTAAAGACTGTTCAGAAAAATGTCGGCATTTTTTTCTGAAGCCCATTGCGCATCATCTGAGATTGCACTTTTATTAAGGTTCTCATTCAGATACTTTTTACAGGAAAACGTACTTAACAGAACGCCAATTACGGCTATTCTGACTAAAAATTTCATACTTTTCATATTCGTTTATAAATTAGTTTTTAATTAAAAAGTTGCATTTAAACCAAAGGTCCATGTTCTTTGCAATGGCCATAAAACATCTGAGTTAGTTCCAGAACCTACTCCAGTTTGACCATTTTGGTTGGTTCCGTTGCCTCCAGCTAATTCTGGGTCAACAAATTTTATTTTGCTGAAAGTTAACAAGTTTTGTCCGGTTACATACAACCTAATCGATTTGATCTTTAATGCTTTAACTACAGATGAAGGAATTGTATAACCTAAAGTAGCAGTTTTTAACCTTAAATAACTACCATCTTTTACCCAAAAATCAGAATTCTGTGTATCATTACTGTAAGGTGATGGAGATGCCATTGGATATTTAGCGTTCATATCATTTTGCGGTGTCCAGCGGTTGTTAAAATATTCGTAACTGGTGTTACTGCTATTGTTACTGAAAGGAACAGTTAAAAATCCCTGGGTGCCAATAGATGTTTTAGCAGCCCCCTGGAAGAAGAAGCTGGCATCAAAGCCTTTCCAGTTAGCGGCTAAGGTAAAGCCATAGGTAATTAATGGGAAAGGGTTGTTACCAATAAAGGTTTCATCATTTGCGTCTATCTTACCATCAGGTACGCCATTAGGGCCAGAAAGGTCGGCATATTTAATGTTACCCGGACGTAATGTACCGAATTGAGTTACATTATAACCATCGGCAGCATTAATTACACCATCACCGTTTTTATCATCAGATAAATGGAATAAACCCAACGATTTATAACCAAACTGGGCGTTTAATGGACGACCGGTTCTGCGGCGGTTAGGGTTGTTATATGTAGCAGCGCTTTCAAATGTTTGTATTAATTTGTTATTAGCATAGGTAAAGTTACCGTTTAAACTTAACTGTAAACCATTATCAAACCTGTGGTTAGTACCGGCAGAAATCTCAATACCAGAGTTTTCCATTATTCCGGAGTTAACCTGATTCAGGTTTGTTCCGTATTCGCCCGGTACAGTAGTTTGAGGGTTAAAAAGCATATTTGAACGTTTTTGCCTGAAATAACCAATATCCAAATTTAACTTTCCATTAAATAATGATGACTCAAAACCTACGTCGGTTTTATTTGCAATTTCCCAGGTGATATAAGGGTTAGCCTGGTTGTTTGGCGACGAACCTTGTACGGTAGTGCCGTTAAATGCATAAACGTTATTGCTTAAACCATATGAGTCAACAAACTGGAACGGATTACCTGCAAGGTTACCGGTACGGCCCCATGATCCTCTAATTTTAAAGTAATTTAACCATGTGATACCTTTCATGAAGCTTTCGTTGCTTAATATCCAACCGGCAGAAAATGCAGGGAAGTAAGCATACTGTTTACCTGGCGCAAAATAATAAGATCCGTCATAACGGCCTGTAGCCTCAACGGTAATTCTGTTATCCCAGGTATCAGAAACACGATACACATAACCAACCTGGCTGCTGCTTCTTGAGTTACCACCAATGCTGTAGTCATTTTTGTTTGAGCTACCAAAATCTAACTCATCTATATCTAAATTGTAGTTATTGATGCGGGTATTAAATTGATTGTTCTTGGTGTTTATGGCTTCAGCTACCACTAAACCTGTAATATCATGTTTACCAAAGGTGTTATGATAATTTAAATATCCCTGGTAGGTAAAGTTTTGAGCCCTGTCATAATGTTCCTCCAAATAAATATAATTATTTAAACCCTCAGATGTTGATGCAAACCTGTTGAAAACACGTGCACTTGGAGCATCAGCTAAATTTGTGCCATAATAGTAATACGGTTTGTGAAATAATTTACGGTACCAGTTGTTAGGGTCATAACTAACAACACCTTTAATGCTTAAACCTTTTATAGGTAATTTTTGTTCAAGGCTGGCAGTCATGAACTGCTGGTTGTAGTAGCTTCTGTTATAACCGCCCGACTGTAAAGTAGCATACGGGCTTAAACCAACTGAAGCACCCCATAAGCCGTTACTGTATTTATAAGGGTCTGTAGGGATATACTTAAAAGTTGAACGCAAAAGGTTGGTTGGGTTTTGGTTGGGGTCAATGTTACGATCTACTTCAGCTGATCCGCTTATTGACATATAGAAGGTGGTAGTATTGGTAACCTTTGCTTCCATATTCATGTTGTAAGAATAACGGGTATAGTCAATCTGCGGGAACATACCACTTTGATTAAAGAAACCTACCTGGCTATAATACTTCACCCTGTCGTTACCGCCGCTTACCTGTGCACTATGGCTCTGCATTGGCGCATTAGGTTTAATAAAATCAGTAGTATTGTTTATCGGGTATTTGTCCGGATCCGTTTGGTGCAATGTAGCCCAATTAGCAATAGTGCTGGCGGGTATTGTAGCTACCTGCCCATAATTAACAGCCGCTTCATTAATTATAGTCTGATAATCCGGTGCTGTCAACGGATGAGGCAGATAAGTAGCGTTTTGTATGCCATAATATGAATTTAATGAAATAACTGGCGCACCTGTTTTACCTTGTTTGGTAGTAATTAAAATTACACCGTTTGCACCACCTAAACCGTAAGGGGCAGTTGCAGCAGCATCTTTCAATACAGTTACAGTTTCAATAGCGTTAGGGTCAATCTGGTTGATATTATCACGTTTTACGTTATCAACAACAATCAACGGGCTATTATTACCAACTGTGTTAACACCACGTACCTGTATTATACTATTACCGGCGCTACCAGGCTGGCCACCGTTTGACGCACGACCTGTCACACCTGTAACCCTACCTATAACTGAGTTGGTAATGTTAGGTACAGGAGCTTGTACCAGTTCAGAACCTTTAACACTACTAACGGCACCGGTAACGGTAGATTTCTTTTGTGTACCGTAACCTACAACAACAACCTCATTTAAGTTTGATGCTGTTTCTGTTAATGAAATGTTAAGGTTAGTTTGGTTACCAACAACTTGGTCCTGGCTGCTATAGCCAACGTACCTGAACGAAAGTACAGAGCTTGAACCGGCAACTGAGATCCGGAAATTACCATCAATATCAGTAACCGTAGTATTTGAAGGGTTATTTTTCTCTTGTACAGTAACCCCTACTAATGGCGCACCTTTACTGTCAGTTACCTTACCACGTATTGGGGTGGCAACTGCATTTATGGATGATTTAATAATTACCAGGTTGTCTGTAGTTATCTCATAAGATAATTTAGTGTCTGCTAATAATTTAGGCACTACATCCGTTATAGCAGCATCGTTAAATTGAACGTTAATTTTGCTGTCTATGCCATTAAATAAAGCGTCATTATACAAAAAGCGGTAATTCGACTTTTTTTCAATTTCCTTAAAGGCCTTCATTAAGGATACATTATTCAGTTTGATGTTTATTTTGTCCTGACTGTATCCTTTTGAGAAACTTTGAAATGAAGATATTATGACAAGCAGCAGTATACATTTTGACATAATGAGAAGTTTTGATATACGTTTGTTACGCGCCATATATGCGCTGTAAAACATTTTTTTCATAATTTAGTAATTGGTTAGTTTTAACTATGATATTTTAACTGTAAGTAGTTAAGACAGCGAGCCTTAAGCGGGAAGTTCTCTACAACTTTCCGCTTTATTTTTAAAGCTATCTTTGAGGGTGTGTAGCTTTTCTTATCTCATATTTTCTCTCCTTTTTTTAAGTGTTTATTTATAAATGGTGATTTTGTTATTTGTAATTTTATATTGAAAGTTACCGGTAGCTTGCAACGCTTTCATCGCATTATTTATGCTTTCACCTTTAAAACTTCCCGAAAACATCAGGTTTTTTACATCGTCGTCCTCAAAATCAATAGTCACATTATAATAGCGTTCCATTCTTCCTGCTATATCATCAAAGCTTTCAGATGTAAAGGCAAGTTTCTTCTCCATCCATTGCGCTTCCTCGGGTAAGGCTTCTTTTCCGTTATAATGAATATTTGTTAAGGTAATTAATGGAACTTGCGGCTTTTTGATAATGCCCATGCTTAACAATGGTTCCCGGATAGTGCTAATTACACTACTGGTAGGTTCGTTACGTACAACTATTTTTTCAGATGGTTTAAGCGTAAGTTTCTTATCAGGATTGTTAACCAGCGTTACTTCTATTGATCCTCTTACCAACGCCGCCTCCGAAGTTTTATCAGTTGAAAACGCACGAACATTAAAGGCAGTCCCCAATACTTTTAAACGTAAAGAAGCCGTAGTAACAATAAATGGATGTTTTGCATCTTTAACTACATCAAAAAAAGCTTCTCCTACCAAATTTACTTCACGGTATTTTTGGCCAAATTGCTTTTTATAAGTTAGCTTGCTATTTGCATTTAACCATACTTTTGATCCGTCGGGTAACGTGATCTTGCTTGTTGATCCGTCAGGGGCCTGTACAATCGAAGTATACAAATCAATATTATTGTTATAAATATCTGTTGATAGTTTAATAGCTACTAAACAAAAAGCAATAACTAAACTTGCAGCAAGCCAAAAAAAGTAATTATTATTCTTCTTTTTATTGATGGATATTACCTGGGTTTTAGCAGCGGGTAAATTCTTTTTAAAATTTTCCCATTTTTCTTTTATTTCCTCGGGTGTTTTATCGTTAGGCTGATTATCCAACAGCCACATCTCTTCCAGTTCGCGTAATGGGTATGCATTGTCAACGCACTCCGCCATTAAGCTCTCCAGCTCGGTAAGTTCAGCCGGTGTTGCATTGCCGGCTATTTTTTTACCAATTAATACCCAAATACGGTTTGCGTCCATTAGTAATAGGATACATATTAAGTATAATACCCTAGTGTGTTTTTAATTATTGTTAAATTTTCATCAAGTAATTAACAATGCAATAAATATTTGTATTTTAAATATTGATATTATATTAAAATGGTAATTATTAATAGGAAGAAATAATTATGTAAAGAGGGTAGGCTTAAATTATTTAGTTAAAAGTAATTTAAAATCAGATGATATTGTAGTGCTTATTTTTTTTAAGGCGTTACCCATATGATACTCAACATTTTTTATGCTGATATCTAATATCTCGGCCACTTCCTTGTATTTTAATCCGTCCTCCTTTACCAATTTAAATACTAATTTACATTGAGGAGAAAGCTGCGATATAGTGGTATTTATTTTCTCCATAAACTCCAGTGCTATCATTTGCTCCTGAGCGGTAGGGCTCATATCCTCAATCTCAATAGTTATATCATTAATATCAACATTTGATATTTTACTTGAGCGGCTTAGATATCTTAATGAAGCGTTTTTTATCGATACGTATAAATAAACTGTAAAATTATTTATATGAGACAATTGCTTTCTTTTTTCCCAGATATTCATCATTACATCGTCATATATCTCTTCTGCTATTTCTTCAGATTTAACTATAGACAGTGATAATCGCAACAATTTGTTGTAATACGCTGTATAAATTTTTTCAAAATACGACTCGTCATCGTACAATGAAATCTTATTAATAGCATCTTGTATATCTTCGATATTCATCATATGTAGCTGCTTGATACCTGCGCAAAACAGGTGGGTAATGCAGGTATTAAAACAAAAAAAAATGCAATTATATAATTGGTTTATAACTTGATAATAAATATAGAGATATATAAATGACAATCTCTAATATTTTTATAAATTTAAAACATTGATTGTCAGCGATTTAAAAATAAAGGCTTATTAGAAAATATTTTTCAGGGTGCATAAATGTTACATTAATGTAAATAACAATATTGCAATCGATTGCAATTCGCCGTAAACGTCATGTTGTTTTAAATTAAAAAAAGGTGCCTTTTTTTAACCTTTAGTAACTAAAACTTTTTCTCTTAATTCTTTTGATAATTGTTCAGTAACAGACAATATTTCTTCGACGGTATGCGTGTTATTGAGGATAACTTTATCGCATTCATTTTTGTAGGGTAATAAATATTCTTTGTAGGCCGGTACTACATGGTTAACCCATTTATATAATACATCGTCATTTGAATAGCCGCGTTCAATCAAATCGCGTTTTAATCTACGTTGTAAGGCAACGTCTTCATCGGCATCAACAAATATCTTCATGTCGAGTAAATTTGCAATGCCCTTAAAGTGAAGTATAAACAAACCTTCAACTATTAATACCGGGGCCGGTTTTATTTCTAATAATTGCGGGGTTAGGCTAGGGTTGTTAAATGTGTATTCTTTTTTATAGATGGTTTGGTTATTGAGCAGTTTATATACATCATTTTCAAAATGGTCATGGTCAATAGTATCCGGCAGGTCAAAATTGTATAATTTATTTTCTTCTGCTGTCATATTGTGTGCCACAGGGATATAATAGTCATCCTGCGATACCAGGCAAACCTCATCGGGTGTAAAATGATCAAGAAACCGTTTTAAAAAAAAAGTTTTACCTGAGCCGCTGCCACCGGCAATGCCAACTATAAAAGGTTTATTCATTAGGGCTGCCGTAGCTAATGTTTACATGTACACGCTTATCTAACGCGCCAATTGATTCGGCAACATTTTTGGTCATCACTATTATAACATCTTTTGTGGCTTCGCTATCATTAATACGGCCCACAACTTTGGCAAAGGTAGTACGACCTGTCATCGGGTTAGTGATTTTTATAACCGTACCAATTGGAGCAGTGCGGTGCAGCGCCAGTTTTTTTGCTGCGTCAAGGCTGGGATCATCTATCCAGGTGGCTACGCCTTTTTCATTTTTTTCAAAAAGGCCAAACTTATTTGCTCCAATCCGTCGGTCAATACTTCCGCTATCTGTATCCAATACCACCGTTGTCGAATCGCGTTTTACAACCGGGTGCTGTACAACAACAGGGGCTGGTTGGCCACTGCGTACTTTTAATATCTGGCCCGGTATTATGGTGGTGGTTAAATTGTTGAGTTTGGTAATATCGTCTACTGTGGTATCAAAGCGTTTGGCTATACTATATAGTGTTTCGCCTGCCGATACTTTGTATTCCAGCGTTATTATACCTTGTGCAGCGGCGGTTGGTTTTTGTGTAGCTTGTGCAGGTGCCTGTTGCTGTGTTGCCGCCCTTTGCGTAGGGTTAGGTGCCGACTGCAAAAAGGACTGCTCGGTAGGTACCTTAATTATGTTCCCAACTATTAACGATGCGTTATTGTTAAATTGCATAATAACCTGCGGACGTATATTATAACGCCGGCCAATAGAGTAGTAGTTATCTTTTGCATCCAGTTTATGCAATATCACTTTTTTACCGTCTAAATTTTCTATTCCTATTGAGTCTACCAACGTTTTAGCGAAAGTAGAAACAGACAACATGGATAAAGTGGTAATAATTAATAATAGTTTGATTTTCATAATAAATTATAATACAAGTACTTATAGGTTAATAACCTTAATTTCGGACTTGTTTTTAATGTATACTAAACAGTTTTTATATAGTATGAACGACTCGGGTTGCATTTTTTGTATACCATCGTTCAATATATCTTCATAAAAAATGCCCATGTCATTTAATATGTATAAATGCTGTTTTAATATCCCCGCATTAACGGTGTGCAAAGATACAATTCTGAAATTATTGTAATAAAGCGAATGTATAATGTTTCCGTAGGGTTCAACTTTTAATTGCGGGGGCAATGATGTTGAAGGGAAAATATCAGTAGCTTTAATATGGTTATATGGCACAGCATCCTTTAACGGTTCAAACTGCCTTAAGGTTTCGCCTGTTTTAATATCGGTAATGAATAGTTTTTTTGGTTGTATTTGTACATTATATAATACGGGGCCCAATTGTGCTAAACTATCAAATGCGTAAGTATAGTTGCTCCATAAAGTTGTGCCGTTGGTGCCGTCAACAGCAATTACTCCCTTATGCACCGGGCTGGTTGCGGCCTGGTATTGGTGCAGCAGTAGTATCCCATCGTATGCAGTTTCAATACCTATAAGCCACCTTTCGGGTTGGGTAAGTTGGGTGAAATTTATTTTGCCATCGGTTAGGTTAATGGAAGCGAATGATACCTGCTTATCTTCGGTATTTCTTATTTCAAGGAAAAGGGTATTGCTAAGGCTGTCAATTTCCATGCGCCATATTATACCGTTAAACGCCTGGTGTATAAAAGGTGATGGCATCGTCATAATGGGTACAAATATGGAATAAAATTAAGAACAGTAAAATCAGTACCTATTAAAATCAGAAAGCCGGCTCATTGAACCGGCTTTCTTTGTGTATGCAATGTTTTTTAGTATCTGAATCCCAGTGTCAGGAAAACGTTATTTAAGGTTTTATTTACACTGGCCGTAGGCGACGTACTTGAAAGCGTGTATGGCGTTACCACTTGGTTGCCATCAACATGGGCATAGGTTGCATCAATATAATAGCCGCTGTTAAAACGGTAGCCTAAGCCGCCGCTTATAGTATTAATAGCGCTTCCGTTTTGTTTTAGCGGGCTACCCTGCATGCCGTAACCGCCACGTAATGAAAAGTTATTGGTTAACCTTGCCTCGGCACCAACATGCGCGTTAACTGTTGCGCGGTAAGTGCTTTTTATGATATTGTTATCATAAGAGTTGCTGTAATCGCTGTTGCCGTTTAGGTGTGTGGTACTATAATCAACGTATTCAACATCGCCAGACAGGAAACCAAACTGTTTAAGAAAAACAGATAAACCGCCGGCCAGTTTCATAGGTGTGCGCATGGTATAACTTAATGGGTAATCCTGTGGGCCATCCTGATAACGAACACCACTGCTTAAAGTGGTTGTTAAGCCTTCAGAGTAGGTATCATTAATGCTTAAATAAGTAGGCGTGGTAATTAAGGCCCCAAACCTTACAGCTTCGGTAATTTTATACATTAAGCCAAATTTTGCATTTACTCCCGAACCGGAAGTTACCTGTTGCTGACTGTAAACTGAGTTATAATTACGATTAACACCTACAGCAGGCGTGCCCTCTAATATCGAAGCTACACCACTTTCGTAAAAATCATTAGCAACACTATAGGTCAGATCGGTAAGTGCAAGGCCAAAGCCCAGGTATAGTTTATTGCTGTAGTTGGTACCAACGGATAGATCAAACTCCGATTGCCCGCCCGAGCGGCTAATATTGTTTGATTGATTGGCAGGTGTACCGGCCACATTGTTTTTTTGGTAAGTAGCCGGCGACCCGTATAAGTCAATCAGGTTTTGATTATATGCAAAACCTGGCAAGGTACTGCTGCCAATACCACTGCTATTGGCCAGGCTGGCATAATAATCATTAATGGAGCTGGTGGCGTTTTTAGCAGCATAGGTTACATTTTCGTCAAAATTATTGGTACGGGCGTATCCTATCCCAAAATTAAAACTTAACCATCCTTTTGTTTTGTCAACGCCGCGCGGCGTGTTTGCCCGGCTATAAAATACAATAGAAGCATTGTTTAAGTTTAGGTTGTTGTTGGTAGCCGTACTGCTTTGACCCAAATAGGTGGAGTTTGTATTGATCCCATTATATTCGGGGGTTATACTGTATTCAGTACGTGTAAAAAAACCAAGCCCTGCCGGGTTGCCGCTTATTGAGCTTACATCGCCACCTACGGCTGTGCCTGCATTACCTATTGCTTTAATGCGCGACGATGAGCCTGTTTGGAAAGTTGAATAACGTACAGCGTCTTGTGCATATTGCGCAAAACTGCTTTTGCTGATTGCTACTATAGCAATTACACTTAGTATATATTTTATTTTCATAAAGTTTTTAGATAGAATAAATTATGGTCTTACCGGTCGGCCACCACCACCTCCTCCGCCACCACTACTTCCACCCGAACTGCCGCTACTAAAGTTGCCGCCAGAATTGTTTGAAGTGCTAATATTTTGCGGTGCACGAAATATAGGTTGGTCTTGTTGTGGTCTGGAGTCTCTGACAGCACGTGCGCCTGAGCCATCAGCATTACGCTGCATAACCCCGTTAACCACACGGCCCTGCGAAGTATTGCCACGTAAAATTGTAGTGTTTTGAGATGGCAGGTTGGAGCGTATTGACCTATCAACTATCGGATTATTGCCATTGGCATAAACCGGACGGCTGCGTTGGCCGGTAGTACCGCCGCCCCATAAAAAGCCGCCGCCATAACCGCCTATGCCGTAACCACCACCATATCCTAAACCATAGCCGCCGTAACCACCTAAACCATAGCCATAACCATCATAAAATGGCGAATAACCATAACCCAGATCGAAATATGGTGAATAACCATAGCTGTAATAAGGCGAACCATAACCCAGCCCCATACCTAAGCCCATGCTAAACCGGCTACCATAATACGGACTGTAACCATAATAAAGCGGATCGCCATAATCAAAAGGAGAGTAATAACCAAAACGGTTTATGCGCGACGCATAGTCACCATAATAATAGTAATCGTCGTCTTCATTACCCTGCTGGCTTGCTAAATAGTCAGCATCATTAATATATTCTGTTCTATCGCCAGCTTTGGCTTTAGTATAATAAACATCATCGTCATTAATAGGATTAGAGGTTTTGGTAAGCTGCGTAGTTGAGGAGCAGGAACTCAGCACAGCCGCGCCGATGAGAATAATTCCTGCAAAAAGGTTACTTTTCATGATATATCTATACTAATTTGTATGGTAAGGATAAATTGGTTTATGTTAACTTAGACTATAGTTGTATAATAAGGTTTAATTAACTTATTAAATTTATAAATTTGACCACAATATTAAGTAATTAAACAGTCAAATTCTATTCCACAAATTTTATGAGTAAAGGTGTTGTAAGTAAAGATGAAGATTATTCGCAATGGTATAATGACCTGGTGATAAAAGCCGATATGGCCGAATATTCGCCCGTTAAAGGTTGTATGATCATTAAACCCTATGGATACTCCATTTGGGAAAAAATGCAAGCCGTGCTGGATAAAATGTTTAAAGAAACCGGTCACGTCAACGCCTATTTCCCGCTTTTTATTCCAAAATCCTTCTTCTC